>DASYEE010000194.1:0-19652 GCA_036499165.1 Galbitalea sp. | reverse complement strand
TCCTTGTCGTCGACGGATTCTTCCCGTTCGTACCGGGCGAAACCGCAGTGGTGACCCTCTCGACGGTGGCTGCGACGAGTGGCGGCGTGGGTGCCGCGGGAGTGGGGCCGCTCGTCGTGGTCCTCTCCGTGGCGGTCGCGGCAACGATGGTCGGCGACGCGCTGGCTTTCACCATCGGTCGTCGCATCGGCATAGAACGCTGGGGTTGGATGCGCGGACGCAGGATGTCCGCAGCGTTCGCCCGGGCATCCACGGGTCTGCGGCGTCGGCCCGGGCTGTATCTCGTCGGCGCGAAGTTCCTGCCCTTCGTGCGAGTTGCTGTGACGATGACGGCCGGCGCGAGCGGTCTCAGCGTGCGTCGATACCTGCCACGCTCGCTCGTCGCATCGAGCATCTACACGCTGTATCACGTTGGGATCGGCGCCGCTGCGGGGACCTGGCTCCCGATCAGTCCGTTGTTTGCTGCCATTGCGGCAATCGCGACAGTCTTCGCCGTCGGCGCTGCCATTGAGGGGATGTCGGCGGCTCGTCGCAAACTGGCTCTTGCGTCGAGCTCCACTCGCGATATATCGTGTCTGGCGAAGACGCGATATATCGCGAACAGCCCAGCACCGACGAACGCCGACGATCGGCCGATGCCTTAACCGGCGAATCAATCGGCGATCCACCCCAAGTCGGTGAGTACAAGATCCACGACTAACTGATGAGGAGCACGCCGTGATCCATGCGCGAGGTTTGGCCAGGACGTTCGACACCAAGCGCGGGCGGGAGAAGGTTGCCGTCAACGCAGTCGGCGGCGTCGACATAGACGTGGAAGAGGGCGAGATCGTCGGCTTCCTCGGCCCCAACGGTGCAGGCAAGACCACGACACTCAGGATGCTGACTACCCTCCTAAAGCCGACATCGGGAACGGCGACCGTCGCGGGATACGACCTCGCAAAGGAGCCGATCAAGGTGCGGAAGTCCATCGGATACGTCTCGCAGAGCGGATCGACGGCAAGCATCGCTCGCGCAGGCGAAGAGATCATCGATCATGCGTTGCTCTACGGCATCAGCGCGAAACAGGCCGAAAAACGCGGCAAGGAGCTGTTCGAGCAGCTCGAACTCGACGGCATGTGGCAGCGCCAGCCGAAGACCATGTCCGGCGGCCAGCGCCGTCGCCTCGACATCGCGATGGGTCTCGTGCACGACCCGAAACTCGTCTTCCTCGATGAGCCGACGACGGGCCTCGACCCGCAGGCGCGTGCGAATCTCTGGACCCACATCGCAGACCTCCGCACGAAGCTCGGCAGCACGGTGTTCCTGACCACCCACTACCTGGAAGAGGCCGACGTCCTGTGCGACCGCATCCTCGTGATCGACCACGGCGTGATCGTCGCGTCCGACACCCCTGACGCTCTCAAGCGCCAGGTCGCGGGCGACCTGGTCGAGCTCGTGCTCGCGAGCGAAGCGGACGTGACGGTTGCGGCTGAGCAGCTCGGTCGTATCTCGACCGGGGCTTCGGCAGACATCGATGGGCTCCTCGTCAGCACCAGGGTGACGGATGCGGGGGCCGAGTTGCCTGGCCTGCTGCGCGCCCTCGACACGGCAGGCGTCGCTCTCGCCGCCATCGAAGTGCGGCGCCCGACCCTCGACGATGTGTTCCTCACTATGACCGGCCGTTCGCTGCGCGAAGAAGCATAAAGGAGAAGCGCCATGACATTCATTTTCGACACCTGGGTCATCTACCGCCGCCAGCTGCGCATTGCCCTCCGCAACCCGGCATGGATCATCATCGGGCTCGCGCAACCCGTGTTGTACCTTGCCCTCTTCGGTCCGTTGCTGAAGCCGCTCGCTTCACAGATCGGCGCAGCGAATGCGTATACCTTCTTCGTGCCGGGCCTGCTCATCCAGCTGGGCCTGTTCGGTGCGCTGTTCGCCGGATTTGGCCTCGTGTCTGAGTGGCGAGAGGGCGTGATCGAGTCCGAGAGGGTTACGCCCGCCAGCCGAACGGCGCTGCTACTTGGGCGCGTGTTCCGCGACCTGACGTTGCTGCTGGTGCAGGGCATCATCCTGATCGGCCTGGGGTTCGCGTTCGGCATGACCGGCTCGATCGGCGGCATGGCTCTCGGCCTGGTGCTGATCCTGCTGCTTGGCGGCGCGTGCTCAGCGTCGTCGTACGGTCTGGCGCTGACGTTGAAGAGTGAGGATGCTCTCGCCCCCATTCTCAACAGCATCGCCCTGCCTGTGCTGCTTCTTGCCGGCATTCTGCTGCCGATCAGCATCGCGACGGGCGCGCCGCAGTGGCTGGTCACGACCAGCGATTTCATGCCGATCAAGTATTTGGTCAACGCGCTACGTGAGCTGTTCAAGGGCGATTTCGCAACGATCACCACTCTCTGGGGCGTCCTCTGGACGGTGCTGCTATTTGCCCTTGGGCTATGGTTCGGCACGCGCACGTTCCGTAAGGACAACGCGTAGGTCGTTCCACACAAGCCTCAGCCGACTGGACTCGTGCACAGGCGACGAATAATTTCAGCCAACAGTGAGGCGCGCGGCGTACCGTAAAGATCTAGTGCGCTGCTCGTCTTACTCATAGCGGCTACGGAGGTAATTCTTATGGCTGTACGCATACCCGCGAAACGGTGGACCAGATGGGTTCCGGCCCTGGTCGCTGGCGTGGTGGTCGTCGCTGGCGCGGTCGCGATTCCCGCTGCGGCGAACGCCTCCGCGACGTTGCCGGATAAGACTCCGGCGCAGGTCATCGGCCTGGTGCAGAACGACAAGGTAACCGCGTTCTCTGGCACGATCGAGCAGAGTTCTGACCTCGGGCTTCCGTCCGTGCAGGGACTATCTGCGGGTGGGCAGGGGTCAGTTTCGAGTTCGGGTTCCGGTTCTAGTGCGAGCCTCGCGTCCGTGCTCGAGCTCGTGACCGGGTCGCATACTGTGCGGGTGTTCGTCGACGGGCCCAAGAACCTCAGGGCCCAGATCATGGACCAGCTGGCAGAGCGCGACGTGATCCGCCACGGCAGCGACGTCTGGATCTACGACTCGAAGGCCGGCACGGCTGAGCACGCGACGATTTCGGCCAAGGCCGGGGGCAAAGCCGGGGCGAAGACGGGCGAGCGGATGCCGTCCCAGGCGACCACTCCGAAGACGCCCGCGCAGATCGCTGAGCTTCTGCTCGCGCAGTTGCGGCCGAGCAGCACGGTGCGAGTCGGTGAGCAGGTAACCGTTGCCGGGCGCTCCGCGTACAACCTCGTGCTGAAGCCGCGCTCGACCGACAGCCTCCTCGGGTCAGTCAGTATCGCGGTCGACGGGGCGACGGGCATGCCGCTGCGAGTGCAGTTGACCGCTCGGGGCAGCGATACCGCGGCCGTGAGCGTCGGATTCAGCGCGATCACTCTCGCGAAGCCTGCCGCCAGCCTTTTCGCGTTTACTCCGCCGAAGTCGGCGACGGTCAAGCAACTGACGCCGCCGAAGAAGAGTGACGCACAGAAGCCAGATGGCACGGCGAAGTCCAGGAAAGCTGACGCCGCGAAGCCGAAGGTAGCTGTGAGTGGGTCCGGTTGGGATTCCGTTGTGACCGTGAGTGGTGCGACACAGCTGGCTTCGCTGCAGAAGTCGCCGCAGTTCGCCGAGTTGACCACGACGGTTGCCGGTGGGCGACTGTTCCACACGACGCTGGTCAACATCCTGTTCCTCGATGATGGTCGCATCGTCGCTGGCTCCGTGCCCGCCGCCCAGCTGGAATCGGCAGCATCGGCCAAGTGAGCGAGCCCGAGCTCGCAATCGAGACCCGTGGGCTGACCAAGCGCTTCGGCGCGCACGCCGCCGTGGATTCTGTCGACCTCGTGGTTCCGCGCGGCGCTGTGTTCGGATTCCTTGGGCCGAATGGTTCGGGCAAGACGACGACCATCAGGATGCTGCTCGGCCTTGCTTCGCCCACGGCGGGCGAAGCTCGCGTGCTCGGTGAGCGCATGCCATCCGGTGGCGCGCGCGTGCTGCCGCGAGTGGGTGCGCTGGTCGAGGGGCCAGGCTTTTACCCGTTCCTGAGCGGTTCAGACAACCTGCGCCGACTCGATACAGCCGACTTGTTCGCGCTGACGTCGACCAGGCGCGCGCGAGTCGCAGAAGCGCTCGCGCGAGTGGGGCTCTCGGCCGCGGCAGGCAAGAAGGTCAAGGCGTATTCGCTCGGAATGAAGCAGCGGCTGGGCATCGCGAACGCGCTGCTGGCGCCGCGCGACCTGCTCGTTCTCGATGAGCCCACCAATGGCCTCGACCCGCAGGGCACCCGCGAGGTGCGGGCGCTGATCCGGACGCTCGCCGCCGATGGAACAACGGTCTTCGTTTCGAGCCACCTGCTGGCGGAGATCGAACAGATCTGCACGCATGCCGCGATCATGAGCGCTGGCCGCCTCGTTGCACAGGGAACGCTCGATGAGCTCCGGGGAACAGTGGGTGCCAGAGTCGTCGTAAGGACCCCGGATGCCGCGCTCGCGATCCCGGTGCTCGAGCGGCTTGGCCTCACGGTGACATCCCATAGCGCGGCGCCGGGTGCCGACGGTATCGAGATCGTCGCCGACGTCGATGCGCTCGCTGAGGTCGATGCAATCGTCGCCGCCCTCGTGCGTGCCGACGTGCGCGTGCGGGCCTTTTTCACCGAACATGCGAGCCTCGAAGATCGCTTCGTCGAACTGACGGGGGAGGGGTTCAATGTCGAGCGGTGACAGCGGTCACAGCGCTGACGGCGGTGACAGCGGCGTGAGCTCCAGCGGCGGTGGTGTCGTCCCGGTCACGGTGCGTGCTCGGCCTGGCCTTGGTTGGGCGTTGCTCGGTTCTGAGTTGTCGGTGCTGTTCCGACGTCGGCGCACGCTGGCAATGCTTGGCGCGCTCGCGGCCGTGCCGATCCTGATTGCCGTTGCGGTGCGCATCCGGTCGGGTTCTGGCGGCGGTCCAGCGTTCATCGACCAGATCACCCACAACGGACTCTTCGTCGTTGCCGCCGGCCTGACCGTCTGCGTGCCGCTATTCCTGCCGTTGACCGTCGGTGTTGTGGCCGGAGACACGATCGCGGGCGAAGCCTCGGCAGGAACGCTGCGCTACCTCTTGATTGCACCGGCCGGCCGGATCCGGTTGTTGGTCGTCAAGTACCTTGGCGCTGCGGCATTCTGCCTCGCTGCCACACTCGTGGTTGCTGTTGCTGGCGCGATCATCGGTGCGGCGCTCTTTCCGATCGGCCCAGTAACCCTGCTCTCGGGCGACAGCATCGATCCTGGCCAAGCGCTCGTGCGTACCTTGCTCGTCGCCGGGTACATCACGCTGTCGCTGCTGGGGTTGTCTGCGATAGGACTGTTCCTGTCCACGCTGACGGATGTGCCGGTGGGCGCCATGGCTGCAACCATCGTGCTGTCCGTGGTGTCGCAGGTGCTCGATTCGCTGCCACAGGTCGACTGGATCCACCCGTGGCTGTTCAGCCACTACTGGCTGGGCTTCGGCGATCTCATTCGTGACCCGATCTCATGGACGAGCTTCGGCCAAAACGCGCTGCTGCAGGCCGGCTACCTCGTCGTGTTCGCGGCGCTTGCGTACGGGCGGTTCAGCTCGAAAGACGTGCTCTCTTAGCGATCGAACGCGCGATGCCCAGCCCCGACAGCCTAGGGGCCAACGGCCAGGGCGCCGATGGATTCGAGCTTGGCCTTCAGCTCTGCGTCGCTCGGCTCGACCTGAACAGCTGAATCCGGGAAGACGATGACAGGGATGTTGATGCGGCCGCTGATCGCCTGCGCGCGATCTGCGTCTTCTTTGCTCGCCTCGACATCGACGTAGTCATATGCCACGCCAAGCGAGTCGAGGAGTGCCTTCGACCTGCGGCAGTCCGAGCACCAGCTCGCGCCGAACATGGTGACGGTGTCGAAGGATTCTGCAGTGGAACTGGTCATGAATCCAGCGTATGCGGGATCGATGCGCAGCGTCGGTCGCGTGCAGGCAGCACCATCACCATCGCCGAACGAGCACCCGGTGCGCTTCTCAGCCGTTTACCCAGTATTCACCGCCGGTTACCCCCGAACGGGTGTCAACCGGTCGTTCTGCATTGCTAGACACGAGGTATGAGATTTCTGGGGAAACACAGGGTGATGAGTCGAGCACTGGTTGTGCTCGCGTCGGTGGGAATCGTGGCAGCGGGCATCGCGACAGCGAGCAGTGCGGCAGCGAACCAAACACAGATCGGAACAACGATTTCGAGCACAGGGCTGAAGTCCGGGCAGATCAAGCACGTGTGGCTGATCATCCTCGAAAACAAGTCGTACGACGCGACATTCACCGGTCTCAACCAGAACAGCTACCTGTGGAAAACCCTGCCGAGCCAGGGTGTGCTGCTGAAGAACTATTACGGAACCGGCCATTCCAGCATGGACAACTACATGTCCATGGTCTCGGGCCAGGCACCGGAAGAAGACACGCAGGCCGACTGCAGCGTCGTCAACACCGAGTTTGGAAGCAACGCATCCATCGTCCCTTCTGGCAAGAACAAGGGACAGGTGGCTTCTCTCGCGAACGCCGCCCAGCCAAGCGGAGCAAATGCACCGAACGGTGAGAATGGCTGCACGTACCCGACCGACGCCCCGACACTCTTCAACCAGCTGGATGCGGCAGGCAAGACCTGGAAGGGCTACGCCCAGGATCTGGGCAACCAGACAGGGCGCGAAGATGGCGTCTGCGGAGCAGCAGGTTCTGCTGCGAACAATCCGGTCACAAACCCGACCTACCTCAGCGCAACGACCGCACACCCGCTGCCTGCGGGAGTGACGAGCTTCACGGGAGCGCAGGCGAACGATCAGTACGTCGCGAAGCACTTCCCGTTCCCGTGGTTCGAGTCAGTAACCGGCCGCACGACCGCAAAGGGAACGACCCCCGGTCTCACGAAGCCAGCCCAGGGCGGAACCGACTGCGATGCCAACCACATCGCGAACCTCGACAGCGCTAAGAGCGGACTTTTCCGCGACCTGCAGAAGGAGTCGACCACTCCGGCGTTCAGCTGGATCTCGCCGAACAACTGCAGCGACGCGCATGACGCGATCTGCCAGGGCAACAACCTCTCTGGCGCATTCACGTCGACCGGCCAGCCGATCTACGGATCGGGCACGCCCGCGCCGGAGTCGACGACGCCGACCAACTACACCGGCGGCCTTTACGCATCCGACCTGTTCCTGCAGTACTACATCCCGATGATCGAGAAGTCGGCTGCGTTCAAGGATGGCGGCCTCATCGACATCACGTTCGACGAGGGCAACCCGCCCTTCACCTACTCCGGCAACAGCTTCAACAACGCGAACGCGTACGCGCCGACGAGCGGCGACCAGCCGAACGCCTCCGCGGGGATCGCAGCAGACGCGGCGGGAGAGAACATCAATGGCAAGAACGTGGCGAGCGAGCCGACCGGCCCGAACTCGACCCTCGGAACGGACAAGAGCGGCAACCAGCTCTATCCCGGCCCCGGCAATAATGCCTTCATCGATCGACCGCCGGCATGTACTGCGACGGCGCCCCTGACCCCGGCCAACTGCGTTCCGGGAATCGTGCGAGCTGGCTCCGGGACGACGCCGGGCGCGCGGACGGATGCCGTGGCAGGCAACGGTTCGTCGACTTACGTGATCGACAACTCGATTCTTGCGGACGACACAGGACGCCAGGTGACGGACACGACAGACGCAGGCAGCCCCATCCCGGCGAACACGTTCGTCGGAACGGTGAGCGACACTGGTCCGCAGAAGGCGAGCTCGCCAAAGGGATCGGTGATCGACGGCTCGTTCCAGCTGGTCGATCAGAGCGGCAAGCCCGTCACTCCGACCGGCCCGGTGTCGAGCATCACGCTCAGCGCCGAAGGTGCGCCGGGGCACCTGCTGCCCGGCCAGACGGCAGACCCGCTGTACGACGCGACCGATGCGACGACCGGTGGCGGCGACACCGGCAGCATCCTCATCTCCCCGTTCATCAAGCCGGGAACCACGACGAGTACCTTCTACAACCACTACAGCTGGCTGCGCACGATGGAAGACATCTTCGCGGTCGGCCGTGGCCATGACTACTCGAAGCTGCCAGCTGGAACCGTCTCCGGAGGCATCGACGGTGAAGGCCACCTCGGCTTCGCTGCCCAGCCGGGCCTCGAACCGTTTGGTAAGGACGTCTTCAACAACGTGGGGCGCCACTCACGGTGAGGAAGCTTCCCCCTTCGCGACGAACCGCACCGCTGGCGGCGCTGATCGGCCTTGTGCTGGTCGCGCCGCTGGCGCTTGCCGGTTGTGCTGCGGCCGTGAAGCCCGAGCCGAAGTACGGTTCGCTGCCGAACTTCCTTCCCAAGGATTCGATTCACCCGGACAGCGCCTTGAACGGGTCGGCCGCAAAGCCGGCGTTGACAACGGAGGGCGACAGCGTTCGGGTAGCGGTCGACGGCGGAACGGTGCTGGCGACCGTCGCCGGACCGCAGGTTCCCGGCGAAGGGCTCCCGTACCAGGCGGATGCGACAACCTGCACGTGGACTGTGACGCTCACGAACGCGACCAGCGACGTCCCGATCCGGGCCGGAGCCTTCACGTCGATCGATCACCTGGGCGCGGTCTATCCGTCTGCGTTCGTGCCAGGCCAGCCGAAGCCGCCGGCCGAGCTGAAGCCGGGACAGTCGGTGACCTTCGAGTTGCGAGCGGTGATGGCGGTGGGCGAAGGCCTCATGCGGTGGTCACCGGATGGTCAGCACATCGTTGCGTCGTGGGACTTCGAGGTCGAGAACGACTAGCCAGGCAGGATGCGCAGGGTCGCCTCGATCGCGGCCGGCTCAGACATCGCGGAGCGGTAGTCGAACCTCTCGTATTTACGGTCGTAGGCCGCGCTGATCGCGCGATTGACGTGGTCGTCCCGATCGACATCCTCGAACATCACCGGCATATCGCCGCCCGCGAGGACTATGGCCTGCCGCTTTTCACGGGCTACTCGTCGGAACCACACGCTGGTGACGCCCTTGTACGAACGCACGTACACGTCCTCGTCGACGGTGACCGGCCAGACCGGCACTCGCAGGGTGTCGTGACCGTCCCGGGCGATTACGAGAACGAGTTCTTCGCTGCGCTCGATCTCGGCAAGTTGGGCTGTCGGCCAGTCGGACTGGGTGTTGTCGTCGGTCATGCCGCCCATCTAACTCCCTCGCGCTAGCGTTGGCATAGCTAAAGTGCCGGGTGTGCCAAATCGTGCACGCGGGCAGGATGCCAGTGAGGAGTCGCGTGGGTCGGGCAGTAGAATCCGTGGTCGTGGGCAAGCCGATCGAGGATGTCTTCGCTTACCTTGCCGATGGAACGAACAATCGCAGTTGGCGGCCTGAGGTGGTCGACACGATCTTCGCCGATGGACCGGTCAATCGTGCGGTCTGGGCGCAAACCAGCATCACACCGAGTGGCCGAAGCAGGGCCACCGACTACCGCATCAGCCTGTACGACGAGCCGACCAGGCTCGAGTACACCGTGTTCGCTGGTCCCCGCCGAGCCATCGGTCTCTTCACGCTGCGTTCGGCCGCGGCGGGGAGCACCGAGATCACGCTGACCGTCGAGGTCAATCCGCGCTGGCCACCGCTACCGTTCGCCAGCATCGGTCGTCGCGCCGCCGAGGCAGAGGCCGCCAGCATCCTCGTTCTTCCGGCAGTGCTCGGCGAGGTCCTTCCAGCCTAAAAGCTGTAACCGGCCTGGCTGATTGCGAACCTCGAGAGCTGGCTGGTGATCTCGATCGTAAAGATGATCGCGATGACGAATGAGACAGCGAAGATCGCGATCTCGAGCGCGATGAAGACCCACATCGGCGCGAGCCCCCTTCCCGTGCGTCGCCGCACCACGACGCCGCGACCGATGACGTAGATCCAGCCAGACAGGAACGCCCAGGCCCAGTGGAACGGCTGGGGGACGCCGGCACGAGTCAGGGCGCGGTAGTCGAGTGCGCTGAAGAGCGCGAGCACCAGGTAGACGACTAGTCCAGCGGCCGCGATGAGGAAATAGGCCGGGCTGAGGGCCGCCGCGATGACCGCATTCGAGTTCGTATAGTCGGTGTCGGCGATCCCCTGCAGATAGAAGAGAGTCGGGACGAGTGATAACAGCGAGAGGACCGGCCAAAGCGCGATGAGCCAGACCCACAGGGTGTTCGGGCTGGTGCCATCCGGCGCGCGCAACGGCTGTCGTGGCACGATTGCCGCGATCGTGGCGGGCGTCGCCGGGTCGTGAATCTGGTTGGTCCAGGCAGCACCGTCCCAGTAGCGCAACTGGGTCGATCCGTCTGCGATCGGGTACCAGCCGGCTGGTGCGGCGTTCTGGGCCTCCGCCACGACGGCTACGCGGCCCCGCCCGTGCTGTTCAGCTGGTCGACGAACTGGCTCTGCAGCGACGAGATGAGCACGGCGCCAACCACGATCGCGGCGATCAGGTATGCGGCCATCAGCACGATGTAGAGAATCATCGGCCCGTAACCGCTCCTGTCGGTGCGGCGCTTCACGACGACAGCGCGCCCGATCACATAGACGAGGCCACCGAAGGAGACGAGCGTGAAGAACGACCACGCCCAGTGAAAGGGCGCCGGCACGCCGTTCCTGCGGAGCGTACGCCAGTCGAGAGCCGCGAACACGACGAAGAGCGCCTGCGCCACGAAGGCCAGCAAGAGGACGACCGCATAGGTCGGAGTGAACTCCCTGGCGATTAGCGCGTTGGTCGAATTCGGGTCATTGACGTCGATTCCGCCCAGCAGGTTCGAGATCCAGGCATAGAGCGGGATGACGTCGACGAGGAGCAGCACAGGCGTTGCGGCATTCAGCCAGCCCATCACCGTGTTCGGCTGGGTGCCCTCCGGGGCCTTCGGCTGCGCGGGCACGCCATACGCTGTCCGCTCCTGCCACTGCTGCTGGCCCGCGTACGCCTCCTGCTGGGCTGCCTGGGCCTGGGCGGCTGCAACCTGGGCCGCCTGGGCGGCAGCGGCGGAGGGATCGTGGATGTGCTCGGTCCACTGGGTGCCGTCCCAATAGCGCAGCTGGGCAGAACCCTCTGCTACCGGATACCACCCTGCTGGCGCGTTCGCGTCTGACATTTTTCGGCCCCTCAGCTCTGGAAACTAGCTTCAGCCTATTGCGACGGGTTCGCCAGCTACCACGTAACAGTCGATGCCGGTCCGGGCAGCGTTACGACATCCGTTCCCTTGATGTGGTGGCCATCCCGGCCAACGTAAGCGAGTTCGACTTTCTCGTGTGTCGCCGGGTCGGTCAGTATTGACGCGGCTCCGTAGGGGCTCGGGTTGAATTCGTCGCCCCACTGCATGAACGAGGCGATGACGAGCTTGAGACCGCGCCCCGCCTCGGTGAGCTGGTAGCTGAAGCGCTCGCGACTGCCCGGCTCGCGGTACGCCTGCTTCTCGAAGATCCCCGCGGCGACCAGGGTGTTGAGCCGCGCGGTGAGGATGTCGCTTGGGACGCCGAGCTCGTCGCGGAATTGCGAGAAACGAGTCTGCCCGCGCAGCGCGTTCCGCACGATCAGGAGACTCCACTTCTCGCCGACGATATCGAGGGTGCGCCAGACCTGGCACCGCGGCTCCTGGCCTTCTTTACTCTTCGCCATGACGACAGATTACGCGTTTCGGACATAAATTGGAAATCCCAACTCAGACCTGTTATTTTGGTGCGATGACAGCGATTCGACGTCTCGCCAGCCGCGGAACCTTTTGGTCCGCAACCTCAGTTCTCGCTCTCTGCCTGTGGGCCAGTGGCGCGCCGAGCGTGCTCTATCCGAGCTACGCCGCCGAATGGCACCTCCCGTCAGTCGTTGTCACCGCCGTGTTCGGCACGTATCCCGTTGCGCTCCTCCTCGTGCTCCTGGTCTTCGGCGGCATCTCAGACGTGATCGGCCGCAGAAGGGCCATGATCTTCGGCGTCGCGATCATCGCGCTCTCTGCCGTCGTCTTCGCGATTGCTCCGAATGTCGGCTGGCTCTTCGCCGGGCGGGTCCTCCAGGGCATCGGGGTCGGCTTCGCGCTCGGCGCGGCAAGTGCGGCGCTGGTCGAACACAACGTGTCGAAGAACCCGCGCTTCGCGAGCGTGCTGACAACGGCATCCACGGCGGTCGGTCTCACGCTGGTTCTGGTCGTCTCCGGAATCCTCGCGCAACTCGCGCCGCTGCCGCTCGTCTTGAGTTTCGCTGTGCTCTTCGTGCTCGCGATCGTGGCCGTGGTCTTCCTGCTCCTGACACCGGATGACCGCGTGGCTACGTCGAAGCCATGGCGCCCCCAGCAGCTGCACCTGCCGCACGGGCTCGTGCGCCCGTTCATCGCGTCCACGCTGTCGGTCTCCGTGGCGTATTCGGTTGGCGCGATCTTCCTTTCGCTCGGCGCAACCATGGCGAGCCAGCTCACCCACACGACCAACCTGGTTGTGATCGGGGCGACGCTCGGAGTCTCGTCTCTCTGCATCGGCGTCACCGCCCTGGCAGCCCAGCGCCTGCACGCGCATCTGGCGATCGTGATCGGGGCCGTCGTCTCGATCGCGGGACTCGTGCTCATGGCGGCGACGGCGTCATCCGGATCTCTTCTGCTTCTCCTGGCCTGGTGCGTGGTCGGCGGGATCGGATACTCGCTGGCGTTCACCGGAGGACTGACCCTTCTCAACCGCACAGCGCGCCCTGAGCACCGCGGCGCCACCCTGTCGCTGCTGTACCTGATCTCGTACGTGTTCCAGGCCGCTGCGGCGATCGGCGCCGGCGCGCTGGCGACGGCGTTCGGGCTCGGCCGATCGATCGACATCGTGGCTCCGCTTGTTGCCTCGGTGTGCATCAGCGCGATCGTGCTCGCGGCAGTCGACTTCCGCGCGCAGCGGCGGGCGAGCGCCCACGTCAGCACGATGCCGGTCGGAACCCTCGGCGACGAGACATCGGCGGCGGCGTAGCGCTCTCGCGGGTTCGAGCAGCCGCGGCGAACTAAGGCGCGGGCTACGCCGCGCTCAGCAGCAGTGACGCCGCAATGACCAGCGCGATCCCGAGCACCTGCAGTTTCGTGATGCGCTCGTGCAGCACGCTCGCGGCGAGGATGATCGTGACGACCGGGTAGAGGGCGACAAGCACCGAGATCACCGCGAGGTTGCCGAGGTGCAGGCCGAAGACGATGAAGGCATCGGCGACGCCGGTGAGCAGGCCGGATGCCGCAGCTGCCGTCCACGCGCGCGGCGCGGACATGGTGCGCACGGCATCCGCTCCCGGCTGCAGGAACCCGAGCGCTCCCGTGCGGGCGGGGGACCACCGCAGGACAAGCCAGATGATCGCCAGCACCACGAGCCCGACGACAATCTCGCCGACGGCGGGAATGAGGCCGGAGTCGTGCGGCGACGCGTCGAGCGTCACCAGCGAGACCCCGAGCATCAGCCCGGAGAAGATCGCGAGGAGTGCTCCGCGCCTGGTGATGTGCTCAGTGCCGCGCCGTCGTGGGGGCGCGAGGAGGACGAGCGCGACGATCGCGATACCGATGGCCGTCCAGGCGAGCGGGCTGAGCGGCTGGCCCGTGATCGCAGAAATGGTGACGGGAACGACCGACTGGACGAGCGCGATCAGGGGCGAGAGCAGGCTCATCGGCCCGATGGCGAGTACGCCGTAGAAGGCAAGCAGTCCGATGACGGCCAGCACGCCCGTCGTGATACCCGACCAGACCGCGCCAGACGACCACACCCCGCCGACGATCGGCAGCGCGATGATGATGACCACCGTCGCGATCAGGTAGTTGAACATCGTGGCCGTAACGAGGTTCAACCGACGAGCAGCGAACGCCCCGAAGAAGTCGGATGCGCCGTAGACGACGGCGGCACCGAGGCCAAGCAGGACGACGATCAGCATGGCTCTAGTAAAGCGTGAACCGCCGACCGGCTCGGTTCGCGACCGCGGACGCTCTACACGACAGGGGTGGGACGGCGGCGGCGACGCCAGCGCACCAGGAAGATCGCGCCACAGGTGACCACGGCCGCGAGCGCCAGCCACGGAACCAGGTAGCTGAGCACCAGGAACACCCAGGTGAAAAAGGTGCCGAACCCGACGAGCCCCGCAGTGAGCGCGTTCCCCGGGCTCGGCGCAGGCGGCGCCTTGGCCGCGACGGCGGGGGAGACGAACCGAATCGTCATCGTCGACATCTGCACCTGGTCGCTCAGGTATTTCTGCTGCGCCGTGAGGCTGTCGAGGTCGGCCTGTCGGTCCGAGAGATCGGTTTCGATCGCCAGCAGGTCGGCTGTCGTCTTCGCCCTGGTCTCGAGCGCAAGCAGCCGCCCGACCGTGGTCCGAAGGGCCGTGATGCGGGCGGTGAGATCCTGGCTCTTGGTCGTCACATCCTCAGTCGCGAGCTTCAGGGTGCGCACCCGGCCGAGCTTCTTCAGCTGGTCGAGCGCGTCCGTCAGGCCGGCAGAGGGGATCCGCAGGGTCAGGGTCGCCGTGCCCGGCTCATGCCCGGTCGCGGCAGTCTGGGTGCGGTCATCCACGCGCCCGCCGGCATTCTCGGCGATGTGCGCTGCCCTGTCACCGGCGCTGACCGGGTGCGCGGTCAGGATCTCGGCCGTGCCCGTGGTGATGACCTGTCTCTGGGCATTGCTGTCAACGACGGTGCTTGCCGCCGATTTATCGACGCCACCGGATGCCGCCCCGGCCGAGTCGCCCGCCTGGGCCGGCTGCGGAACGTGCGCTGCTATCGAGTCTGCGCCTCCGCCGCTCGATGACGAGCAGCCGGCCAGCGCAAGACCGATCGCCAGGATTGCCGCGGGCAGCATGGTCGTCTTTGCTGTAATTCGCCTCATGCGACCAGCATTCCGCGCGGAGTCGAGGAAAACTACCCAACGTTTGTTGCCGTTCAAGCGTCAATCGCACCTGCGGGTATGGTCTTAATCCATGCAGCACCGCACCCTTGGCCGCACCGGCCGCGACGTCTCCGTTATCTCTCTCGGCACCTGGCAGCTCGGCGGTGACTGGGGAACCGTCTCAGAAGCCGACGCCCATGCCGTGCTCGACGCATCCATCGAGGCCGGCGTCACCATGTTCGACACGGCAGACGTCTACGGCGACGGCCGCAGCGAACAGTTGATCGGCGGGTACCTTGCGGTGCATCCCGAGCTGGATGTCGTGGTTGCAACCAAGATGGGAAGGCGCGTCGCCCAGGAGGCCGCCAACTACACGCTCGAGAATTTCCGCGCGTGGACCGACCGCTCGCGCGCGAACCTCCGTACCGACCGGCTCGACCTCGTGCAGCTGCACTGCCCACCGTCGGCGGTTTTCGAGAGCGATGAGGTCTTCGACGGCCTCGATACGCTCGTGTCCGATGGCGTGATCGCCAACTATGGTGTGAGCGTCGAGACGAGTGCGCAGGCGCTCACCTCGATCGCGCGACCGAACGTCGCGAGCGTGCAGATCATCCTCAACGCGTTTCGGCTGAAGCCGCTGGATGCCGTGCTTCCGGCCGCCATCGACGCCGGCGTCGGAATCGTCGCTCGGGTTCCGCTCGCCAGCGGGCTGCTGAGCGGCAAGTACACCCGCGAGACGACCTTCGCGGCGGACGACCACCGCAACTACAACCGCCACGGCGAATCGTTCGACGTGGGGGAGACCTTCTCCGGCGTCGACTACGACGCCGGAGTCGAGGCGGCACACGAATTCGCCGGGCT
The DNA here is from genome assembly GCA_036499165.1 of Galbitalea sp. Taxonomy (GTDB): domain Bacteria; phylum Actinomycetota; class Actinomycetes; order Actinomycetales; family Microbacteriaceae; genus Galbitalea. Next base: position 3,976 of record DASYEE010000194.1, on the reverse strand, counting down.
CGCGCGCGAACACGGGCTCGAGCCGGCGGCGGCCGCGCTGGCGTGGCTGGCGCAGCTCGACGGCGTGAGCACGGTCATCCCGGGCGCTCGTAACGCTGCGCAGGCTGTGGCCAACGCGGCAGCCGGATCGGTTTCTCCGCTGGGCGAGGGCTTCACGGCATCCGTGCGGGATCTCTACGACCGCTACTTCAGGGCAGCCATTCACGACCGATGGTAGAAGCCGCGACAGCGCCCCAGGCAAAGAAGCTCGGCGGCGCGTTCAATAACCTGTTCGTCTCGAACCTCGCGACGAACCTGGGGGACGGTGTCATCCGCACGGCGGCTCCGCTGCTTGCTGTGCGGTTAACCCACGATCCGCTGCTGATCTCGCTGATCGCTGCCCTCGCTCTCCTGCCGTGGCTGTTCTTCGCCATTCCGGCGGGAATCCTCGTTGATCGCATCGACCGCAGGCTGTCGCTCGGCATGGCGAACGGGGTAAGGGTGGTGCTCGCGACGGCGCTCGTGGTGCTGTATGCGACGGATTCGTTGACCATCTGGGCGCTGTACATCGTGATCTTCGTCGATGGGATTTGCGAGACCGTGTACGACGGATCGATCAGGGCCATGGTGCCAAGCCTCGTCGCGAAGCCGCTGCTGCCGGCCGCGAATTCGCGCATCGAGGCGGGCGAGGTCGTGCTGCAGAACTTCGTCGCCGCACCGTACACATCATTGCTGTTCGCGGTCGCGGTGCTGATCCCGCTCGGCACGAACATCGGGTTCTACGCGGTCGCCGTCGTGCTCGCCCTGCTCCTGCCTCGGGCGGCATCCGGCAAGCAGTTCACCGCCGTCTCGACCGAACCGCGCACGCGCTGGTACCGCCAGTTCGTCGACGGCTATCACTTCATCATGTCGAACCGGATGCTGCGGACCCTCTGGTTTTTCAGCACGTTCATCGGCATCTGCTTCTCGGCGGCGACCGCAGGCCTCGTGCTGTTCCTGTTCCAGCGCGAGGGACTCCCGCAGGCCCTCTTCGGAGTCTTCATGCTGACCGGAGCTGTCGGCGGCATCCTCGGCAGCGTCTTTGCGTCCCGGCTCAAAAGCCTCTGGGGCGCTGGGCTCACGATGGCGATCGCGAACCTGGTCTCGTGCGCCGCCCTCGTCCTGGTTGGCGCGGTCCAGTCGATCTGGGTGGCGGCCTTCGGTTTCTTCCTCACTTCGTTCACCGTCCTCATCTGGAACGTGCTCGTGATGTCACTGCGGCAAAGCGTCATCCCCGGTCGGATGCTGGGGCGCGTACACGGCACCTGGCGCACGCTGCTGTGGGGGACGATGCCTCTCGGATCCCTGATCGGCGGCCTTCTTGGCCGCGTCGATCTCGCGCTGCCGTTCCTGCTCGCAGGCGGTGCGTCGACGCTCGCCAGTGTCGTGTTCTTCCGCTTCCTCGGTCGCCTGCCGAATCCCGAGGATGTCGACAACGGCGACATCGTGACAACGGAGCTCGGCCCGGGTGGAGTCGTCATCGAAGACTGAACCGCTCGCACCTGATCGCGTGATGTTCGGGAATCTTTCAGTTCGCCGGTCGTTGAATAGACCGTGACCAAACTCATGATTATCGTCGGCAGTGTCCGTCCGGGCCGGGTCGGCCTCCCCATCGCGGAATGGGTGAGAAGCCAGGCCGAGCAGACGGGCAAGTTCGAGATCGATTTCGTGGACCTCGCGGAGCTTGCCCTGCCGTTCATGGATGAGCCTGCTCACCCGCGCCTGCAGCAATACACTCACCAGCACACGATTGACTGGTCTGCTCGTGTCGCAGCGGCCGAGGCGTTCATCTTCGTAACGCCCGAGTACAACTACAGCTACTCTCCGGCGCTGAAGAACGCGATCGACTTTCTCAATATCGAGTGGTGGCGCAAACCCCTCGGCTTCGTCAGCTATGGCGGAGTCTCCTCCGGCACTCGCGGCGTTGCGGCACTGATGCCCGTCACGGGCGCACTTGGCCTGGTAAGGGTTGGCGCGAACGTTGAGCTGACGTTCGGTGGCAAGCAGGTCGTCGACGGCGTGTTCGTGGCGGAGGAGAAGGAGACTGCCATCATCGCTCGCGAGCTCGACGAGATCGATGCCCTGGCCCAGGTGCTGACGCCTTCGCGCAGCAACTCGAACCAGGGCTGACGGCTGTTCGCGTGGCTAGCTAGAAGAGCTCGGCCATCGCGTCGAAGAACTGCTGGTAGCCGGTCGCCGTCTGCTCGTACTGCTCGGCCGTGAGGTGGCCTCCACCCTGGTGGAAAACCATTTGGGTTCCGCCGTCGACCTCCGTCAGATCTACGGTGAGGGTCTCGCGCTCGGGTGCTCCATCGCTGAGGGTCAGCACGAGCCGCGAGGGCGGGTCGACCTCGACATACTCACCGACCCAGTCGATGCGGTGACCGCCGTCCGGGAGGACCATGGTCGCCTTCCAGCTGCCGCCCGGGCGGACATCCATTGCGACGGTGTCGGCAGGAACCTCGACGGTCTTGCCGCCCCACCACGCTGCAAAGTGTTCAGGCTTCGTCCAGGCCTCGAAGACGAGCTCGCGGGGTGCGGCGAACGTGCGGGTGATGGTTAGTCCTTCTGGGTCAGTCATTGTTCTCTTCTTTCGTGGTGTCGGTTGGGTTGGGGTCGTTCGTCGCGGGCTTTTGGATGGCTTCGAGGTGGCCGGCCAGCTGGTCGAAGCTGGATTCCCAGAAGTGCCGGTAACCCTCGATCCAGTCGGCTGCGTGCTCGAGCGGATCAGCCCGGAGCATCGCCGGCCGCCACTGCGCCTCGCGCCCGCGGGAGACGAGCCCCGCGCGTTCGAGCACCTGGAGGTGCTTCGAGACAGCCGGCAGGCTCATCGCGAACGGCGCTGCCAGGTCGCCGACGCTGGCCTCGCCGTTTGCGAGCCGCGCGAGAATCGCCCGCCGAGTCGGGTCAGCGAGAGCCGCGAAGGTCTTCGAGAGTTCGTCCGTTGCCATGATGACCATATTAAACCAATTGGCTAATTAAGCAAGTGGTTAAATAACGGTGGTGTTAGGCACTCGCCACGCGCCCCCGATTCGGGGGCGCAAATTGCTAGAATCAGACAGCGAACCGCACCTGGTCGGCACGCCCATTCCCCGCACATCCCGAGGACACAATGAGTTCAGCTGCGCCCGGCGCCAACGCGGAGGCCGTGACGCGCGCCATCCACCTGTTCCTCGATCGAATGACCAGCGACGAAACGCTGTCCTGGGCGTTTGCCGGCGTCGATGCCCCGGGGATCGAGCGTCACGCGCGAGCGTTCGTCATCGCGGCTCTCGGCGGCCCCGACCTGTACGCCGGTCGCAACATGCACGACGTACATGCGCCCTTCCTGCTCACGCACGAGCACTTCGACCGCGCGCTCATGCACCTGCTGTCGAGCCTCACGGAAGCCGGAATCGCCGACAGCCTGACGGCGACGCTGACGGCGCGGCTCGAGCCGCTGCGCCGTCAGATCGTGACTGACGCACGCGACTAGGGCCGTGCCCGCTAGCTCGGCGCCTGGGTGCTGACCGGCTCGGTGTCGGGGATCGGGCTCGAGTCTCGGCCACGAAGGTCTGGATGCCAGCCGTGGAACGCTACAGCGACGAGAGCGCCGACGATTGCAAGGATCGCGGCAACCACGAAGCCGCCCTGGGCGCCGCCCTGGTCGATGAACGCGCCAGCGACGCCCGAGCCCGCCGCCGCCCCGATCAGCTGGCCCGTGCCCACCCAGCCATATGCCTCCGCCGTCTCGCTGAACCGAACGCTCGATGCGACGATCGCGGACATGACGCCGAGCGCCGGAGCGATCCCGAGCCCCGAGATGAGGAGCGTTGCAGACAGCCCCCAGAAGTTGCCGATAGTGAAGACGGCGAGGGCGATACCGACAGCGACGATGATCATTCGGCGGGCGAGGGCCCATGGCCCGACGGGGAGGTGGCCGAGGGCAAGACCACCGACGAGCGATCCGGCCGACCAG
>DASYEE010000193.1:0-58705 GCA_036499165.1 Galbitalea sp. | reverse complement strand
GCATCCAATGCTGGTCGAATCCGTGGCACGAGCGCTCGGAGAGGCGGGGCGGCTGCCGTACCTTGGCGCGCTCGACATCGCGGGCGAAGGCGCGCGGGGAGAGCCGGGCGGGAACAGCGCGTATCGGCTGTCCGCTGTGTGGAGCGGATTCTCGGTGGGCGAAGAGCTCGCGGGCCGGCTGCCGGTCGGTCCCATTCTGCTCGTGGATGACCTCGCGGACAGCCGGTGGACGCTGACAGTCTGCGCGCGACTGCTGCGGATCGCGGGGGCAGAGAGTGTGCTGCCGTTCGCGCTGGCGTTGCGAGGGTAGCGAGCGCGAAATCTGAAACCCAGCGCGGAAATCGCTGGGAGAACGGTCTGTCTGGCCGGGCAAACGGCTATGACAGCGCACAATGGGCACATGCAACCCGCATCTGCTGTTTTCGAGGCCGAACTCGTCCAGCACCTAGGCTCACGCGCCCACGTGCCGGGCGCGATCGTGCCCGACCTCGCAGACGAACTCATGGCAGAGCAGTCCAGCGAAATCGACCTCGTCGTGCGCCGGCTCGCCGACGGCAGCGAAATCATCCGCACCCCTGCAGACCTCGGATCCCCCGAAGCCCTACTCACGACGGCACGCGAAGACCTGCAGAACATGACCGCAGACGAATTCATCAACGAATGGAAAATGCCCGGCGTTTAGCGCGGGCCACCCCACGCCGAAAGCCGACGTCACTACGCTGATTCAATGACGTCGGCATCGGCCACCCCCGCGAAAATCTCGCCGTGGGCGCCCCTGTCCATCACCGTTTTCCGGGTGCTGTGGTTTGCCCAGCTCGGCAGCAACATCGGCACCTGGATGCAGACCGTCGGAGCGCAGTGGTACTTGGTCGATGCGGCGGCCGGTGCCACGATCATCGCCCTCGTGCAGACCGCAAGCCTCGCGCCCGCCATGCTGTTTTCACTGCCGGCCGGCGTGCTCTCCGACTCACTGGACCGCCGCAAACTGCTCATCTGGGGCTCCGTGGCAAGCGCGATCATCACCATCGTGCTCACGATCATCGCGGCCGCGAACGGGTTGACGCCGTGGCTGCTTCTCACCTTCACCTTCCTGCTGGGCGCGGCATCCGCCTTCACCGCCCCCGCGTGGCAAGCCATCCAGCCGGAGCTGGTTCCGCGCGAACAGATCGCCGCGGCATCCGGGCTCGGCGGCGTCACCGTCAACGGAGCTCGGGCAGTCGGTCCAGCGCTCGCGGGTGTCATCCTTGCCGTCTTCGGCACTCCCGTCGTGTTCGGAATCAACGCGCTCAGCTTCGTGGCGGCCGCAATCGCGCTGATCTGGTGGAAGCGCGAGCCGCAGACCGGACTGGATGACCGGGAGCCGGCCTGGGGCGCGCTCCTGACGGGCGTGCGGTACGTGGCATCCGCGGGGCTGGTGCGACGCATCCTGCTTCGATCCGCGTTGTTCGCACTTCCGGCGAGCGCTCTGTGGGCACTGCTTCCGCTGACCGCGGCACGCCTCGGACTCGACTCCGCCGGTTACGGGCTCCTGCTCGGCGCGCTGGGAGTGGGTGCCGTCGTCGGTATCTTCGTGCTGCCCCTGGCCCGCGCGCACGTCTCAGACAACATCGTGATCGCATCCAGCGCGATCCTGTACGCGCTCGGCTCTGCTGCGGCGGCGTTCCTGCCATTCGGAGTCGCGATCTTCTGCCTCGTGCTCTCCGGTCTCGCCTGGATCGGCACATTGACGGTGCTGAACGCGTCGTTGCAACTGACGCTGCCGCAGTGGGTGCGGTCGCGGGGAGCCGCGGCATACATTCTGGTGTTCATGGGCACGATGGCGATCGGTTCGTTTGTCTGGGGGCTCGTCGCGGAGTGGGTTGGCACACCGGCCGCGCTCGGAATCACCGCGATCGTGCTCCTGCTCGTCGCCGCGAGCGTGCGGGTGCTGCCGCTCCTGCCCGGAACCGGGCGAATCGACCGGACAATCGACCTGTCGTGGCCGACCCCGACGCTCGTCTTCGAGCCGGACCCGACGGACGGTCCAGTGACGATCTCAATCAGCTATCGGGTGCCGTCGGCCAAGATGAAAGACTTCGAGAGCGCGATGGCGCAGGTTCGCCAGTCTCGCCGACGACGAGGTGCTACTCGTTGGCGACTGTATCGCAGCGGCGAGAACGCTGACACGCTCGTCGAGATGTTCGTGGTTCCGTCGTGGGCGGAGTACCGGCGGGGGCAGACGCAGCGCCTGACTGGTCGCGATCGGGAGCTGCTGGCCGACGCCGACGCGCTCGCCGACGACGTGCCGGTGGAGTCGCACTACTTCTCGTATCCCGTGCGGTGAACGGACCCCGCGCGGTGAACGCCACCGCTCCGGGTGCGCTGCCTCTACCCGGCCACGTCACCAGCCGTTCACCTGCCGTGCATACGATCGGCTCGTCGTCTGCGCGGAGCGCCTCGACGGAAAGGCGGCCTGGTGGAGTCGACGAGTAGAGCGGGCGTGCTCTCTGGCGGACCCGCAGCGGCGCCACGCACCCTGGTCGATATCCTTCGGCGCACCGCCGAGCTGAATCCGCAATCGTCCGCGATCACCGACGGCGACGGATCACTGAGCTATCGCGAACTGCTTCGTGCGGTTAATGCAGCTGCTGCCCGCCTCGCTGTTGCGGGCGTGCGGCGGGGCGACAGGGTTGGCATCCGGATTCCGTCCGGCGGGCGCATCCTCTATATCTCGATCCTTGCCGTGCTGGTTGTCGGGGCAGCCTACGTTCCCGTGGATGCCGATGATCCCGAGGAGCGCGCAGAACTGGTGTTCGGCGAGGCGAACGTCGTCGGCGTCATCGGCGCGGACGGCAGCCTCGCTCCCCATGCCGGCGCCGCCGGGACGGCGCTCGAGGAGCGCGAACCGCTCGATGGCGCGCCAAGCCTCGGGTCGCCGACAGGAAGCATCGCCGCCGTCGACACCGTGACGCCGGACGACGACGCATGGATCATCTTCACCTCCGGGTCGACCGGGGTGCCAAAGGGTGTCGCCGTCACGCACCGCTCCGCCGCCGCGTTCGTCGACGCAGAGGCCGATCTCTTCCTCGCAGCTGAGCCGATCGGGCCGGGCGACAACGTATTGGCTGGGCTGTCTGTTGCCTTCGACGCCTCCTGCGAGGAGATGTGGCTGGCCTGGCGCAACGGAGCCTGCCTCGTGCCGGCGCCGCGAACGGTCGTGAAGTCTGGGGTAGACCTCGGCCCCTGGCTGATCGCGCACGGCATCACCATCGTGTCGACCGTTCCCGCACTCGCCGGTCTCTGGCCGGTCGAGTCGCTCGAACTCGTTCGGCTCCTGATCTTCGGTGGCGAGGCATGCCCGCCCGAGCTGGTCGATCGGCTCGCCGTCGACGGCCGCGAGGTGTGGAACACCTACGGTCCAACCGAGGCGACCGTCGTCGCGTGCGGCGCTCTCCTCGTGGCGGGCGAGATCGTGCGCATCGGCCTGCCGCTCGCCGGCTGGGAGCTCGCGGTCGTGAACGAACAGGGCGAGCCCGTTGGCGAAGGTGACACGGGCGAGCTCATCATCGGCGGAGTCGGCCTCGCGCGGTATCTTGACCCGGCGAAGGATGCCGAGAAATACGCGCCGTTGCCAACGCTCGGCTGGGAGCGCGCGTACCGTTCAGGCGACCTGGTGCGATTCGAGGCCGCTGGCCTCGTGTTCCAGGGACGCGCGGATGACCAGGTCAAACTGGGCGGGCGCCGCATAGAACTTGGGGAAATCGACGCAGCACTGTCGGCCCTGCCGGGCGTCGCGAGCGCCGCGACCGTCGTGCAGTCGACCGCGACGGGCAACCGCGTGCTGGTCGGCTACGTGCTGCCCGCAAACGGGATCGAATTCGATCGCACGGGAGCGATCGACCAGCTCCGCGAGGAGTTGCCCGCTCCGCTCGTACCCATGCTGGCAGTGGTCAGCGACATGCCTACTCGCACGTCTGGCAAGGTCGACCGCGCTGCGCTGCCCTGGCCGCTACCCGGCGACGAGAGTGTGGCCGGACTGAGCGCGACCGCGAGCTGGCTCGCTGAGGCCTGGACGGGCATCCTCGGAACCCCGGTGACAGGGCCGGACGCCGACTTCTTCGCGCACGGCGGAGGCTCCCTCAGTGCCGCCCAGCTGGTGTCGGCCATCCGGGCACGTTTTCCCGAGGCGCGAGTCTCCGACATCTACGATCACCCGCGCATCGGCGCGCTCGCTGACGAGCTCGACCAGCGTGCACCCGCCGTCGCCCGCAAGCGCAGGCTGGTTCGGCCGACCCCGCTGTCGACGCAGGTCGTGCAGACGCTGCTCGGAATTCCGCTGCATATCCTCGCTGGGGTGCGGTGGATGGTCTACCTCCTGATCGCGGACGAGCTGCTGGCCGTTACCGGAGCGCGGTGGGCGATCACGGTGTCGTGGTGGGTGATTGTGATCGGGTTCCTGGTGTTCATCACGCCGATCGGGCGGATGGCGATCTCCGTCGTTGCGGCCCGGCTGCTGCTTGCGGGGGTGAAACCGGGCGACTACCCGCGCGGCGGCAGTGTGCACCTTCGGCTGTGGCTCGCCGAACAGGTTGCGCACCTGGTCGGAGCGGCGAACCTCGCGGGCGCGCCCTGGATCAGCTACTACGCACGGGCGCTCGGCGCGCGAATCGCCCCGGGCGTCGACTTGCACACGCTCCCGCCGATCACCGGGATGCTGAAGGTCGGCGCCGGCGCATCGATCGAACCCGAGGTTGACCTGCGCGGCTACTGGGTCGACGGCGACATCCTGAAGCTCGGGCCGATCTCCATCGGGGCCGAGGCATCCATCGGGTCGCGCAGCACGCTGCTGCCGGGCACCCGGGTGGGGCGCGGCGCGGAAGTCGCCGCCGGGTCCGCCGTTCACGCGCACGTGCCAGCCGGACAGCTGTGGGCCGGCTCCCCCGCTGTTCGCGTCGGTAAGGCCAAAAGCGCGTGGCCGACCGAACGACCGCCGCAGCGCCGACGCTGGCTGGTCGGCTACGGGGCGGCATCCATCGGGATGTCGCTGATCGCCGTCGTCAGCATTGCCGTAGGCGCGCTCGTGGTCGGGACCCGCGCCGACCACGCCATTTCATTCGGCGCCGCACTCGGGGGCATCTTCGCGCTGCTGCCTCTCGCGGTGCTCGCCGCGGGAGCCACGTACACGGTGCTCGTTCTCGGGAGCGTTCGCCTGCTGAGTATCGGCCTGAAGCCGGGGGTGTACGCGGTCCGCAGCCGGATCGGGTGGCAGGTCTGGGCGACCGAGCGCCTGCTCGACTCTGCGCGAACGCTGCTCTTCCCGTTCTACGCGAGCCTGTTCACGCCACTGTGGCTCAGGATGCTGGGGGCGAAGGTCGGCAGGAACGTGGAGGCATCGACGGTGCTGCTTCTCCCCCGGCTCACCACCATCGACGATCACGCGTTTCTCGCCGACGACACCATGGTCGGCTCATACGAACTGGGGCACGGCTGGCTGCGCATCGATGAGAGCCGGGTCGGCCGGAGGGCCTTCCTCGGCAACTCCGGCATGACGGGACCGGGGCGCACCGTGCCGAAGAACGGGCTGATCGCGGTGTTGTCTGCGACGCCGCGGAAGGCCAAGAACGGGTCATCCTGGCTCGGTAATCCTCCTGTGCGCCTGCGCCGCGCGGTCGCCGAGTTCGATGAGACGCGTACCTTCAAACCCCTCGCACGGCTGCGCGTTGCGCGGCTGCTCTGGGAGCTGTGCCGGTTCGTGCCGGTGGTCATCACAGCCGCCATCGGCGTCGGCGTGCTCGCGCTCCTGCAGCTGCTCGTCCTCAGCGTCGGGCTCGGCTGGGCAATCGCGTTGTCCGGCGCGGTGATGCTGGCGGCCGGTGGTGTGGCGGCGGGGATCACCACCGTGGCCAAGTGGGCCCTGGTCGGCCGCATCACCGCACGCGAGCATCCGCTCTGGTCGTCGTTCGTCTGGCGGAACGAGGTTGCGGACACGTTTGTCGAGATGGTCGCAGCGCCCTGGTTTGCTGTGGCTGCAACGGGAACGCCCGCGCTGAGCTGGTGGCTGAGGTCGCTCGGTGTGAAGGTCGGGCGCGGGGTCTGGTGCGAGACCTATTGGCTGCCGGAGGCCGACCTCGTGTCCCTCGGCGACGGCGCGACCGTCAACCGCGGCTGCGTCGTGCAGACACATCTCTTCCACGACCGGGTGATGGTGCTCGACGCCGTGCGGCTGGAGGCCGGCGGCACGCTGGGGCCGCACAGCGTCATCCTGCCCGCGGCATCCATCGGCGCTGACGCCACCGTTGGCCCCGCGTCGCTGGTGATGCGCGGTGAGCTGGTACCGAGTGGCGCGAGCTGGGCGGGAAACCCGATCGCGCCGTGGAACAGCGGCTCTACTGCGATCGAGGCAAGCCCCCTCGAGGCGGAGCACGCGGCGTCCGCCCCGTGACAGACTCGAGTGTGGCCAGCGCGACGAACACTGCAACAGAGGATGTCGGCGCTGCAACCGCTGGCGACCCGTATGCACCAAACTCAGGCAACGGTGGCTACGGCGCCGAGCGCTACGCCCTCGACCTCGACTATCGGGTCAACACCAATCGACTCACGGGCACGGCCGTGCTCTCGCTTCGCGCCACGCAGGTGCTACGGAAATTCAGCCTCGACCTGGTCGGCATGTCCGTTTCCGCCGTGCTCGTCGACGGCGTGCGCGCGTCGCGGTTCAGCCAGGGCAGCGGCAAGCTGACCATCACCGTCAGCCGCCCGATCGCCGCCGACGCCGCCTTCACCGTCGAAGTCCGATACGCGGGTTCGCCGTCGCCGCGGCGCAGCAGCTGGGGAGAGGTCGGCTGGGAGGAGCTCGCGGACGGAGTGCTGATAGCCGGACAGCCGACCGGCGCGCCAACGTGGTTTCCCTGCAACGATCATCCGAGCGATAAGGCGATCTACAGCATCTCGATCACGCTGGCGTCGAGCTATCGTGCCGTCGCGAACGGTCGACTGGTCTCGAATCGGGCCAGAGCGAGCCGAACACAGTGGCGGTTTGAATCGACTGAGCCGATGGCGACCTACCTCGCGACGCTGCAGATCGGGGTGTATCGCGAGCAGCCCGTCGAGGATCGTCCAGTCGCCCAGCGTGCGTACTTCCCGGATGACCTGGCGCGGGAGTTCGCAGACGATTTCGGCCGTCAGCCCGCAATGATCGAGACGTTCGAGCGCCTGTTCGGCCCGTACCCATTCGAGCAGTATGCGGTGGTCGTGACGGACGACGAGCTCGAGATCCCGCTGGAGGCGCAGGGCCTCTCGATCTTCGGCCGCAATCATGTCGACGGCGTCGGAGGCTCACAGCGGCTCATCGCGCACGAGCTGGCGCACTCGTGGTTCGGCAACAGCCTGACCGCGAGCAGCTGGAAGCACATCTGGCTGCACGAGGGTTTTGCCTGCTACGCCGAGTGGTTGTGGGCGGAGAACTCCGGCGGCCCGACCGCGCACGAACTGGCGCTGCAGCACTGGCCCCGCGTGAAAGCCCAGGACGAGGACTTCGCGATCGGCGACCCCGGCGCGGAACTCATGTTCGACGACCGTCTCTACAAGCGTGGAGCGCTCGCCCTGCACGCGGTTCGACTGACTCTCGGCGACGAGCTGTTCTTCAGGATGCTGCGAGATTGGACCTCCCGCTATCGCCACGGGTCCGTCTCGACAGCGGAGTTCCTCGCGCACCTCGATGACTACTCGGGTCGTGACCTCACGCCGATGCTGCACAAGTGGCTCTTCGAGCACGAACTGCCGCGGCTGCCGCGTAAGCGCTGAGGCGCGGAGCCGCCGAGACCGGCCGCCTACCAGGCGACGGCAGCAACCAGGTCGTCGGTGACGGCGAAGGTGCGGATGCGCGGACGGGCGCCGACGAATAGTCCATCCGGCCATGAGACCAGGTGGGCGGAGTCGACGCCGAAGTCGATGTGCAGCGCCCGTGGATCGAGGCGGAGACCGATTCCGAGGAGTTTGAGGACCGCCTCCTTCGCGCTCCAGAGCCGCGTAACATCCCGGGGCGTTGGAGGGTGTTCTGCCGGATGCAGGAGGCTGGCTGCGATCGAGGCGCGGGCGACCCGGGAGATCGACTCGAGGTCGACGCCGATCGGCCCTGTTGGGTTCACCGCAATCGCGTCGATGCCATGACTGTGGGCAATGGAGATGCCGGCCGAACGAAGCCGGGCTGGCATCGCGATGAGCGGACGACCGTGGGACGTACTACCGCAGTTCGTGCAGAGGTGCGAAAGAGCGACGGATGCCGGGTCGACATCGAGAACACGCGCAACGACGGCTGCGGCCTCCAGGTCGTCGCCGACCGCGATGGAGACGTCATCGAGGTCGTAGCGTCGGGCATCCATTCTGCGGGGCGGCCGCGCGCCTACTCCGCGTCGGCCGCGACGGCCTCGACCGGCGCGGGGAACAGCGCTCCGAGGAGTGTCGCCACCCAGCCGATCAGGTCGGCGTCGGCGAGCGGCTCCGCGTTGATTCGCGGCATCGGGACAGACAGCGCGTTGGCCTGGGCGAAGTACCGCGCACCCGGGTACATGCGCTGTAGCCGTACCTGCAGCGAGTCAGGCAGCTCGGCTGGAGCAACCCGCAGGTTCGTCCCCATCGCGACGACCTCGCCGAGCCCTGCCTTCACAGCCGCACGACGCAGGCGCGAGACGGCGATGAGGTTGATGACCGCAGCGGGCGGTTCACCATAGCGATCGGTGAGTTCCTCGAGCACTTCATCGATCTGCGACGGCGTGGATGTCGGCGCGGAGGCTGTTGACAGCTTCTGGTAGGCCTCGAGACGAAGTCGCTCGCTCTCGACGTATTCCTCGGGAATGTGCGCATCCACCGGCAGTTCGAGCCGCAACTCGGTCTGGCCCTCCGCGACATCGCCACGGAAGGTAGACACGGCCTCGCCGATCATTCGGAGGTAGAGGTCGAACCCGACTCCCGCGATGTGGCCGGACTGCTCGCCGCCCAGCAGGTTGCCTGCGCCACGAATCTCGAGGTCTTTCAGGGCGATCTGCATGCCCGAGCCGAGATCGTTGTTTGCTGCGATCGTCGACAGGCGATCGTGCGCTGTCTCAGACAACGGCTTCATCTCGTCGTAGAGGAAGTACGCGTACGCGCGTTCCCGACCACGCCCGACCCGGCCGCGCAACTGGTGCAGCTGGGATAGTCCGTACTTGTCTGCACGGTCGATGATCAGCGTGTTCGCGTTGGCGATGTCGAGGCCGGTCTCGATGATCGTGGTCGAGACGAGCACGTCGAACTTTCGCTCCCAGAAGTCGACCATGACCTGTTCGAGCACGTGCTCCGGCAGCTGGCCGTGGGCGACCGCGATGCGCGCCTCCGGCACGATCTCGGCAAGCTGCGACGCGACCCGGTTGATCGACGACACCCGGTTGTGCACGTAGAAGACCTGGCCCTCGCGCAGAAGTTCGCGCCGGATCGCAGCCCCGACCTGCTTATCCGAACGCGGGCCGACGAACGTGAGGATGGGGTGCCGGTCTTCCGGCGGCGTGGCAAGGGTGGACATCTCGCGGATGCCCGTCACCGCCATCTCGAGGGTGCGCGGGATCGGAGTCGCAGACATCGCGAGGATGTCGACGTTGGTCTTCAGCTTCTTGAGGGCATCCTTGTGCTCGACGCCGAAGCGCTGCTCCTCGTCGATGATCACGAGGCCGAGATCCTTGAAGCGCACGGTCGAACCCAGGATGCGGTGGGTTCCGATGACCATGTCGACGCTGCCGTCGGCCAGGCCATCGACGGCCTCCTTCGCCTCGCGGTCGGTCTGGAACCGGCTGAGGGCGCGCAGGTGGACGGGGAATCCGGCGAACCGCTCGGTGAAGGTCTCCAAATGTTGCTTGACGAGCAGGGTGGTCGGCACGATCATCGCGACCTGTTTGCCATCCTGGATGGCCTTGAACGCGGCTCGAACCGCGACCTCGGTCTTGCCGTAGCCGACGTCGCCCGAGAGCAGGCGATCCATCGGGATGGGCGACTCCATGTCGCGCTTCACCTCGTCGATCGTGGTCAGCTGGTCTGGAGTCTCCGCAAACGGGAATGCCTCCTCGAGCTCACGCTGCCAGGGTGTGTCCGGTGGGAACGCGTGGCCGCGGCTGGCCATGCGCGCAGAGTAGAGCTTCACGAGCTCGACGGCGATGTCGCGAACGGCCTTGCGCGCCTTGCCCTTGGCCGCCGCCCAGTCGCTGCCGCCCATCTTGCTGAGGCTCGGAGCCTCTCCGCCGACATAGCGGGTGAGGAGGTCGAGCTGGTCGGTCGGAACGTAGAGCTTGTCGCCCGGGTAACCGCGCTTGTTCGGCGCATACTCGATCACCAGGAACTCGCGGGTCGACTTGACCGGGTTGCGGCCGCCCGAGCTCACCTCGCGCTGGGTGAGCTCGACGAACTTGCCGATGCCGTGCGTCTGGTGAACGACGAAGTCGCCCGTCTTCAGCTGCAGGGGGTCGACGACGTTCTTGCGCCTGACCCCGAGCTTCTTGACCTGGCGGGAATCGTAGCCGGCCGTGCGCCCGTAGAACTCGCTCTCGCTGAGCAGTGCGAGCTTGATCTCGGGCAGCTCGAACCCAGACTCGACGGATGCCTTCAACAGGTGCGCGATGCCGCCGTCGGTCGAGCCGGCCGAGGCCCCCTCAGGGAACCCCTCGACGATCCTCCCCGCGATCTCGTGCTCTGCGAGGACGTCGGCCGCTCGCTCGACGAGCCCCGTGCCCTGGGCCGCGATCGCGACCGTCCAGCCGGCGCGAGTGAGCTCACCAACGTGCTCGATCGCGCCGTTCAGCTGGCCCGCAAAACTCGGAACAGCCGAGCCATCAATGCGCACGTACTCCCCCGCCGCATTGACGAGGTCTTCGATCGCCGCCTCCGCGTCACCCTCGATCGGAATCGCCGGAAGGTCAGAACCCACGCCTGAGTCGAACGACGACAGGGTCCACCACGAGCGTGAACCCGCGCTCTGGCGAAGCGCTGCGACAGAAAGGAAGTCGCCGGCATCCAGGTCGATCGGGGCCTCGGCCCCCGCCGTCGCGGCGCTCCACGCTGCGGCCAGGAACTCGCGGTTCGTCTCGAGCAGGCTCACCGCGCGCGTGCCAACGCGCTCGGGCGAGAGCACGGCGATGGCCGCGGACTCCGGCAGGTAGTAGGTGAGAGGTACGAGCTCGTCGACAAGGGCGGGTGCCAGCGATTCCATGCCCTCGACGGGGATGCCCTCGGAGATCTTGGCGAGCATCTGCGCGATGCTCGGAAACTCGTGCTGCATCTCGCGGGCGCGCATCCGCACCGTGTCGCTCAGAAGCAACTCGCGGCTCGCCGGGAAGCGGGCATCCTCAAGCGGATCACCGAGACTGCGCTGGTCTGCAACCGAAAAGTAGCGGAGCTGCTCAACCTCGTCGCCGAAGAACTCGATGCGCACGGGATGCTCGCCAATGGGCGAGAAGACGTCGAGGATGCCGCCGCGCACAGCGAATTCGCCGCGTCGCGTCACCATGTCGACCCGGGCATACGCGAGGTCGACGAGCTGGCGGCCGATATCGGTGAGGTCGTACCCACGACCCCCCGCAGCCAGGTGGATGGGCTCGAGGTCTGTCAGGTTGCTGGCGAGCGGCTGGAGCGCGGCGCGAACGGATGCGACAACGATGATGGATGACCGGATCGGCGACTCGTCTTCCGACCACGCCTTCAGCCGACGAAGCGCGTCGATGCGCTTGCCGACGGTCTCGGCGCTCGGGCTCAGGCGTTCGTGCGGCAGGGTCTCCCAGGCCGGGAATTCGATGATCTCAGCGTCGTGGGCGTAGCACTCGAGTGCAGAACGCAGCGACTCGGATTCTCGACCGGTCGCGGTGATCGCGAGCAGGACCTGCGGGCCATCCCGCCGGGCCAGCAGACCTGAGATGAGAGGGGCACGCAGCCCGTCGACGAGGGAGAAATCGGCGCTCCGAGACGAGTACGAAAGTGCGTTCTCGAAAGTTCGGGCGCGCGAAAGCCCGGAGATAATCGTTTCGAGTACCACCCCACCAGTCTAGGCGGGGCCACCGACGCCGGCCGGCGAGTTCGCTCCGGGCGTCAGTGCAGGGGCCTCGCGCCTAGGTCTGGCGTGCATCCTGAGCGTCGACCAGACCATAGTCGCGACGGATGAGGAGCCGTAGCTTGTCGATGCGGGCTATCTCCCAAAACGGCGGGATCACGCCGATCACGAAGGCCGCACACGAAAGTGCGGCCAGCCCGATCGACTCCAGCAGATCCGCTCGAGGTTCAAGGCTCACCAGGATGGCAACTACGCCGACGAGCGGGAACAGAATGCCAGCAATCAACTGCTGTCGTCGGAGGCTCGTGCGTCGGTGCGTGAGAACGGCGAGCCATTTGTGCGGGTCGATCAGGCCGGGTAGTACGGCCTTGCTCGTTGCCAATGAGACCTGGCGAAGCAAGGGTGCGCCGCCGAGCTTGCGTCGGGAGTTCAGCGTGACCGGGGTCATGAACGCAGCAAAGAGCAGCCCGGCCACGAGTCCCAGTTGGAGCCCGTGTCTGCTGACCAGCCCGAACAGCACCCCGAAGGCTAGCAAGTAGTAGCAGAACACTGCGGGACCCGAAAGGCCGTCAAACCACGCTCGCACGGACACACGTTCTCATATCGCTGGTCGACTCGCCAACTGATGACTGCCGGAGATTGTTTCTCACCCTCGCGTTATGGATGTGCGGCTCGCGCTTCTTTCCTTCGGAACCATCGAAAACTCAATGTGAGGCGGACTGAAGATGACGACAGCAACCCTCAGCGCGCCAGGCCGACGAACTCCCCTGACCAGGTTGCTCGGCGTGATGCTTGCCATGGTGGCTGCCGCCACGATCGTGCTCGCTGGGGGGACGACGACCGCGAGCGCGAGCGCGCTGCCTGGTCCGGTGCGAGACCTCAAGGTTTCCTTTCACAAGAAGTACGCGACCTTCTCGTGGGATGCCGCATCCGGAGCCACGCGATATGTCGTGGTCATCGAACCTGGGGGTGCGATGGGCCCGTTTCCCGCCACCGCAAGCACGACGTCAACCTCGGTGAGGATCTCGTACAAGGACTTTCCGCGATACAACACCCAGAAGACAGGGTGGGAGTTCATCGTCGAGGGCTACAACAAGGCTGGGGCCGGCAAGGTCGCCACATCCAAAGCCGGAGTGAAGCTCACGGCCAAAGGCACGAAGGTCAAGGCGTCCAGCGCAAAGTGGTCGCCGAGAAGGCAACTCATGCTTGAAGGCAGGTGAAGCTGCGGCGCTTGATGCCGCAGCAACGGGTGGCATCGTTGCGCTCGCCGCGATTTGGATTCCGGGGATAGATGTGGTGACTGCTGGCACAGTTTTGGCGGCGATGGCAGCAGCAGGCGGGGCGCGACAATTATCTGTTTGGCTACGACTTAGCGTACGCAGCGCAGAGAGGAAATGGACAGAATGTCAAAACAGGGTCAACACGTCACGAGAACTGTGGCGCTCCGGACCGGTGGGCTCTTTGCCGTCGCCCTTGGCGCCGGACTCACTGTTACGTCTATGTTGAACGGTTGGTCTGTTTGGTATCCCGCGGTCGCTGTGCCACTGGTCGTAATCATTACTTTCTTGACTAGCTACCACACGACTCGACGTCGCTATAAGGACAGCGGCACCTGGACCGACAAGCTCCTCTAGCAACGCAACTCAGGTGAGGTGGTCGAAGTCGCCGCGCACCCACGCGATGTGGCGATCGGCGGAGCGACGAACGACCGCGGCGGCGCCCGTCGGGATGCTGCCGCCGAGGTTTCCGTACACGCGATCGAATCGGCTCTCGAGCGCTGCCATTGCGACTCGATCCACGACCGCGCCGGACAGCGGAAGCATGTTGGGGTAGCTGCGCAGAAACCCGACCCACTTGCCATCCTGTAGCGGGAAGAACGTGTCGCCCGAGAACATCACACCGCGCCCGTCGGCACCGGAAGCCCAGTGCAGAACGAAGCTCCCCGCGAAATGGCCGCCGAGCGTGCGGAGCGTGACGCCGGGCACGAGCTCGTGGTCCGCCGCGTCGATCACGCTGATCGAGTCATCCGGTCGCTGCACCCACTCTGCGTCAGCTTCGGCGACCAGCACAGGCGCGCCGCCAAGCGCTCGCGACCACTCAACCTGCACGCCATACATGTGCGGATGGCTGGCGACGATCGCGACGACAGGACCGAGGGCGAGTACGGCTGCTGCGCCCGCGGCGTCGACGAAGCCGACCGGATCCCAGAGGACGTTACCACCCTCGGTCTGGAGCAGGAGGCTGCGCTGGCCGATGCCGACGGACGGGGATGCCGTCACCGCATAAAGGTGCGGCTCTTCCTCAGCGACGACGATGCGCGTGCCCGCGGCCGATAGCTCGTCAAGCGTCGTCCACGCCTGCCCGGACTTCGGGATGTACTGGCGCTCGTCCGAGCAGATGCGGCAGACGACCGGCGCCGTCCCGCTCTCGGGCTGTTCGACGCCGCACGCCGTGCAGATCCACACCGTCATGACGCCAGTGTGCCAGCATCCCCCGACGCCCGTTCAGCGGCCCAGGCTGTAATCGACGGATGCTGGGGGCTCCACCCCAGCTTGTCGTGCGCACGTGTGGTGTCGAGTTTCATCGCCGTGCGGGTCAGCAGCTGGGAAGCGAACGGTGCAACAGTGCGGATCATTCCGTCGGGCAGCACCATGGGTGGCCGCAGTCGGAACTTCGCCGCGATCGCACGCTCGCGCGCCCGGTAGCTGATCGGCTCGTCGTCTGCGATGTTGTAGACCGCGCCGGGCTGACCGGCCTCCAGCGCGCGGATGACCGCCGACGCGGCATCCTCGAGGTGCACCATGGGCAGCACCCCCTTCCACTGGCGAGCGACCGGAGACACCGTCTTCGGCTTGTCTCCGTAGAAGAGGCCGTAGCGCAGGGCGACCCCACCGAACGCGCGCACCTGCAATTCAAGGCTGAGGAGCGCCGTGAGCACGGCATCGTTGCGCTCGTCCTCCTCGCCGAATGGCGCGTCCTCCTCGCGCGGGATCCGACCGTGGTCGCGGAAGCCGTAGCCTCCGAAGAAGGATGCCGCGACGAATTTGCTCGCACCGAGCTGACGGGCGGCCGCAATGAGCGTGCTCGTGCCCTCCGCTCGAAGCCTGTTGGTCTCACGCATGTCGGCGTGACTGAGCGGCGGCTTAGCGAGCGCGGTCAGCTGGTGCACGACCGCGTCGGCCTGCACTCCGCGCAGGGCGGCCAGGAAGGCGCGACGATCCCCGACATCCGTGACGATTTCGCGCACTCCGTCACCGGCGGCGGCGAGGGATCCCGCGGTGCGTGTCAGCCCGATGACCTCGTACCCGGCGGCGGTCAGCTGCGGAACGAGGCGGGCGCCCACAGCGCCAGAAGCCCCAGCAACCACAACACGCATGCGTCAACGTTACCTGTCGTTCCACCCCTGTTTCTCCGTGCGTCCGGGACCCCGCGCCACCCCCAAAAGACGTGGGAGAAGCGCACAGCCAAAGCCGATACAGTTGCCCCATGTTCACCATCGACGAGCAGACCAGACTGCGGTTTTACGAGCTGTCGCGTCTCGTCGCCGATGTCGATGGAACCCTGTCGCCCGAGATCATTGCGGCGGCCACGGATCTCGATTTCGAGCACGGACTCTTCCTGCACCCTTCGCCGCTGCGGACGATCGCGCTCTGGTCGTCAGGCGAGGTGTGGATGTACCGCTATCTCGAGCTCAACATCATGGACGGCAGCGTCTACAAGATCGGCGACGCCCAGACCCTCGCGCCCGTCGCGCATCCCCTGCTCGCCGAGCAGGTCGCCCGGATGCTCGCCCGCGCCGGCCGCGACCTGATCTCCAGCATCGCCGATCGCATCATCGTGCCGCGCGAGACCGTCGCCGATGTGTTCGACGCACACCTCTCCGGGGCGGCACGCATGGCCTTCAGCGCTCGCGCGTGGCTCACTCGCAACGGCTACCAGGCCGAGTGGTAGGCAGGTAGCTCGAGGCTTGGTCTCGATCACGCCGGCTTCGCGCGGCTACTCGACCAGCGGGTTACTGGGCGGTGTGGAACTTCACTCGATCAGCGGGCTACTGGGCGGTGTGGAACTTCACTGGGCAGCGGGTTACTGGGCGGTGTGGAACTTCAGCTGGGCAGCGGCAAGACCGCTGGATGCGACCAGCTCGACCGCATCCGCCGCATCCGCCACGAGGCTCGGCAGCGACTGCTTCTCGGTCGCGCTGAAGTCGTGTAGCACGAAGGCGGCGGCATCCTGCCTGCCGGGAGGGCGGCCGATGCCAACGCGCACTCGCACGAAGTCCGGTGTGCCGATCGCCGCCTGGATGTCGCGGATTCCGTTGTGGCCGCCGTGGCCGCCGCCGCTCTTCAGGCGAAGCGTATCGAACGGGATGTCGAGCTCGTCATGGATGACGATCAGTCGGTCGGCGTCGAGTTTGTAGTACTTCAGCAGCGCCGCGGTCGGGCCACCGGAGAGATTCATGAAGCTCATCGGCTTGGCAAGCACGAAGCGCTCATTCCCGCTCCGGCCCTCGCTGACGAGGGCGTGCGCACGATGCGTCTTGAACGACGCAGACAGGCGCGATGCGAGTTCGTCGACCACCATCTGGCCGACATTGTGGCGGTTTCGCGCGTAGTCGGGCCCGGGGTTACCGAGCCCGACCACAAGCCATTGGTTTGTGTCCACTGGCGGCTTCGCGCGAAAGAGCGCCAGGGTTACTCTGCCGACTCTGCTGCGTCAGCCGAATCGTCAGAGGACTCTGACGCACCCTCAGCCGATGCGCCCTCGGCCTCATCGGACTCGCCGAGATCTGCAGCGTTGGCGCCGGTGATGCCGACAACAAGCAGCTCCGGGTCGGAGACGAGGGTCGAACCCTCTGGCAGCTTCACGTCGCCAGCGGTGATGTGGGCGCCCTCTTCGAGGCCCTCGATGCTGATGACGAGACGCTCAGGAATGTTGGTAGCCTCGGCCTCGAGCGACAGCGTGTTCGCGTCCTGGTTGACGGCGGTTCCGGGGGCAGCCTCGCCCTCGAGGTGCACCGGGATGTCGACGATGACCTTCTCGCCCTTGCGGACGACGATCAGGTCGAGGTGCTCGATGATCTGGCGAACCGGGTCCTTCTGGACATCCTTGACGAGCGCCAGCTGGCTCTTGCCGTTGATGTCGAGGTCGAGCACCGCGTTCGCCTTGCGAAGGATGAGGCCGACCTCGTGGCTCGGCAGAGTGACGTGCTGTGGCTCGGTGCCGTGGCCGTAGATGACGGCGGGGATCTTGCCCGTCGCGCGGATCTTGCGCGCAGCGCCCTTGCCGAAGCTGGTGCGCGGCTCCGCTGTCAGCTTGTTGTCGTCAGCCATGATGGTTTCTCCTTTGGGGCTCTCGGCCCAGATTGGTCTCTGTTGTTCAACTCGAACGCATGTCAGCGTGAGGATCAGCCGTGAAGCATCCCACCGCGTCGATTACGGACAACCCGTTTTCCGGGCATCCCTCGCCGAAGTACAAGCAAAGAGCCTACCAGCAGCGGTTACCAGTCATGGACGGTGCCGTCCGCCAGGCGGTTGTACGGCAGGTAGGCGGTCTGGTACGGATACTTGCCTGCGGAATCCTCGTTCAGCGAGACGCCGATTCCGGGTTGGTCGCCCGGATGCAGCATCCCGTCCTTCCAGGTAAAGCTCTGCTCGAAGACCTCGTCGGTCAGGGCGCCGTGCTTCATGTACTCCTGGATTCCGAAATTGTGGATGGCGAGGCCCAGGTGCATCGCGGCCGCCATGCCGACCGGCGAGATGTCGGTCGGCCCGTGCATGCCCGACTTGATCTGGTACTGCGCCGCGAATTCCAGGATCTTCTTGAGCGCCGAGATTCCGCCCGTGTGGGTAACGGCACTTCGCACGTAGTCGATCAGCTGCTCGGTGATGAGGCTCTGGTAATCCCAGACGGTGTTGAAGACCTCGCCGATCGCGAGCGGGGTCGTCGTGTGCTGGCGCACGAGTCGCAGCGCCGCCTGGTTCTCTGCCGGCGTGCAGTCCTCGAGCCAGAACAGGTCGTATGGCTCGAGCGACTTGCCGAGTTTCGCGGCCTGGATGGGCGTCATCCTGTGGTGTCCGTCGTGGAGCAGGGGGATGTCTGCGCCGAACTCGTTCCGCACGGCCTCGAACACTCCGGGCAGGTGCTGGAGATATGCGCGAGTGTCCCAGTCCTCTTCGACGGGAAGCGGCGCGCGCTGGGCGGGCTCGTGGTCGTAGCGTTTGCCCTCATTGCCCGCGACCGTGACGTTCGATGCGACCCCATAGATCGCGCGAAGGCCCGGCACTCCGGTCTGGATGCGGATGGCTCGGTAGCCCTGCTCGAGGTGCGAGCGCACAGAGTCGAATAACTCCGGGATGTCCTTGCCCGAGGCGTGGCCGTAGGCGAGGAGTCCGGTTCTGGAGGCGCCGCCGAGCAGCTGGTAGAGCGGCATGCCCGCCGCCTTCGCCTTGATGTCCCAGAGCGCGACATCCACGGCGGCGATCGCGGCCATGGTGACGGGGCCTCGTCGCCAGTATGCGCTGCGGTACAGGAACTGCCAGGTGTCCTCGATCTGGTGAGCGTCGCGGCCGATGAGCAGCGGCACGACGTGATCCCGGAGGTAGCTGACGACCGCGAGCTCACGGCCGTTCAGCGTCGCATCGCCGAGTCCGGTGAGCCCGTCGTCTGTCGTGAGCTTCAGCGTCACGAAGTTGCGATCCGGGCTCGTGACGATCACTTCTGCTTTGTCGATCTTCATCTAGTTTCCTGTCCTGTCTTCGTAGCGGCGCCAGGCCGCAACGGTCTCGACTCCCGCGATGCCAATCGGGAGGCCGGCCTTGCGCCGAGCCTCGTCCACGGTGAAGATCCGGGCCGGGATCTTCTGCTCGCCGCCGAGAGCGATCTGTGCGAGCCGGTGCTCGATGCGGGGATTCGACCAGCGCACACGAAGCTCCGCGAGCCAGTCGTCGAGCTCGCCCTTTGGTAGGTCGAGCACCGGGCGTGCCTCATCCCAGAGCTGGTCGACCTCTTCGCGCAGGGCCCGGTCGCCGAACGCCTCGTAGACGGTCTCGAAGCCGAGTTCGAGCCCGCGGTAGGCGAGCAGGGAGTGCGCGCCGTTGAGCATCCAGAGTTTGCGGTTCTCGTATGGCACCACCGACTCCACAAAGCGGGCGCCGGCCCGCTCCCAATCTGGGCGGCCCGCCGGAAACTCGCCCTGCAGCACCCACTCGGTGAACGGCTCGGTGACGACCGGCACCCGGTCGGGCCAGCCGAGCAGTTCCTGCGCGACGGCGACATCGGCGGCTGTGGTCGCCGGCGTGATGCGATCCACCATCGTGAAAACGAAGGAGATCGTGTCGTTTATCCACGTCGCGAGCTCTTCGTCGACCGATCCGAGCACGATCTCCTTCGTTTTCGACGCGTTGGCGGGGACGTTGTCACAGGGGACGATCGCGAGCGGGCCAGCGCCGGCGGCGCGGCGCGCGCGGAGGCCGTCCGCGATTGCGAGCATCGGGGCTGCGCCGGGCGCGTAGCCGGCCTCGGTAACCGTGAGAGTCAGGATGGCCGTCTCTGGTTGCGCAAGCGCGTCGCGGAATCCGTCGGCACTCGCCGCAACGATGCTGTCGATCGTCGTCGCCGTGTCGGATACCGGGCCGCGCACGATCATGCCGTAGCGGCCATCCTGTTCGGCCAGCGCGTCAACGAGGTCGCGCGATCGACTCGGGAAAGCCGCAATGCCCCAGTCGTCGCTCGACGCAAAGGTGTACCAGGCCTGGTGGGAGCGAGCGAAGGCGCCGATTCCGAGATGCGCGATGCGCGGCTCGCGCGTCACGATCGTGCCCGCTCGAGAGCGTCCCGCATGAACGCGAGATTGTCGCTCGTTCGTTCGACCAGAGGCAGGTCGGTGGAGAAGTCTTCGAGCGTGATCCAGCCGTCGTATCCGTGCGCGACCAGGTCGCTGACGTACTGGCGGACATCCGCCTGCCCCGCTCTCAGGCTCGCCCATTCGTGCCGCCAGGCCACAACACCGTCGGTCGCCGGGTCTGCCGCCACCCACCGGGCATTCTTCACGTGCACGTGGGCGAGATACGGGCCGAGCAGCTCGAAAGCGGCCGAGTGCGTCTCCTGTCCCTCGATCACCAGGTTGCCGAGGTCATGGATGACGCCGACGTACCGCGGGTCGAGACCGTCGACGAGACGCCTGGCTGCAGACGCGGACGCGGTGATGGTCTCGTGATGCAGTTCGACCAGGGCCTTGACTCCGTGCTGTTCTGCGCGCGACGCGACCCATTCGAGGTCGCGCCTTGCCGCATAGAACAGCTCGTCGTAACGCCCGGAGTCGACCCGCGGCATCGTCACCCGCACCCGCTCCGCGCCGAGAGCGGCGGTCACAGCGAGCATCCGGTCGACATCGTCGTGCTCATCGCAGCGCGCGTAACCGCCGAGCCCCGAGTATGCCAGGCCGTGGCGCGCGGTCACGGCCGCGATCTCGTCGACGTGCGACTCCAGGCCGGTCAGCGGCCAGGTCGCCCGGTTGCCGGCCCAGAACCCGGGAACAGCCGCGGCATCCTGGTCGGTGACGCGCCACTCGATGCCGTCCCAGCCCTGGGCTGCGAGCGCACCAGCGGCCTCGTCCGGAGTCCACTCTGGTGTCGAAGCGGTAAAGACCGAAAATCTCATCGCGATCCCCCCGTGCGAACCTCTTCAGCGTCGAGCGAGCCATCGAGCACCTCGGCGACGAGAACCGAGCGCCCGAGCGTCGCGGAAAGGTACATCGCCCGCACGACCGCCATCGACCGGTACGCATCCTCGACCCGCATCACCGGCTGGCGATGTTCCCGGATCGCCGCTACGACGTCCTCGTACTGCCGCAGGTGCCCGATCACGAACGCGTCGGCGTCCCGCGGGTTGCCGTGCACCTCCTCCGGCGCGACGACCGCCCAGGCCTGGTTACCCTCGTCACTGGCGGCGCGGGATGCGACGTGGAAGTACTCGAGCCGGTCATCCTGGATCACCGCAGAGCCGGTCGACCCGTGCACCTGGAGTCGCGCGAACGGCCCTGGGTATGCGGCGGTCGTCGAATGGATGACGCCAAGCGCCCCGGAGGCGAAGGTGACGGTCGCCACCGCCGTGTCCTCCACCTCGATGCCGTCGTGCGCCAACAACGCTGTGCGTGCACTGACCTCGACCGGATTCCCGAGCATCCAGAGCAGGAGGTCGACGGTGTGGATGCCCTGGTTCATCACAGCGCCGCCCCCGTCGAGCGCCCAGGTGCCGCGCCACCCCGCCGAATCGTAATACTCCTGCGTGCGCCACCACGCGACGGACGCGACGCCGCTCGTCACAACGCCGAATTCGCCGTCGGCTATCGCTGCGTGCACGAGCACGCTGGCCGGGTCGTAGCGGTGCTGGCTGATGACGCTCGCGACGAGTCCTGACTCCTCGGCTGCTGCCGCCAGCGCCGCGAGCTCTCGTGCGGCCGGCACCGTCACCTCGAGCGGCTTCTCGATCACAACATGCCGACCGGCGGCCAGTGCTTCGGCCGCGAGCGCGGCGTGCAGCCCGCTCGGCGTGCAGATCACGACGAGGTCAACGGCGGGCCGGGGCGTCGCGTCGCCTGATCCGTCGATCGGGGCCAGCGCATCGGCCAGCGACCGGTATTCGGCGGGCCGGGGGCGTCCCCGGCCGTCGACGTGGTCGGCGAGCGAGCGCGCGGCGGCCGGCACAGCATCGACGAGGGCGACCAGCCGGAGGCCAGGGTGTCGCGCGATCGCCTCCGCATGATTCAGCCCGATAATGCCGCAGCCGACGATCGCGACTCCCAATGGTTCACTCATGCAAGATCGATTCCCAGTTGTGCTGTCAGGCGTGCGAATGCCCGCGCGGCGATGCCGAAGGATTCGGGGCCGGAGAATCCGCCGAGCGCGTCCGAGTAGACCAGGTGGGGCTCGAGCGAAGCGAAGCCCGAGTAGCCGTCGTCTCGCAGCGCGGTGAGGGTCTGCACGAGTTCGCCGTCACCCTCCCCCGACGGCACCACCTCGCCCGTTGCAGCCACCGCATCCTTCACCTGGAGGTACTCGAGATGGTCGCGCAGCAGCGCATAGCCGTCGGTGAACGGCCGGACGCCGACCTGCACGAAGTTGGCGTTGTCCCAGGCCACGCGCAGGTGCATCGAGTCGACCGACTCGATGATGTCGAGCACGCGCGCCGGGGTATCCCCGTAGATCTCCTTCTCGTTTTCGTGCAGCAGGATGACGCCCGAGCGCTCCGCCAGGCCGGCGAGCGCCCGCATGCGCTCGAGCACGGCATCGCGAGCGATGCTTGCCCCGTCACCGCCGAATCCGGCGTCGCTATAGAAGGAGAAGATCCGGATGTATCGGGTGTCGAGTGCGTGCGCCGCGGCAATAGCCCGCCGGAGTCTCGTCACCTCGGCCTCGACCGGCAGCGAGATGTCGACCTTGCCGACGGGTGACGCAATGGCCGAGACCGCCATTCCGCGGTCGAGAAACAGGGTCGCGAGCGAGTCGAGCTGGCCATCGTCGAGGTCGAGTACGCCGGTCTCCCACGCGCTGCGCACCTCGATGTGATGAGCGCCGAGCGCCTGGAGCACGGCAACCTGGATGGCCGGATCGGGGTCGATCTCGTCGCCGAAGCCCGACAGCAACCACGGCGCAGAGCCGCCCATCGTGCCTCCCAACGTCCACGTGGGAATCACGCTACGACGCGTGGCAAAACGAGGCAATTGTTTGCCATGAATTGCCAGCCGTGATTGGGTGAAGGAATGTCAGCGCCCACCATCGCCGTGATCGCGGAGCGTGCGGGGGTTGCGGTCTCTACGGTCTCTCGTGCGCTGTCGAACCCGACGCGGGTCAACATCCAGACCCGCCACCGCATCGAGGAAATCGCGCGCGAGGTTGGGTACCTGCCGCGTGGGCGGGTGCGGACGAGGTCGGTTGCCGTCGTCGTCGCCGACATCGGGAACCCCTTCTACTTCGGCATTATCCGCGGCACGCAGCACCAGCTGAGGGCCGCCGACTACAGCCTCACCCTGCTCGACACCGAAGAGTCCGGCGACCTGGAGGCCGACCTGATCGAACGGCTGCGTCCGAACATCGACGGAGTCGTGCTGGCGGCCTCGCGCCTGTCCGACACCGCGATCGCGACGCTCGCCCGCACAATCCCTGTGGTCGTCATCAATCGCAACGTCCCGACCGTGCCGAGCGTCGTGATCGACACGCCATCAGGCATGGAGCAGGCGCTCGAACACCTCGTCTCGCTCGGGCACCGCGAGATCGTCTACGTCTCGGGCCCGGAGCGGTCCTGGCCGAACGCGGTTCGCTGGAGGGCGCTCGAGGCTGCCGCACCACGTCACGGCGTGACGCTGGGACGCATCGGGCCGTTTCCGCCCAGGCGCACCTCCGGGACGGCGGCGGCGGATGCGCTGGTCAATTCGCGCGCGACGGCCGCGATCACCTACAACGACCTGGTGGCGATCGGGATGCTCGGCCGGCTCGCCGAACGGGGAATCAGCGTACCCGGCGCCCTCAGCATCGTCGGCTGCGACGACATCTTCGGAGCGGACTTCTGTTCGCCGTCGCTGACCACCGTCACGGCGCCCATCGAGCAGGCGGCCCGGGTCGCTGTAACACTGCTGCTGGGGTCGCTCGAGTCGCGACCGGGCGGCAAGCGCGACGGCGTGCTGCTGCAGACGCACCTCACCGTGCGCGGCTCGACGGGGCCGGCAGCATGAGCGCGCCGCACCCGGACCGGCTGTTCCCGGCCGACCCGGCAACGCGGGACGTCGCCCGCCGGCTGTACGCGAGCGTGGCCGACGCGCCCATCCTCTCGCCACACGGGCACGTGGATGCCCGCCTGCTCGCGAACGACGCTCCCTTTCCTGACCCTGCCGCCCTGCTGATCACGCCAGACCACTACGTGACGCGACTGCTGCACGCGAACGGTGTGCCGCTCGCCGACCTCGGGCTCGCGAGGTACGGCGAGCGCTCCACCGCGACCCCGCGCGAGATCTGGGCGAGGCTGTGCTCGAACTGGTCGCTGTTCGCGGCGACGCCAGTGCGGTATTGGCTGGAATCCGAACTTGCCGATGTCTTCGGCGTGGCCTCGACGCCGAGCGCCAACACCGCCGACTCGATCTACGACGAGTTGGCCGCCGCCCTTTCGACACCCGAGTTCCGGCCGCGGGCGCTGTTCGAGCGCTTCGGCATCCGGGTGCTTGCCACGACGGATGACCCGGCGGACGGGCTCGAAGCCCATCGTGCGCTGCGCGACGACGCCTCGTTCGACGGCCACGTCATCCCGACGCTGCGCGCCGATCGTTATCTGGATCCGTCGAAAGCCGGGTGGACCGACGCTCTCGACGAGCTCGGCGCTGCTGCCGACATCGACTGCGGCAGCTACGTCGGCCTGATCGCCGCATTGCGCAAGCGCAGGCGCTTCTTCATCGACAACGGGGCGACATCCACCGACACCGGTGTTCTGGATGCCTGGGCGACGCCGCTCCATGACGCCGCGGCAGAGCGCATCCACGCCGCGGGCCTCGCGGGCACGGTCAGCCAGGCCGATGCCGTGGCCTACCGCCGAAATCTGCTCTACCGCTACGCAGAATTCGCTACGGAAGACGGGCTGGTGATGCAGCTGCACGCCAGCATCATCCGGGGGCACCACGCGCCGACGCTCGCAGCGTACGGAGCAGACACCGGGCACGACCTTCCGGATGTCGGTGCGTACACGCGCCCGCTCGCCCGGCTCCTCGAGGACTTCGGAACGCATCCGAATCTGAATCTGGTGCTGTTCACAACCGATGAGACGCTCTTCTCCCGCGAGATCGGGCCGCTCGCGGGCTTCTACCCGAGTGTCTACGCGGGTGCTCCGTGGTGGTTCCTCGACTCCCCCGGGGGGATAGCGCGATATCGCGCTGCCGTCACGGACTCCGCCGGATTCGCGAAGACCAGCGGCTTCATCGACGACACCCGCGCGTTCTGCTCCATCCCGGCCAGGCACGACGCTGCGAGGCGAGCGGATGCCGCCTTCCTGGCCGGTCTCGTCACGACCCACCAGCTCGACGAGGACGAGGCCGCCGTCATCGCGGGG
Source organism: Galbitalea sp. (assembly GCA_036499165.1). Taxonomy (GTDB): domain Bacteria; phylum Actinomycetota; class Actinomycetes; order Actinomycetales; family Microbacteriaceae; genus Galbitalea. The sequence continues at coordinate 33,576 of DASYEE010000193.1, read as the reverse complement.
CAGATCGTTAGAGACATCCCGGCTCGCACCTTCAAACTCAATCGCTACCTCTGATTCCGGGCCGTAGCACGGGGCTTCGGGTCGGTAGGCTTAAACCGAGTACCCGATAACCCTGTTGAGGAGCATCATGACCGACCAGAAGCCGCAAGCCAACATCGGAGTCGTAGGGCTCGCCGTCATGGGATCGAACCTCGCACGGAACCTCGCCAGCCGCGAAGGCAACACCGTCGCCGTCTATAACCGCACCTACGCGCGCACGACGACCCTGCTGAAAGAGCACCCGGAAGCCAAGTTCGTCGGCTCAGAGAAGATCGAAGACTTCGTCGCGAGCCTCGAGAAGCCGCGCGCCGCGCTCATCATGGTGCAGGCCGGCGCCGGCACGGATGCGGTCATCGACGAGCTCGCCGAACTGTTCGAGCCAGGCGACATCATCATCGACGGCGGCAACTCGCTCTTCACCGACACCATCCGTCGGGAGAAGGCGCTCCGCGAGAAGGGTCTCAACTTCGTCGGCACCGGTATCTCCGGTGGCGAGGAGGGCGCACTCAACGGGCCATCCATCATGCCGGGCGGGTCGGACGAGGCGTGGGAGAAGCTCGGCCCCATCTTCGAGTCGATCGCGGCCGTCGCGGAGGGCGAGCCGTGTGTGACGCACGTCGGCCATGACGGCGCTGGCCACTTCGTCAAGATGATCCACAACGGCATCGAATATGCAGACATGCAGCTGATCGCCGAAGCCTATGACCTCATCCGTCACGGCACCGGCGCCACCCCGGCCGAAATCGCCGACATCTTCACAGAGTGGAACAAGGGCGAGCTCGAGTCGTACCTCATCGAGATCACCGCTGAGGTGCTGCGCCAGGTCGACAAGGAGACCGGAAAGCCGCTGGTCGATGTCATCCTCGATCAGGCCGGTTCCAAGGGCACCGGGGTCTGGACCGTCCAAAACGCACTCGACCTCGGCATCCCAGTTTCCGGTATCGCCGAGGCAGTCTTCGCCCGCGCGCTGTCGTCGAAGCCTGCCCAGCGCGCAGCGGCATCCGACCTCCCTGGTCCGTCGACGCCGTGGACTGTCTCGAACAAGACGGCATTCGTCGAGGATGTTCGTCGTGCGCTCTATGCGTCGAAGATGATCGCGTACAGCCAGGGCTTCGACGCAATCGTCGCTGGTGCTGAAAAGTACAACTGGGACATCAAGAAGGGCAACATCGCGAAGATCTGGCGCGGCGGCTGCATCATCCGCGCGCAGTTCCTGAACCGCATCACGGATGCCTACGAAGAAAACCCGGAGCTCGTCGCGCTGCTGACCGCGCCGTACTTCAAGGCCGCGATCGAGGGCGCACAGGACAGCTGGCGCACGGTCGTCGCCCACGCGGCGCAGGCGGGCATCCCGACCCCGGCGTTCTCGTCGTCGCTCGCGTACTACGACGGCATCCGCGCTGAGCGGCTGCCAGCGGCGCTCGTGCAGGGCCAGCGCGACTTCTTCGGTGCCCACACGTACAAGCGCGTCGACAAGGATGGCACGTTCCACACGCTCTGGTCGGGCGACCGGTCGGAGATCGAGACCGAGGGCAGCTCGCACTGATTCGGCTGGTCGCGACCACGAACTAGTCGAGGTGAAAGACCTCCGGGAGAACCTTCCAGTGGTCGCCATCCGCACGCCCGTCTAGCGGACGCTGCAGCGGATCACAGATGACCCACCACTCCTGCGTAGTCGGATCTGCGGCGATCGCCGCCGCGTCCGCCTCGTAGTCGTCGCCCGTGTACTCGAGATACGAGACCAGAAGGTCGTCGTGCCGATAGATCGAGTAGTTGGTCATGTGGCTCTTCCGAAGGCGCTCGAGCACACCCGGCCAGACATCCCTGTGGAGCTCTTCGTACCGTTCCCAGTTCTCGGGCGGGAGCCCGATGACCGACGCGATCCGCCTCATCCGTAACGCCCCTACTTCTCGACCGGGCGGACGCGCAGGCGAGTGAGCCCACCGTCGACGTCAAGCGCTGTGCCCGTCGTCGACGAAGCCAGCGGGGAGGCAAGGTACGCGATCGAGAACGCGATCTCCTCCGGCGTGACCATGCGACCGATCGGCTGGCGGGCGTCGAGGGCGGCGCGTTCGGCCACCGGATCCGCTGCCTTCTTCAGGTAGCCGCTGACGAACGGGGTGTCGGCCGTTCCCGGCGAAACACAGTTGACGCGGATGCCCTCTCGCACGTAATCGGTCGCCATCGAGAAGGTCAGTGCGAGCACCGCGCCCTTGGTCGAACCGTAGACGGCGCGGGACGGCAGGCCGTTCAAGGCTGCGACCGAGCACACGTTGACAATCGACGCGTGCTTCGACTTCCGCAGCCACGGGATCGCCGCGGCGCTGACCCGTGCGACTCCGAACACGTTGATGTTGAAGACGCGAGACCACTCAGCGTCGTCGTTCTCCTCCACCGTGCCGATGGCGCTGATCCCCGCGTTATTCACGACGATATCGATGCCGCCGGCCCACTCGGCCACGGCGGCGATCGCGGCATCCACCGATTCGCGCGACGAAACGTCCGCGACAAAGCCGGTCAGGCCATCCGCCAGTCCTTCGATATTGAGGTCGAGCACAGCCACCTTCGCCCCTCGAGAATGAAGGAGAAGCGCCGTCGCGTTACCGATTCCGGATGCTCCGCCCGTGACGATCGCGGTAAGTCCTTCAAATTCGCTCATGCCTGCACCAGTTCCTGTTTCGCGCGGCCGAGGCCGTCAATTTCGAGCTCGACGACATCGCCGCCGCGCAAGTATGGCTTCGGCTCCGGCTGGCCGAGGGCGACTCCTGCCGGAGTACCCGTGTTGATGAGGTCGCCCGGGCGAAGAACCATGAACTGGCTCAGGTACCAGACGACGTGACGGATTCCGAAGATCATGTTGGCCGTCGTGCCGTCCTGCTTCAGTTCGCCATTGACCCAGAGCCGCATGCCGAGCGCCTGCGGGTCCGCGATCTCGTCGGCCGGCACGAGGATCGGGCCGAGCGGGTTGAAGGTCTCGCAGCTCTTGCCCTTGTCCCACTGGCCGCCGCGCTCGATCTGGAACTCGCGCTCCGAGACGTCGTGCGCGAGGACGTACCCGGCGATCACGGAGTCCGCGTCAGCTGGCGAGTCGAGGTAGCGCGCCTCCTGGCCGATGACGATGCCAAGCTCGACCTCCCAGTCGGTCTTGACCGACTTGCGCGGCACGAACACGGTGTCGAACGGGCCAACGATGGTCGACGGGTCCTTCATGAAGACGACCGGCTCAGCCGGGAGTGCCGCGTGAGTCTCTTCCGCGTGATCCCGGTAGTTGAGGCCGATGCAGACGATCTTGGTCGGGTTCGCGATCGGCGCCCCGACGCGGAGCGAGGATGCACCATCGAGCTTCGGCAGGCTCCCTCCGGAGACTGCGGCCCTGGCCCGCCGGATGCCATCGCTCGCGAGGAACGCCCCGTCGATATCGGCTGTGAGGGAGCGCAGGTCGTAGCTCTCGCCATCCTGCTGGAGTACGGGAATCTCGTTGCCGAATTCGCCGAGTCGTGCAAATGCCATGTTCGCTAATCCTTCTCGTTGTTTCCGTTGCCGTAGTCAGGAACCGTGCCGGTGCCAGCCGCGGAAGCGTACGCCGCCTCGACGACGGCCATCGTGTCGAGCACGTCATCCACGCTAGTGGGCAGCTCATCGATTGTATTTTCTCGATAACGCTGGAGCGCACTCATCGAGCCGATGAACGCGTCGGGAAACCAGGAACCCTCGAACGGGATCGTGCGCCACCCTGCGGCGAGGTCGTCGCGAAGTATGTATTCGAGCGCGTCTTGCCCGCCGGACGGGTAGTCGAGCAGGAGACCGAGTTGCGCTCGCACAGCACCCTTCGTCCCCTCCCACTTGATGAAGCTCTCCTCGAACCGTCCGCCGTAGTCGTGGTCATGATTGGTCGTGACGGTGACGCGAAGCGGCCGATCGGCATAGCGAAAGAGGACGGCGGATCGCGTGCTCGCGAGGTCCGGCTTCAGCGGATGCGGCAGAGTGACCGCGTCGATCCCCGTCGGGTTTCCGAGGAACGAGCGCACCAGGTCGAGGTAGTGAACGCTGTGCATCGTGAACTCGAGGCGCTCCTTACCGAACACGAACGGGAACATCTCCCACGGGGTGTTGACGCTGATGCGCACCTCGAGGTCGATGAGTTCACCGATGGCACCGGATGCGATCAACGCCCTGGCCCCGGCTACCTGGGGCGCAAATCGCAGCTGCGTGTTGACGGCCGCGACGAGGTGCTTGCGATGACAGAGTTCGACGAGCGCGCGCGCCTCGGCGAGGCTGTTGCCGAGCGGCTTCTGGATCAGCACGGCCGCCCCGTCCGGCAGCGCTTCGAGTGCGGCTGCAAACTGGTCTGGCACCAGGGCGACGTCGAACACGGCGTCATCCGGCGCCCCGGCAACAGCATCGGCGATCGTCGAGTACACAGCGGGGATACCGTACTCATCGGCCAGCGCCTGCGCCCGCTCGACGTCGCGGTCGCAGATACCGGCGACGACGAACCCGGCCTTGCGATACGCGGGCAGATGCGCGTCGCGCACAATACCTCCGGCCCCGATGATCACGATCGGCCGGGGATTGCGGGGCAGCTCGAGCGTGTACGCCGCTGCGGGCGCAAACTCAGGCAGGGTCACGTTCTAGCCTTTCACCGCTCCGAGGGTCTGCCCGCGAATGAGGAACCGCTGCGCGACGATGAAGACGATGAGCAGCGGGATGGTGCTAATCGCGGTCGCGAGCGCAAGCTCAGGCATGTACAGCTTCACCGAGAGTCCTGCGGCCGTCGTCGGGTTGAACAGCGGGCTCGACGAGATGAGGCTCTGGATTCCGACGGAGATGGTCTGTGTGCCGAAGCTCGAGGTCAGCAGGGCGAGAGGCAGGAAGAAGTTCGTCCAGTTCGCCACGAAGGAGAAGAAGGCGACAAGGGCGATCGCCTGCTTCGAGATCGGCAGCGCTATCCGAATGAACGTCGAAATCTCGCCAAGACCGTCCACGCGCGCGGCTTCGACCAGTTCATACGGCATCGCTGTCCGGAAGTGGATGTACGAGAGGTACACGCCGAACGGGAAGAACCCCATGATCACGGCCACCGGCCAGAGCTCCCCGACGGCATTCACCGCGTTCACCTCGAGAAACAACGGGATCACCAGCACCGTGTTGGGCATCACCATGGCAAGCAGGGTGATGATCAACACCAGCTTCTTGCCTCGGAACTTCAGGCGCGCGAGTGCATACCCCGAGGGCAGCGCCGCCAGGAGCGCGAGGATGCCGCCGCCGACGGCAACGAGCAGCGTGTTGCCGATCCACGTCAGGTACACGTGCGGTGTGTCGGCGCCGCCGTACGAGATGATCTGGTCCCACGAGTGCTGGATGCCGGCGAGCGAGATCCCGCCGAGGCCGAGGAATCCGCCTGTGCCGTTCGCGACGCCGTCATCGCTTCGCAATGCAACGGTGAAGAACCCGACCAGGGGGTAGAGAAATACCAGCGCGACGAGCGACATGAAGCCGACCCTGGCGATGCGGCCGGCATCCCATCGCCGCACAGCGCCGGCTCGCGGGGCTTCGCGCCTGCGGATCGATGCAGATGACATCAGTTCTCCTCTACGCTGAACAGCCCGCTGCGGAACACGACGACGAGTCCGATAGCGAGAGTGATGATGACGATGATGACGCTCATGGCGGCGGCCGCTGGGAAGTCGTTGCCCACGAACGCGAACCAGTAGCCGAGCTGCGTCGGTGAATACTCCGACGGCAATGCGCCGGATGCGACCTGGTTGAGCAGGTATGGCTCGAGGAACAGCTGGAACCCGTACGCGAGGTTGAGGAGAGCTGAGTAGCCGATCCACTGGCGGATCATCGGCAGCTTCACTCGCCACGCCAGTTGCCAGGCGTTCGCGCCATCGAGGCTTGCCGCCTCGAGGACGTCGTCCGGGATGCTGTTGAGACCGCCGTTGACGGTCACGACCCACTGCCCGAGCCCCTGCAGGAGCAGCATCGCAGCAAGGATGACCGGAAGGTCGCCTTGCCTCGCGACCACCTGCTTGATCGTGGTGAAACCGAGGTTCGAGAGGAATCCCGAGATGGGTGACTGCGATGGGTTCAGCAGATACACCCAGAGCATCAGGTTCGCGACGCCGCCGAGCGCGCCGGGGATGTAGTAGATGAAGCGCATGATCGCGCCGAAGCGCCCAGGGCTGGCGTGCACCAGGAGCGCAAGCCCCACGATGCTGACGATCATGATCGGCATCCAGATGATCAGCACGGTGAAGATGTCGAGGAACGACTGTCCGAAGCGGAAGTCGCTGACCGCCTTCACGTACGCCTGCAGGCCGCCGAAACCGGTCTTGTCCGGTTGGAGCAGCGTTGGGCTCTGCTGGAAGCTGATGTAAAGCGCGTACGCGATCGGCACGACGCCGCCGATCAGGAGCAGAACGAGGTATGGCAGCATGAGCGTCCAGGCGCCAACTGCTTCCTTCCGCCTCGTCGCGTTGTGACCGTGTCGTCGCCCGGTTGTGGCGGGCATCCCGCGTGTCGCCGGGAGCGAGGCAGCTGTATTGCTTGTCATATCGTCATGAATCCTTGCGGTAGCTCTCACTTGCCAGTGGGCATTCTGCTCTCACGCGGTGTTGGGGTGCGGAGCCGACCGTTGACCGGCCAGGAACCGCACCCCAACGGTGCTGGAAACTCGCTCTACTTCGAGGTGACCACAGTGTAGCCAGCGGCCTTCGCCTTAGCGACGAGATCTGTGCCGAAGTCCGTCCAGGCCTTCGAGAACGGCGATCCTGACGCCAGATCCTTTGCGACAGTCGACGTCCACTCCCCGCCGGTGTCGTACAGCAGGTAGCTGTAGTCACCCGGAACGGTGTTGATCGCCGGAGCAAACGTGGCGAGCGTCGACGTGGTGTCTGCGTAGAAGTCATCAGACGCCTGCTTGGTCAGCCATGGCTGCTGCTGCGCCGTGAATGCCGGCAGACCGGTGGAGAGTTTGACCTGCCACGCCGGGTCGCTGACGACGAACTTCATGAACGTCTCGGCGTTCTTCAGCTCCTTGCCCTTGATGTGCGACGACATGCCCCACAGTCCGCCACCCTCATCGCCCATTTGGACGGTAGAGGAGCCGGGCCAGCTGAGGCCGGGAGCAGCCTGCATGCTGCCCTTCGGCAGCTTCCAGGTCTGCTCGAACAGGTAGTTGCCCCACCACACCGCGCCGGGACTCATCACGAGCTTCTGGCCGGCCTTGGTCGCATCCGCATCGAAGATGCCGTCGGTCGACAGCGCCTTGGCGTCAGTGAGATTGGTCAGCAGGCTCTCTGCGCGCGTGCACTTCGGGTCCTGCAGGTTGATCTGCACCGTCGTGGCGTTCACCGAGACGTTCGTCGGGCAGTCGGATGCCCAGAGGTAGCGGTTCGGCGCGTACGCGTCGCCCGTGAACCCACTGATGTATCCGGGGTGGTCCTTCGCGATCTTGACCGCGAGCGTCTCGTAGTCTGCCCAGGTTGTCGGAACCGTGTAGCCCCACTTCTTGAACAGCGTCGCGTTGTACCACATGACATCTGGCGCTGCGTCGTTGCGCAGGCACTGGTACTTGCCGTCGATGTAGCAGGACGCGAGGGCCGTCTTGGTGTATCCGGCCACCAGATCAGGGGTGTCTTTGCTCATGTTGGCCGTGTAGCCGGTCTTAGCCGCCCACGCGACATCATCGTTCGACGGGAAGAAGATGGCGTCCGGCCATCCCTTCTTCGCCGCGTCGAACTGCGCGAAGTGCTGCTCTGTCGTCGTCGCGCCAACAGTGCTATCGATCTGCACGATGTTGATCGGGATCTCCGGGTGCGCCTTCTTGAAGGCGTCCGCTGCGGGCACGCGCGGAGCGTCGACCCACACCGTGATTTTGCCGCCACTGTCTGTCTGGGTCCCAGCGCCCGCTTTGGATCCGCCGCCTCCTGAGCAGCCGGAAAGGGCAACCCCGGCAATGGCTATGGTGGCCACTGCGGTCGTCACCGACAACAACTTTCTTGTCTTCATTGACACTCCTTGTGTTGAACGTGGCGCAGGAATCACGCCATCGTGTATCTGCCGCTTGGTGCATTCGGGGGATCCGCAACCAGTGCTCAAACGTTATCCCTATTGATGGATCAAAGCAAACGTTTGAGCATGATCTTTCCCTGCCGCACAGGGCCGCATCCCGCTGGGGTAATCGTACTATAGATCAGATGAATTGAACCCAAAGTTAGCAAATTATGCCCTTTGTGGGCCGAAATGGGTCTAGAGATTGGATTATTCACCGAGGGAGGCACGGATGTTGGTGACCCGCTCGCCGTCGAGACCGTAGAACGAGACCGCCGTGTCACCGAGGATCGCGGCGCGCTCGGGGGAAGCCAGCCCGGCAAAGAGCTCGGTTAGCCCGGCCCAGACGCGTTCGTAGCCGCCAGCCAGAATGGAGATCGGCCAATCACCGCCATACATCAGACGATTTGCGCCGAACAGCGAGAGTGCGCGGTCAAATGCCGGCCGCACGCTCGCCGGGGTCCACGATCCCGGGTCACCCGCCGCGGAGTACAAACCGCTGGCCTTGGCGAAGACGTGTGGATTCTCGGCTGCGCGCGCCATGAGTGACGACCACGGCTCGAGCGAGTCGAGACCGACCGGCGGCTTGGCAAGGTGGTCGATCACGATGCGCAGTGCGGGATGCCGCTCCGAGATGATCGGAACGAGCTCGAGGTGCCTCGGCAGCACCGCGACCAGATCGAACGGGACACCGGCCTGCTCGAGCAGCCCGAGGCTCTCGTCCACCTCCGGCCGCAGCAACCAGTCCGGGTCCGGCATGTCGTGGATGAGGTTTCGCACGCCAACGAACAGGGGGTTGGCCCGGAGTTCGCCGAGGACTCGGGCGGCGTCGGCAGGTCGGCCGAGCGGCACGTATCCGACGACGCCGAGCACCTCGGGATTTCCTGCCGCGACGTCGAACATCAGCGCCGTGTCCTCGGCGTTGTCTGCAGACTGCACGAGCACCGTGCCGTCGATGCCTGCTCGGCGGAGCGCCGGCTTCACCTCATCGATGGTGATGGTGCGATCGATGGGCGCACTCGAGCCGTCAAGCCACGAGTACTCCGCCCGCTCCAGATCCCACACATGCTGGTGAGCGTCGACGACGATTCCGGTCACTTTTCTCCCTGGTCGTAGGTGTTGGCGGGCCTAGAGAACACGATGGCGGTCCCACACGGTTCGCAGGCTCTCGCCGGAAAGCAGTTCGGCCAGCACCGTGGTCTCGGCGGCAAGCCGCTCACGGGCCAGCGAGAGCACACGACTCTCCTCGGCGCGAGGTACCACGACGACCCCATCATCGTCGGCGAGCACGAGGTCGCCCGTGGCGATCGAAACACCGCCGAGCGTGACCGTCTCGCCGATCGCGGCCACGCGCATCCTCATCCTGTAGTCGATCGGGCGCCTCGAGATCGAGAAGGAGGGGAACCCGAGCGCGGCGATCTTCTGGGTGTCTCGGAGGTTGCCGTCCGTGATGACACCCACGCTGCCTGCGCCGAGTGCTGCCGCACTGAACAGCTCGCCCCAGAACGCCGACTCGTTGCTCTCGCCCGTCGCCAGCACCGCAACTTCGCCCCGCCGGATGTCTGAAATGTAGTCGATCGCGGCGCCATACGGATCGTCGGGGTCGTCACTCGTGGACGGCTCGAATCGAGCCGTCCACGCGCGTCCGAATGCCCGTGAGCCCGGCTCGATCGGTGCGAGCCTGCGCCCCAGCACCTGGTGCCGAAGCCCCGCAGCGTCAAGCGAGTCACTCAGCATCGCTGAGGTGAGGGCTTCGTCCCCCGGACGGAACGCGAACGGCGTGCGATCACCGGATGACATGGCCACCTCCGGGCACGAACGCGAAACGGGACTCGACTTCCGGGGTCAGTTCGACCCCGAGGCCAGGAGCGGTGGGGGCACTGAGGCGGCCGCCCTCGAACGGTATCGGTTCGACGAGGAGCGCCTCCCGCAACGGGTTGGGCAGGGTGCAAAACTCGAAAAGCTCGACGGTCGGCTCGGCGAAGACGGTGTGAAGATTTGCCGCGAAGGTCACGCCGCTCCCCCAGACGTGCGGGACGCAGTCGAGCCCGGCGACACTCGCGAGCGCCGCAACCTCCGAAAAGGCGCGGGGGCCGCCCACGAAACTGGCATCGGGTTGCACGATATCGACGCACCCCCGGGCGATCAGCTGGGCGAACTCCCGCACCGTCGCGTTGGACTCGACGCCGGACACGGGAACGTCTATCGCGGCGCGAACGCTCGCAAATCCGTCGAGATCATCCGCGAAGCACGGCTCCTCATACCAGCGGGCGTGGCGCGTCGCCACCTCGACGCCGACCCTGACCGCGTCATCCAGCGGCCACGGTGACGACGCGCAACCCTGCACCGCGTCGAGCACGAACCGCAGTCCTGGAGCCAGCCTTGGAGTCACGTAGTCGAGTAACCGCAGGGTCGTGTCGGCGTCGGTCATCGCCCGGAACTTGACCGTCCCGAAGCCGGCATCGGCCTGCGCGCTGGCCCAGTCGCTGATCTGCTCAAAGCTGGTGCCGAGTCCGCCGCTCGCGTAGGTCTCGATGGATTGCCGTTTCGCGCCTCCCAGAAGCTCGTACGCTGGCGCACCGACCCGCTTGGCCACGGCGTCAAGGCACGCCGTCTCGATCGCGCCGGCGACGCCGCTCGAAATCCCGCCCCTCGACCAGAAGGTCGTGAAGCTTCTCAGGTGATCTGCTACGTCGAGCGGATGCGCGAAGTCGACGCCAACGAGGTAAGGCTCGAACGCCTCGGCGATTCCGGGGACGGCAAGCGCGGCCATGATGCCTGCGCCAGCCTCACCGAGGCCGGTCGTGCCGTCGTCGAGGGTGACCTCGACGAGAGCCGCATCCCACGACCGGATGACACCGCCAACCCAGACGAGTTCGTCGCCGGGCGCGTACACCGCGGAGAGCAGCACTGGCCGAACTCCCGCGACGCGGAACGCCGTGTCCCTGTCTTCGACCATCTGGCATCCTCGTCATCGAGTGCGGCGCTTGCGAACGGTAGTTCATCCGATCTTTGCGCTCGGATGTTGCGATTCTACCAAGACGAGAGCGTCACTCTCCAGATAGATCGGATGACTGGGACCTGTGCGTCAAGACCCGCCGGGCATCCGCCAGCCCTAGAATGGCGCTATGACCTCCCTCGCAGCGCCGCCCCACACCGATTCGTCGGCCGGCAGGTCACAGACCGACGTCGTGCTCCAGGGTGTGAAAGACATGATCACCGGCGGCACGCTCGGCCCGGGTTCGCGGCTTCCCGTTGAGAAGGATCTCGCCGAATCGCTCGGAGTCTCGAGGGGATCGCTGCGCGAGGGCGTGCGAGCACTCTGCATCATGGGCGTCCTCGAGACGCGGCAGGGCGACGGCACGTACGTGACGTCCCTCGACTCGAGCCTGCTGCTCGCGCCCATGGCTTTCATGGTCGACCTGCAGGGTTCGGAACACCGCCACGATCTCCACTCGGTTCGCCGCGTGCTGGAGACGGAGGCAGCGGCCCGTGCAGCGCTGACGATCACCGACGAGCAGCTGGATGAGGCCAGGCAGATTCTCGATTCTGTTGAGCCACTCGTGCGCACAGGCGACGAGCGGGACCACGAGGTCATCCTCGACGCTGACATCGCCTTTCACCACGTCGTCGCGCAGGCATCCAACAACCCAGCCCTCGCCGCCCTGATCGACGCCCTGGCCAATCGCACATCACGGTCTCGACTGTGGCTCGGCCTCCACAAACACGATCAGGTGCAGAACGCCCACTCGGAGCACCGGGCGATTCTCCACGCGCTCGCGGCCCACCAGCCGGACCGCGCACGGCTGATGATGGACCATCACCTGCTGGTCGTCGAAGACGCCCTTCAGGATGAGGGCGAAGACGACCCGGCCCAGTAGCTGCCGTTCGGGAAGCTGTACTCCACCACGGACGACTCGAACATCTGCGCGCTGTAGCCGGGCTGCGTCGGCAGCACGTAGCCACCGTTGTCGACAATGCACGGGTCGACGAAGTGCTCGTGCAGGTGATCGACATATTCGGTGACGCGGTTCTCAAGCGATCCGGAGACGGCAACGTAATCGAAGATCGACAGGTGCTGCACCAACTCGCAGAGTCCGACACCGCCGGCGTGCGGGCACACCGGAACGCCGAACTTCGCGGCCATCAGGTAGACGGACAGGATCTCGTTGATGCTGCCAAGCCGGGCGGAATCCAGCTGGCAGAAGTCGATCGCCTCCGCCTGGAAGAACTGCTTGAAGAGCACCCTGTTCATACCGTGCTCCCCCGTTGCCACGCCGATCGGCGAGATGGCCCTGCGGATCGCGGCGTGACCAAGCACGTCATCCGGACTCGTCGGCTCCTCGATCCAGTGCGGCTTGAACTGCGCAAGATCGCCGATCCAGTCGATCGCGACCGGGACATCCCAGACCTGGTTGGCGTCGATCATGAGCTTCGAGTCCCAGCCGATCACCTCACGCGCGATGCCGAGCCTGCGGATGTCGTCGCTGCGGCTCGCACCGACCTTCAGCTTCACATGGTGATAGCCCTCGTCGACCGCCTCCTGCAGCAGGCGCCGCAGCTTGTCGTCGCTATAGCCAAGCCAGCCAGCGCTCGTGGTGTAGCAGGGGTATCCGGTCGCATCGAGCTCCGCGATGCGCTCCGCCCGCGTCGGCTCGAGGGCGCGAAGAATCTCGAGGGCTTCGTCGCGCGTCAGCGCATCCGAGAGGTAGCTGAGGTCGGCGGCGTCCACCAGCTGTTCCGGCGTCATCTCCGCGAGCAGGCGCCAGAGCGGTTTGCCAGCGACCCGGGCGGCCAGGTCCCACATCGCGTTCATGACCGCCGCGAGCGCCAGGTGCTCTACGCCCTTCTCCGGGCCGAGCCAGCGCAGCTGTGAGTCGCTTGCGAGCGTGCGGTAAACCTTGCCGAGGTCGGCGACCGACTCGTCGACGTCGAGTCCGACCAGGGGCAGGCCGCGCTGCCGTGATGCCTCGACGCACAGATCGTTTCCGCGCCCGATCGTGAACGTGAAGCCGTAGCCCTTGACCGCCGGGTCGTCGGTATGGATCACCACATATGCTGCCGAGTAATCGCCGTCCTTATTCATGGCGTCGGAGCCGTCCGCGGTCAGCGAGGTGGGAAATCGCACGTCGTGCGCGGTTACAGCGGTAATGGTTGGCATGGTTCTTCCGGTCAGGATGCGGTTACGGCGAGTGCGGGGACGAGACCGGCGGCAGCCAGCTCGGCCCAGAGCGCTTCGGGAATGGGGGTCGCGTACCGCGCGAGCGTGTCGTCGACCTGGGCAGCGCTGCGAGCGCCGACCACGACGGAGACGACCGCGGGATGGCGCAGCACGTACCCGATCGCGGCGACGGGCAGGATCACTCCGTGCCGCTCACAGATGTCTGCGATTGCGTTTACCCGGGCGATGAGATCGGCCGGGGCATCCTCGTAGTCGAACTTGGCGCCGGGGGCCGGACGCGCAGTGCCGAGCAGCCCGGAGTTGTAGACGCCAGCGATCACGACGCCGACTCCGCGCTGGAGGGCGAGTGGCAGGAGGTCGGCCGCCGCCGCCTGGTCGAGCAGTGTGTACCGCCCCGCGACCATGACGAGGTCGACGTCGGCGCGACGGATGAGCTCGGCAAGCGGCGCGGAGTTATTCATTCCCGCCCCGACCGCGCGCACAACACCCTGCTCGCGCAGTTCGATGAGAGCCCCGATACCCTCGGTCGACGCCTGCTCGAAGTGATCGTCCGGGTCGTGCAGGTAGAGGACGTCGAGCCGATCGAGTCCGGTGCGCTCGAGCGACGCTTCGACGGAACGAAGGATTCCGTCGCGGCTGAAGTCGAACTCGCGACGGGTGGCTGCTGGTACGGCAAAACCTTCGTCGTCTCGCCTGTGCGCATTTTCGGGGGTCGGCACGAGGAGCCTGCCGACCTTGGTCGAGATGACGAATTCGTCGCGGGGCTTCGCGCGGAGCATCGCGCCGATACGCCGCTCCGAAAGCCCGAGGCCGTAGTGCGGAGCCGTGTCGTAGTAACGGATCCCTGCGGCCCAGGCCGCATCGAAGGCCCCGGCGGCTTCCACATCCGTCGTCTCACGATAGAGATTGCCGAACTGCGCCAGCCCGAGCCCGAGCGACGTCAGTTCGAGACCGCGCCGCGTTGCGCGAGTGAGCATGCCGATCCTTCCGCCTTTTACCCCAGCATAGGGCAAACATTAGATGTATTTGGCAGATATTCGGGCTGGGAACCTTTTCTCAGGCTATTTTGCTCTAATAGGTCGGTTCAATTTCGTTCAACTACCCAGCGGGCGAGGGTGCGGCGGGGCGGTCGACTCTCGCACGACCAGTACCGGCGCTGGGTCGTTGACAACCCGGTCGGTGACCAGACCGCTTGTGATGCGCTCGACCATGGCCGACATCGCCTGCCGCCCAAGCTCGAACAGCGGCATCCGCACCGTCGTCAGCGGGGGCCAGGTGTTCTCGGCCGTCCAGGCATCGTGCACGGCGACGATGGAAAGCTCTTCCGGCACGTGTAGCCCGAGGATGCGGGCCTCGAGCAGAACGCCGATTGCCGCGTTCACATTCGCCACGACGATCGCGGTCGGGGGTTCTGCCAGCCCCGCGAGCGTGCGCATGGCATCCCTGCCCTGGCGGGGCTCGTAACCGAAGTTGGTGACCAGGTCATCGGCAACGCTGAGTCCGGCAGCGTCCATTGCGCTTCGATACCCGTCACCGCGTCGATTCGCGGAATCGGTCGTCACAAGGCCGTTGACGAGGGCAATTCTCGTGTGACCGAGCCGCACCAGATGCTCGACCGCCACCCGTGCCGCCGCGGCATCGTCGAGGATGACCGAGCCGAGATGGCTGCTTCGGCGAGAGTTGACGAGAACGGCGGGCACGCCCCCGTCGAGGAGGGAACGCACGTCGTCTTCCTCCATGGAGTCGCCAACCTGCGCGAGTACGCCGTCGACCCGGCCCTCTCCGATCAGGCGCGCGATGGCCTCGCTGCCGGGCTCGATGCTCTCGGCTCTCGCGAGCAGCACCATGTAACCGAGTTCGTGCGCGCGGGTCTCGACGCCTCGCATCAACTCGGTGAAGATGGCATTGGTGAGGTCCGGTACGACGAGGGCCACGACGTTGGTGCGGGAGAATTTGAGTGCTCGGGCCGCGAAATTAGGCCGGTAGCCAAGCTCAGCGGCGGCTTCCTGGATCCGCCGCCGCGTCTCGACGCTGACTCTCGCGCTCGGCGCGTTGCTCAGCACCCGCGAGACCGCAGAAATCGATACTCCGGCGCGCGCGGCGACATCACTCAGCGTGGCCATTGGCCCAGTGTATGGCGTCGCCGGGTGCGCGGCGCTTAGCCTTCCCGGCGCTTGTTCACGAGGTACAGGTGGGTCAGCACGAGCACCACGTCGCCCCGCTGGTTCGACACCGTGACCGCCTCGTGTACGTACCCGAATTCGTCGGGCCGCTTTGCATGGTCGCTCTTCTGGCTGATCTCAGCGACGACGGTGATCGTGTCGCCGATGAATACGGGCTTCACGAATCGGATCCGGTCATAGCCGTAACTCATCGCCTGCGGATTGATGTCGCCTGCTGTCATGCCGACCGCGACCGAGAGGATGAGCGTGCCGTGAGCGATCCGCTGGCCGATCGGCTGCGTTCTGGTCCACTCCGCGTCCATGTGGTGCGGGAAGAAATCGCCGGTCTGGCCGGCATGCACCACGATGTCTGTCTCGGTGATGGTTCGCCCGAGCGAGGTGCGCGACTCTCCGATTTCGTAGTCGTCGTACCAGCGATCCGTTGTCTTCACGGTGTGCCTCCCAGCAGCCGATGGGCGATTGCGTTCAGCCGGTCCACGAGTTCGCGATCGGTGAGTTCGCCGCGCAAGGCGGCCGTGACGAGCGGCGCGGATTCGTCCTGCACCTCGATGTATGCCGCGTGGCGTGGTCTCAGGTACGCGCCATCCAGCGTCGCTCTCGTGCCACGGAAAAAATCGAGGCTGTCTGCGTTGGTGCGATCGCTCTGCCAGGCAATCGAGTTGCCAGGCTGGCCGCCGCCGTCGTAGTAGACACCCTCCTGCGTCTCGGCCGAGTCGAGCCAGAAGGCGAACTCGATCGCCTCAGCCAGATGGAGTGTCTCTGCCGAGACCGCGATCCCCGCTCCGCCGAGAAGCGATCCTGCAACCCCCAACGGACCGCGCGGGATGTCGGTGTAGCGCAGGCGGTGAGCGCGAAATCCGGCCCGCGAATAGTTGCTGTAACCGAAGAGGAGCGGCGAGTACGCCCAGCGATCCCCCGTACTGAGCGCGTCGGCAACCTCGATCGGGTTCCACTCGAGATTTTCCTTCGGTACCAGCGAGGCGAGCTCGTGCATCGTCTCGAGGGCAGGAGCGGCATCCGCGAAATCGAGGAAGTGGGCGTTGCCGAACGGCGGGGTTCCCCGATTCGCCGCGATCGTCACGAGGCTCGAGAATGCGTCGATCGGCTTCGCGGGCCACAGCACGCGGCCATCACGGGCGAGCTCGAGTACCGCGGCCCAATCCCGCGGTGGCTCCGGCAGGAGGTCGGGGCGGTACGCGGCAACCTGTGCTGCCGCGTCGATGGCGAGGCCCCACTGATGGCCGGCGTGGAAGTAGCTCTCGTGCGATCGGCCGACCGACTGGGTCGCCACGGTGCCAAGCCGATCGTCGAAGCCCCGGCCGTCGAGCGCGGCGAACCACCCGTGCTCCGCCGCAAGTGGCACGTGGGGGTGATCGATCACGAGGAGGTCGTACCTCGCCACGAGGTCGTCGATCGGATGATCGGCGAACGCCTGCAGCGAGCGGTACTCCCACCGCACCTCCACATCCGGCCTGACCACTCGATACGCCTCGGATGCTCGCGCGACGCTGCCGTAGCCGCGTGCGTGCTCCCAGGTGATGCCGCGAAGGGTCGTCGTCACGATGCGAACTCGCGCCGGACGCTCTCGGTGTGCTCGCCGAGGCGAGGAGCAGCGAGTGGTACACGTAGTTCTTTGCCGTCGATCCGTAACGGACTCCGCGTCGTGATGAGCGAAACGACCTGATCGTCGGATTCTGTGGCTGGTCGGGTGACCTGCTGTGTCATCCCGATCGCCGCAAAGCCGTCGTGGGCAACCAGCTGTTCGAGGGTCAGCACCGGTGCGCACCAGACGTCCGCCGCGTCGAGGATCTCGAGCCAGTGGTCTGTGGTGCCGAGCGCGAAGTGAGCCGCGAGCAGGTCGCCGATCCGATCCTCCTCGTCCCACCACGACTGCGGGTCGGTGAGCTCCTCGAGTTCGTGGATGCCGAGGAGAGAACCGATCTTCGGCACGGGGTTCATCGCGAGGGCGATGTAGCCGTCGCTCGTCGGATAGGTGCCGTACGGCGCAGACAGGAAGGCGTGAGCGGAGTGCGACCCCTTCCGCTCGACGGTCACGCTCGCGTCATTCAGATGAGTGCTCAGCAGCTCGAACTGCAGGTCGAGCATGGCCTCGAGGAGGCTCGTCTGCACGTGACCGCCGACTCCCGTGCGAAAGCGTCTGACGAGAAGCGCGGTTACCCCATGGGCGATGTGCACGCTCATGAGGTGATCGGCGATCGAGAGCCCGACCGGGGTCGGGCCGTCGGCCCTCGATCCGCTCAGCCACGGCATCCCGGACACGGACTGCGCAAGCAGATCCTGCCCAGGGCGATCCTTCCACGGTCCGGTATCCCCGTAGCCACTCGCGCTCGCGTAGACGATGGCCGGGTTGATCGCCCGCACGGATTCGTAATCGAGACCGAGGCGCTCCATGACGCCCGGGCGGAAATTCTGGATGATCACGTCGGCGCGCGAAACCAGGTGTCGCACCCAGCCGAGGTCGTCGGCGTTTTTCAGGTCCGCAGCGATCGACTCCTTGTTGCGATTCATCGCGTGAAACGACACGGTATCGCCGCCGACGGTACGACCGGCAAAGGCGAGTGTGCGACCGATGTCCCCGCCCTGCGGGCGCTCCACCTTGATCACCCTCGCCCCCAGGTCGCCCAGTCGCATTGCGGCAACCGGACCTGCCAGGAACTGGCTGAAGTCGAGAACCAGGATGCCGTCCAGCGGCAGCGTCGACTCTGTTGTCATGGGCGACGCTCCTTGAAGTGGGCCAACTCTTTACCGAACTCGGTGCTCAATCGTTTGCTCACAGCATATCCCGCGGCGCCAACCCGCGCAATTGGGGCTCCGAGGTAACGATCTCGCACGCGCGGAGGTGATCCGAAGAACGGCGAGAGAGAATGTTCTGCATGAGCACGTGGGACGACGACGAGTCGGTGAGCGAGTGGGACGACGAGCCAGAGCTCGCCGGCTACGAGCCGCACACCGGTCGGCCACTGCGCTCACCGAGGTTGCTGATGGTCATGCGGGTCGTGGTCGTTCTCGGTCTCGTGTCTCTCGTGCTGCCCAGCATCGTCATCAGCGTCACGGACGCGAGTGCAGCCGCCCGCGAGAGTTGCCGTCGCTGGGTGAAGTACGCCGTGCCGTCATCCCCGGGGTCCCAGGCGTCCTTCGAGGTCTTCGGATCACACGGCGTCGGGTGGCAGTGCTACAGCAGGGACGCGTTTGGCGGAGACAAATTCATCGCGTCGCTCGGGCTGATTCCGGGAGTGCCGAACATCCCGAAGACGCCCATCATCTCCGGCTAGGCAGCCCCGTCGAACATCGAGGTGACCGAGCCGTCGCTGAAGACCTCGTTGATGGCGCTCGCGATCAGCGGTGCGATCGGCAGGATTGTCAGGCTCGGGAACCGACTCTCCACCGGGATCGGCAGGGTGTCGGTGACAACGACAGAGTCGATGAAGTCACTCTGCAGGATCTCGCTCGCCGGGTCTGAGAAGACCGCGTGCGTTGCCGCGACGATAACGCTGACCGCCCCAGCCTCTTTCAGCGCCTCTGCAGCCTTGACGATGGTGCCGCCGGTGTCGATGATGTCGTCGACGATGAGACAGACGCGCCCGTCGACCTGTCCGACGATCTCGTGCACGGTGACTTTGTTGGCTACCATCGGGTCGCGGCGCTTGTGGATGATAGCGAGCGGTGCACCGAGCTTGTCGCTCCAGACATCCGCCACCCGCACCCGGCCCATGTCGGGAGACACGACAGTGAGCGTTGCGGGGTCGAGCCGCTCCTGGAAGTGCTTCAGCAGAACAGGCATCGCGAACAGGTGATCGACAGGGCCATCGAAGAAGCCCTGGATCTGCGCGGCGTGCAGGTCGACGCTCATGATGCGGTCGGCGCCAGCGGCCTTGAAGAGGTCGGCGACGAGACGAGCGCTGATCGGCTCACGGCCTCGGCCCTTCTTGTCTTGCCGCGCGTAGGGATAGTAGGGAGCGACGACGGTGATGCGCTTCGCCGACGCACGCTTCAGTGCGTCGATCATGATGAGTTGTTCCATGAGCCAGTCGTTCACCGGGCGTGTGTGGGACTGGATGACGAACGCGTCGGACCCGCGCACACTCTCGTCATACCGCGCGTAGAACTCGCTCGACGCGAACGTGCGCGCGTCGGTGTGCACCAATTCTGTCTCGAGTTCTGCCGCGACATCGATGGCAAGCTGCGGATGGGCCCGTCCTGTCACGATAACGAGTCGCTTCTTGCCGCTTGCGATGATCTCTGCCACGTCTGCCGCTTCCTGCCGGACCCGCCGACGGTGGTCAGGCCGGGTTAGCCTCATCGGCCGCCGCCGCAGCTTTCGCCGCGGCAGTGCCCGGTCGTTTGGCTTCGACCCAGCCCATCATGTTGCGCTGCGGAGCCACGCTGATCGCAAGGGCACCGGCGGGGACATCCTTGCGAATGACGGCTCCGGCGCCGGTATAGGCTCCGTCACCAATAGTAACGGGGGCGACGTACACCGTGTGCGAGCTTCCGCGCACATGGTCGCCGATCACGGTCGAATCCTTCTTCACCCCGTCGTAGTTGGAGGTGATGGTTCCAGCGCCGAGGTTGGTCTCGATGCCGACCGTTGTGTCGCCGATGTAGCTGAGGTGTGGAACTTTGCTGCCCGCGCCGATCTTCGAGTTCTTCGTCTCAACGAACGTGCCGATCTTGCCGTTCTCGCCGAGGTAGGTGCCGGGGCGCAGGTAGGAGAATGGCCCGACCTCCGCTCCGGCGCCGATGACCGCGAGGGTCGCATCCGTCCTGCGCACTGTTGCCCGCTCGCCGATCTCGCAAGCGTCGAGGCTCGTGTCCGGCCCGATCTTGGCGCCGCGTTCGATCACGGTCGGCCCGAGAATCATCGTGCCGGGAAGCAGTTCGACGTCTTCCGCGATGGTTGCGGCGAGGTCGATCCACGTCGTCGCAGGGTCGAGGATGGTGACGCCAGCCAGCTGCCAGCCGCGCACGATCATGGCATTCAGGCGTTGGGCTGCGTCCGAGAGCTGGGCCCGGTCGTTGATCCCGCCGACGATCCAGTTCTGGCTGACGACGACCGCCGTCACCTCCGACCCGATGGCCCGAAGGAGGTGGATGACATCGGTGATGTATTTCTCGCCCTGGGCGTTGTGAGTCTTCACGAGAGCGAGCTGCTCGCGAAGCGGCTGCAACCGGAACAGGTAGCTGCCCGCGTTCACCTCGTGCACCTCGAGTTCTTCCGGCGTCGCATCCGACTGCTCGACGATGCGATCGACTGAGCCATCCGGGGTACGGATGATGCGGCCGTAGCCGGTCGCGTCATCCCACATGGCAGACAGAAGCGTTGCCGCAGCTGCGCCGTCTCGATGGGCATCGAGCAGTCCGGAGAGCGTGCCAGCGTCGAGCAGCGGGACGTCGCCGCTGACGATCATCACATCTCCGTCGAAGCCATCCGGCAGGGCGTCGATGCCCTGCTCAACGGCGCGGCCCGTACCAGGGACCTCGTCCTGGTCGACGATGACCGCCTCCGGCAGGATCTCTGCCACCGTCGCCGCGACCGCGTCGCGCTCATGGCGAACCACCACCACGATGTGCGCCGGGTCGAGCTCGCGCGCCGTGGCGAGCACGTGACCGACGATCGGCACCCCGGCCAGGGTGTGGAGCACCTTCGGCAGGGACGACTTCATTCTGGTCCCCCGACCGGCCGCAAGAACGATGACTGCAAGTCTGGAATCCGTCATGAGACCATTCTGTCTGTTAACAGCACAACTCCCCGCAGGCGTTCGGGCGCCGGCGGGGAGTTGCTGGTATTGGTTGGCGCTATGCCTGGCCGTGCGATGCACGGGAGCGACGCGACAGCGAGTCGACGATCACGGCCAGCAGCAGGACGCCACCGGTGATCATGAAGCGCACCGACGAGTCGAGGCTCAGCAGGTTGAGGCCCTGCGAGATCGCGGTGATGACCAGGATGCCGAGGAGCGCAGACCATGCGGAACCGCGGCCGCCGAAGAGGCTCGTTCCACCAATGACCGCGCCGGCGATGGCGTCGAGGTTCACGTCGCCAGTGCCGCTCGACGTGCTCGCGGACGCAAGGTGGCCGAGGTTCAGAAGGCCACCCAGTGCGGCAAGCACAGCACAGAGGATGAAGACGGTGACGTAGATGCGGTTCACGCGGATACCGGCACGACGCGCGGCCTCGACGTTACCGCCGACCGCGAAGACCTCACGGCCAAAGCGGGTGCGGGTGAGCACGTACTGCATGATCACGACGAGCAGGATCAGCGCGACGAACGAGTCGCCGATGCCGCCGCCCGCGTAGGTGCTGACATACGCAACGATCAGGCCGAGGGCGACGACGAGGATGATCGCCTTCACCAGGATTCCGGACACGGCCGGTGCGGACAGCCCCGCCCTGCGGCGCCCGTTGGCTCGCGCAAGCGCCGTGCCCGCGTAGCCGAGACCCGCGACGACCACCAGCACGTAGTTCAGCCACGTCGGCAGGAACTGGGTGAGCGAGAAGTTGACGATGAACGTCGTGAACGGGATGTTGATCGAACCGAGCGGGCCGAGTGTCGCGAGCTGGGCACCCAGCAGCGCGAGGAGGCCTGCCAGCGTGATGACGAAGCTCGGCACGCCGAAGCGCACGAACAACGCCCCGTAAATCAGGCCGACCACGGCACCGACCACGATGCAGACGATGATGATGACCCACTCCGGCCAGTGGTTCTTGGTCAGGAGCACGCCGAAGATCGCCGCAGAGAAACCGCTCATCGAACCGACCGACAGGTCGATCTGGCCGAGCAGCAGAACGAGCACGATGCCGACAGAGATGAAGCCGATGCCTGCGGTGTCGACCAGGGTGTCCGAAATGTTCTCGGCACCGAGGAAGTTGCTGTTGAGAATCTGGAAGATCACACAGATGACAACGAGGCCAATGACAACCGGCAGCGAGCCGAGGTCGCCGGTGCGAACCCGCTTGAAGGATGCCGCGACTGACTCGCGCAGATTGGCCGGGCGGACGAGGCGCTCATCCTGGAGATCGGACGGCGTCGCCGGAGCCGCAGCGGGAGCTGGAGGGGTCTGGGTCACTTGTTCTTCTCCTCGTTGTGTGCGCGTACCGCTGCCTCACGGCGCGTGACGACGTTGTCTGTTGCACCGGTGATCGCGGCGATGATCTCTTCGTAGCTGACATCCGCGATGCGGAACTCGCCGTTGTTGCGGCCGAGGCGGAGAACGACGGCGCGGTCGGCGACGGCCTGGACATCCGCCAGGTTGTGGCTGATCAGCAGCACTCCGAGTCCGCGCTCGCGCAGGCGCTCGATGAGGTTCAGTACCTCGGCGGTCTGGGCGACGCCGAGGGCAGCGGTCGGCTCGTCGAGAATGACGATGCTCGGGTCACCGATGAGCGATCGCGCGATCGCGACCGTCTGGCGCTGGCCACCCGAGAGGGATGCGACCGCGATGCGAACCGAAGGGATCTTGGCGGAGAGCTGGCGAAGCAGCTCCCACGAGCGGCTCTCCATCTCGACCTCGTTGAGGGCAAACGTGCCGATCTCACGACCGAGGAAGAGGTTGGAGACGACGTCGAGGTTGTCGCAGAGCGCCAGGTCCTGGAACACCGTGGCGATGCCGAGGGCACGAGAGGCCGTCGGGCTCGGGATGGAGACCTTCTTGTCGCGGAAGATGATGTCGCCGGAATCCTGCGGGTGAACGCCAGCCAGGACCTTCACGAGCGTGGACTTGCCAGCGCCGTTGTCGCCGACGAGGGCGACCACCTCGCCCGGGTAGATGTCGAGGTTGATGTCGGTAAGGGCCTGCACGGCTCCGAACCCCTTGTTGATGCCGCGCATCGAGAGAACGGGGTCAACCGCCTCGTGCTTATCGGACGACACCTCTGAGACGAGAGTCACTGTTACTCCTTTGTGGACAGGCCGCTAACGAAAGAATACGGCCGGGGACCACCCTGTGGGCGATCCCCGACCGGCCTTACTTGGTTTTTACTGGACGCCGTTCTTCGTGCACGCTGCCGCGTACGTCGAGGTGCAGATGTCAGACGCCTTCAAGAAGCCGTCCTTGACAATCGTCGACTCGATGTTCTGGGCGGTGACTGCGATCGGCACCAGGAGGAACGACGGGACGCCGCTCACCGTGGTGGGAGCAGTTGGCTTCTTGCCCTTCGCGAGGTCGACCGCGAGCTGTGCGGCCTTCTCTGCCTCAGGCTTGATGGCCTTGTACACCGTCATGAACTGGTCGCCCGCGAGGATCGACTGCACACCGGCAAGCGATGCGTCCTGGCCGGTAAGAGCCAGCTTCGACAGGTCGAACTTCTTGGCCTTCGCCGCAGCAATGGCGCCACCTGCGGTGCCGTCGTTAGCTGCGTAGATGCCCTTGATCTTCGAGCCGAACTTGGTGATCTGGCTCGAAACCCATGTCTGGGCCTGGGCCGGGTCCCAACCCGGGGTCTTGTACTCGGCGAGGATCTTGTAGCCGCTCGTGTCGATGATCTTGTGCGCACCCTGGGCGAACAACGTTGCGTTGTTGTCCGTCGGCGAACCGTCGATCATCAGGATGCCGGCGCCGGAAGGAACATTCTCGGCCTTCAGCTGGCCAACGAACGCAGTTCCCTGCAGCTCACCGACCTTCTCGTTGTCGAACGAGATGTAGTAGTCGGACTGTCCGCCGTTGACGAGGCGGTCGTAGTCGATGACCGGAACCTTCTTGGCCTTGGCCGCGGTGACGATCGACTGTGCTGCGTCGCCGTCGAACGCGTCGAGAACGAGAACCTTAACGCCGTTGGACAACATGGCCTGTGCCTGCGACTGCTGCTTGGATGCGCTGCCGTCGGCGTCCTGGTAAAGGACCGTGGCCTTGGGGTCCGCGGCCTTGACCGCTGCCTCGAAGTAAGGCTTGTCTGCTGCCGCGTAGCGTGCGGTGACGTTGTCGGGAAGCAGGAGGCCGATCTTCAGAGCGCCGCTCGAGCCCGAACCGCCGGTCGTGTTACCTGTGCTTGAGCACGCGGTGAGCGTGCCTGCCGTGAGCAGGAGGGCGGTGGCTGCAACAACCGCTCTCTTGGTGGCGATCTTCATTGAATAACCTCCGATTCGTGACGCCCTCATTGGCGACGGGTCGAGCATGTCACCAAAAGACGATTGGCGTCAAGTCTTGAAGCCAAGACACGAATGGCGTTGTGCAATCGTTAGAAACGGGTGCGTCAGGCGCCCGGCTGCGACGCGAGGTCGTCCGAGCCGATTTCGCTCCGGTCGATGGCGTAGAGAATCGCTCCGGTGAGCTCCGCGCGGTCGCCGAGCTGGCTCTGGACGATGTCTGCGACCTTCGCGCTGCCCATGACGACGGAGCGCTCGAGACTGTGCCGCAGAGGGCCGAGGAGAAGCTCACCTGCGCGCGCCAGTTCGCCTCCGACGACGATACGTTCGGGCGCGATCAGGTTGCAGACATTGGCCGCCGCGATGCCGATGTGGCGGCCGGCATCGGCGATGGCGCGGATGCAGATCGGGTCGCCCGCGATCGCATGGACCACGACATCCGTCAGCTTCTGTGGTCCGTTGGATTCGCGGAGCCCCTCGAGGATGGCCGGGCCACCCGCTATCGCCTCGAGGCAGCCCCGGTTGCCGCAGCGACAGAGCTTGCCGCCCTCGTCGATCGTCATGTGGCCGAACTCGCCTGCTGCGCTCTCGAATCCGCGGAAAACCGCGCCGTTCAGGATGAGACCGGCGCCGATTCCCTGTCCGATCCTGAGATACACCGAGTTCGTGCGCCCCCGCGAGGCACCTAGCCGGAACTCGGCGAGAGCTGCCAGGTTGGCCTCGTTGTCGACGAAAACGGGACGCTTGATCCGACGGTGCATGAGGTCGCCGATGGAGATGCCATCCCAGCCGCGCATCAGGCCCCAGCGGGAGATTTCGCCGGTCGTCACGTCGATCGGAGCGGGAACGGCGATGCCGACCGCAAGGATCTCATCCATGCTCGCGTCGACGGACTCGAGCATGTCTGCGATGAGCCTCGTGGCCTTGTCGAGCTCGTTGTCTGCGCGGTGGTCTTTGGCCAGCGGCATGTTGTGTTCCGCGACCACCGTGTTGCTGACATCGGACAGCGCGACGCGCATGTGACGGGTCGAGATGTGGACCCCGGCGACGATGCCGAGCTTGCGCGCCAGGGTGACGTGCTGGGCCCTCCGGCCGCTGCGGGTCGTCATCGTCGTGTGCAGGACACCAGACCCTGTGAGCTCTTTGACGATGTTCGAAACGGTCGCCGGAGACAGACCTGTCGCCCCGGCAAGCTCGACCTGCGTCAAACCGCCGTGCCTTTTCACCGCGTCGACGATGCGTGCGCGGTTGGCTTCACGAAGTGAAGTCTGCGACCCCGGCGTCGCCTTTGTGATACTCACGGAAACAAGATACATGGATGCGCGGCTTCGGCAAGCTGGGGGTTTGCCCTGCGCGCATCCGCCGCGATGTTCGGGCCGGGAAGAAGTGCACCAAGACACTGACCCGACTTCGTCGGGTCGCGCTCCGCGCAGCGGAGCTCCTGCACCAAGACCCTGGCCCGACTTCGTCGGGTCGCGCTCCGCGCAGCGGACCTCTAAAAGCGCCAAATCTTTGGCCCTTTTAGAGCTCCGCCCCCAGGACTCGAACCTGGACCTAACAGCTCCAAAGGCTGTCGTGCTGCCGATTACACCAAGGCGGATCGCGTCGCCGCAGCACGCGGAACGCCCCACAAGTCTGCCAGATCACCGGCCACCCTCAGGTCGGGCAGACTGCCGGGACACTCGACTGCCGGGATAATAGGAATATGCCCGCAAACGACGAAGTCGATCGCATCGTCGACGCCTGGCGACGCGAGCGTCCAGATCTCGACTTCGCACCGCTGCTGGTGCTCAGCCGCGTTGGCCGACTTGCCCGCCATCTCGAGCGGGCACGACGAACGGCGTTCTCGGCATCCGATCTCGAGCTGTGGGAGTTCGATGTACTGTCGGCACTTCGGCGAGCGGGAGCCCCGTACCAACTGAGTCCCAAGGCGCTCCTTCAGCAGACCCTGGTCTCGAGTGGCACCATGACCAACAGGATCGACCGGCTCGTGGAGCGCTCGCTCGTCGAGCGCCGCACCGACCCGAACGACGGCAGAGGCATCCTCGTGGTTATGACCGAGCGCGGGCGGGACCGCGTCGACTCCGCCATAGCGCTTCTGCTCCAGGGCGAGTCAGAGCTGCTCGACGGCCTCTCGCAAGCCGACCAGGATCGCCTGTCGGGGCTCCTTCGCAAGCTCAGTCTCGACTTCGACTAGCCGCGAGACTCTCAGGGCAGGAAATGCCGGTCAGGCCAGCATTTCGCTGAGTTCGAGCCAGCGCGTCTCAACCTCTGCGAGCGACTCTTCAAGGTCGTGCAACTCCGTGGTGAGGATGCCGAGACCGGCGTAGTCGGACTGGTCGTGTTCGGCCAGTTTCACGTGCAAGTCATTGACCTGTCCCGTGATCTTCGCGATCTTGCGTTCTGCCGCGGCGAACTCCTTCTGGGCGTTGCGCAGCTCTGCACCTTTCAGCGTCGGGGCGGCACTTGCCCCGCCAGCCGGCGCGCCGGAGCCGGTGCTGGCCGCTGGCGCGCTTGTGATCCCTGCGCGCAAAGCCAGGTACTGGTCGACCCCGCCGGGCAGGTGCCGAAAGTGGCCATCCATGACTGCGTACTGCTGGTCGGTGACGCGCTCGATCAGGTACCTGTCATGACTGACGACGAGAAGCGTTCCGGCATACGAGTCGAGCAGGTCTTCGATTGCGGCCAGCATGTCGGTGTCGAGGTCGTTCGTCGGTTCGTCGAGAATCAGCACATTCGGTTCGTCGAGGATGATCAACAGCAGCTGGAGTCGTCGTTTCTGGCCCCCCGAGAGCTCCTTCACCCTCGTCGACAGCTGCGCGCTCTGGAAGCCGACGCGCTCAAGGAGTTGGGTTGGCGTCATCTCCTTGCCACCGGCGACATACGAACTCTTCTGGTTTTTCAGGACGTCGCTGACGCGCTCCTCCCAGATGTCGGTGAGCTCTGCCAGCTGCTGGGTGAGCACGGCGACTTTGATGGTCTTGCCTCGCTTGACCCGACCACTCGTCGGCGTGATGTTGCCGGCGACCAGGCCGAGGAGAGTGCTCTTGCCCGCGCCGTTGACGCCGAGGATCCCGGTGCGCTCGCCGGGCGCGATGAGCCAGGTGACGTGATCGAGGACCAGCTTCTGTTCATAGCTGACGCTGACGTCTTCCAGGTCCACGACATCCTTGCCGAGGCGCTGCATCGCCATCGACGCGAGCGAAACCGTGTCGCGCGGTGGCGGCTCATTCTCGATCAGCTCGTAGGCCGCATCCATCCGGAACTTCGGCTTGCTCGTGCGGGCGGGAGCACCGCGTCGCAGCCAGGCCAGCTCCTTGCGCATGAGGTTCTGGCGCTTCGCTTCCGATGCTGCGGCCATTCGGTCGCGCTCAACCCGCTGCAGGATGTAAGCGGCGTAACCGCCCTCGAATGGCTCGATGATGCGGTCGTGGACCTCCCACGTATCCGTGCAGATCTCGTCGAGGAACCATCGGTCGTGGGTCACGACGATGAGGCCGCCGGCATTTGCCGACCAGCGCCGCTTCAGGTGCTGCGCGAGCCAGGCGATGCCCTCGACATCCAGGTGGTTGGTCGGCTCGTCAAGAAAAAGGATGTCCCAGTCGACGGTCAGGAGCGCCGCGAGCGCAACCCGCCGTCGCTGGCCACCGCTCAGGTCCCCGATACGCGACTCCCACGGGATACCACCGACCAGCCCCTCGAGGACGTCTCGCACCCTCGAATCGCCGGCCCACTCGTACTCCGGGCGATCTCCGACGATGGCATGGCTGACGATCAGGTCGTCGTCGAGCTCATCGGCCTGGTCGAGCATCCCGAGCGTGACACCGCCGCGGCGCGTAACGCGACCCTCGTCGGGCTCCATGCGGCCAGAAAGCAACCTGAGGAGCGACGACTTTCCATCGCCATTGCGGCCGACGACGCCGATTCGCTGGCCCTCGTCCAGCCCGATCGTGACGCTGTCGAAGACGACCCGTGTCGGGTATTCGAGGTGGAGGCTTTCGGCTCCGAGCAGATGTGCCACGGGGTCCCAGACTACCGGTAGCCCTGGCCTTAGAGATTTACAAGACGCGCACCGTGCACCGGGCCGGTTACCCGCACGACGTTCAGGCGCGCGGCCGAGAGCGCGATCTGCAGTTCGAGGGCGCCGTCGAGGTCTGCTGCCAGGAACGCCACGGTCGGACCGGAGCCCGAGATCACGCCGGCGAGCGCCCCGTTCTCTTCGCCCAGTTCGAGAACTGCGGCGAGCGAAGGCTCGAGGTGCAGCGCCGGAGCCTGAAGGTCGTTGTAGAGAGTGTCCGCGAGCATCTGCGGGTCGCCCGCTCGGAGCGCCTGGAGCACGTTGGCATCCACGAATGGCTGGGATACGGCGGGAAATATGTCCTGGGAATGACGGTCGCGATGTTTGTCGAGCTCGCTGTAGACCGCCGGAGTCGACAGGCCGAAGTCAGAGACGACCAGCACCCATTGAAACTGGCCCTGTGCGAGCGCCGGACTCAGCTGGTCGCCGCGACCGGTGCCAATAGCTGTTCCCCCGGTGAAGGCGAACGGCACATCCGCACCAAGCTGCGCGGCGAGGGCGAGCATCTCGTCGCGGGGAAGGTCGGTGCCCCAGAGTTCGTCGCAGGCGAGGAGTGCCGCCGCGGCATCCGCTGATCCGCCGCCCATACCGCCAGTGACCGGGACGTGCTTGCCGATCTCGAGGTGCACTCCCCCGCGGTAACCGACCCGTCGCGCCAGGAGTCTTGCCGCCTTGATCGCTATGTTCGAGCCGTCAGTCGGTACGCGCGACAACTCGACCGTGCCTGACACCTCGACCGAGAAGTCGTCGGCCGGGTAAGCCCTGATCTCTTCGTAGAGGGAGACGGCCTGGTACGCGATCGCGACATCGTGGTAGCCGTCGTCCAACAGCGAGCCGACCTTGAGGAACACGTTGATCTTGCCGGGCGCTTTCGCGTGCACCATCTTCGGGGCCGCGACAGGGGACATACTTCCAACCTAGTCGACCAGCCAACCCGCGCAGAATCGCGCATCGCGCTGCTCGAGTAGGGGTCAAAGGCGGCCGCGGACCACTACATCGCGAGCAGGATCTTGCCCATGTGCGCGGACGATTCCATGCGGCGATGCGCGTCGGCAGCCTGCTCCAGCGGGAACACGCTATCCGTGACGGTGCGCATCAATCCATCGGCGTACAGCGGCATCATGTTTTCGTCGACCGCCGCAATGATCTCACCGCGCTCGGCGATCGGACGGGCCCGCAACGTCGTTGCTCCGATGCGACCACGCCTGCGCATGAGCGTGCCGATGTCGAAGGTGCCGGGTTTGCCGCTCTGGTTCGCGAGCATCGCAATCGACCCGCCGATGTTCAGCACCTCGATGTTGCGCTGCAGGTATTCGCCGCCGACGATGTCGAGCACGATGTCGACGCCGCCGGCAGACGCCTGGATGACTTCGACGAAGTCTCGGTCGTGGTAGTTGATGCCCGTCGCGCCGAGGTTCTCGCAGAATGCCACCTTCTCGGCGCTGCCCGCCGTCGCAAACACCGTCGAGCCGATAGCGCGCGCGAACTGGATCGCAAGGGACCCGATGCCGCTCGACCCGCCGTGAACGAGGAGCGATTTGCCCTCCGCGAGGCCGGCGGAGACAACCGCGTTGGCCCACACCGTCGCGGCTGCCTCGGGAATTCCTGCGGCATCCACAAGGTCGACGTTCGACGGAACAGGCATCAAGAGGCGCGCATCCACTGCCGCACGCTCGGCGTATGCCCCTCCCGGCACCAGGGCGCAGACCCGATCGCCAGCGTGCCAGCCGATTACGTCGTCGCCGATCGCGAGGATCGTGCCCGAGAGTTCCATGCCGGGCCAGTCCGGCGCACCGGGCGGAGGCGGATACGTGCCCTGCCGCTGGCCGATGTCGGCCCGGTTCACTCCTGCGGCTGCGACCTCGACGAAGACGTCATTCGGGCCGAGCTGCGGCTCTGGAATGTCGCTGAGGGTAAGGACTTCGGGTCCGCCGAACTGCGGAATGGTGATTGCGCGCATGGGGCAACGCTACGCCGAGCGAAGGTCAGGCCGAGCGGGCGATCGCCAGGAAATCGAGCACCGTCAGTTCCTCGCCTCGTGAAGTCGGCGCGAGTCCCGCGGCCTCGATGCGAGCGGATGCCGTGGAGGAGTCCCCCAGGACAACCGACAGCGACTGTCGCAACATCTTGCGACGCTGCTGGAAGGCCGCATCGATGAGGGCGAAGGTCGCCCGTCGCTCGGCTTCCGTACCCGGCGCATCCGTTCGCTCGAATCCGACAAGGACCGAATCGACGTTCGGAACCGGCCAAAAAACCTGGCGGGAGACATTGCCAGCAAGTCTGAAATCGCCGTACCACGCGGCCTTCGCGCTTGGGCTGCCGTAGATCTTCGATCCGGGCGGTGCTGCGAGGCGCTGGCCGACCTCCGCCTGCACCATGACGAGACCGCGTTCGAGTTGAGGAAAGTGCTCGAGGAAGTGCAGGACGACGGGTACAGACACGTTGTACGGGAGGTTTGCAACCAAGACGTCGGGGCTCGGATCGAGGGACGTGATGGCGAGCGCATCGGCCGTGACGACCGTAATGGCTGCCGGGTCACGTTGTGGCATTGCTGCTGAGACCGTGTGGGGCAACTGGGCGGCGAGGCGATTGTCGATCTCGACGGCAACCACCCGCGCACCCGTTTCAAGCAGGCCGAGAGTCAGCGAGCCGAGTCCTGGGCCGACTTCGACGACTGTCGTGTCGGCGTTCACTCCCGCGATCCGCACGATGCGACGCACGGTGTTGGCATCGAGCAGGAAGTTCTGGCCCAGTTTCTTGGTCGGCTGGATGCCGAGCAGTTCTGCGAGATCACGGATCTCGGCGGGGCCGAGCAGCCCCGTCATCGGTCTCCTGCCGCGCCCGCTTCGGCGATGGGGTTGGGTGGGCCCGTAACCGGCTCGGCATCCCAGCGGCCGTACACCTCTTCCGTGTTCGACGAGATGAGGGCAGCAAGCATCGAGACGTCCGTGCCCAGGTGGGCCGCCATCGCTCGAAGCGTGTGCGGAATCAGGTACGAAGAGTTTGGGCGCCCGCGGAACGGAACCGGAGTCAGGTAGGGCGAGTCCGTTTCGATCAGCACGAGCCTGCGTGGGAGAGCTTCCAGGGCGTCGCGCAGGTCTGGCGCGTTCTTGAACGTCACTGTGCCAGCGAAGGATGCGTACCAACCGTTCTCCGCGAGAGTCGCCGCAAGCTCTGCGTCGCCGCTGAAGCAGTGAAAGACCGTCCGCTCAGGCGCGCCGACGCGGCGAAGTGTTGCGATGACATCCCGATGGGCATCGCGATCGTGGATCTGCAGCGCAAGACCGTGCTGCTTCGCGATCTCGATGTGTGCCTCGAACGAGCGCTGCTGCGCTGCCCGGCCATCCTCGCCCGTGCGGAAATAATCGAGCCCTGTCTCGCCGACCGCACGCACTCGCGGTCGCCCTGCGAGCGCAGAGATCTCGGCCAGCTCGTCGTCGAGCCTGCCCGCCGCATCCAGGTCCGGGGCCTCGTTCGGGTGCAGCGCAACTGCTGCCAGGACACGCGGTTCTGCGGCTGCGACTTCCGCCGACCAGCGGGAACTCTGGAGATCCGTCCCGACCTGTACGACGCCGCGAACACCCACGCTCGACGCCCGGTCGAGCTGTTCCCGGTAGTCGAGGGTTCCCTCCGGCGACATCTCGAGGTGCGTGTGGTTGTCGTAGACGGGCACCACGAGCGCCTCCGGCAGGGGCGGGTACTCGATCTCGTCAGTCATCCCGTTCAGGCTACCGCTGGTTGACGTCGTTGCCCGAAGATGCTCAACCCGCGGAGACCGCGACTACCTCTTGCTCAATGCGTGGGAACAGCGACTCGAGCGGAGTCACCTGTGACCCGACCGGAAGCTGGCCCCAGGTGCCCGCGTCCGCGAGCAGCTGCTCCCAGAGCGTGCCGAGAGTGTCTGCGCCGAGCGAATCCCACAGCTTCTCGGTCGCGATCGGGATGACCGGCGAGAGCAGAACCGCGAGAGCACGGAGGCCCTCCGCCGCCGTATACAACACCGTTCCGAGACGCTCGCGAGTTGCCTCGTCCTTGGCGAGCACCCATGGCTCCTGGATCGTGATGTAGCCATTCAGCTCTTCGACGATCGTCCAGATTGCGGCCAGTGCCTCGTTGATTGCGAAACGGCCGATTGCCGCATCGGCTCTGGCAGCGGCATCCTTGACGGTCGCCTGGATGCCGAGGTCGGCCTCCAGGTACTCGCCCGGCGCTGGCACCACACCGGCGTAGTACCGCGTGACCATGGCCGTCACGCGTGAAGCCAGGTTGCCGAAACCGTTGGCGAGTTCGGCCTGGTAGCGCGCGGCGAGATCTTCCCAGCTGAATGAGCCGTCCTGGCCGAAAGTGATCGCACGCATGAAGTAGTACCGAAATGCATCGGACCCAAAGGTGTCGGTGATCTCGTTCGGCGCGATGCCCGTGAGCTTCGACTTCGACATCTTCTCGCCGCCCACCAGCAGCCAGCCGTGACCGAAAACCTGCTTCGGCACGGCGACGCCGGCCGCCATGAGCATCGCCGGCCAGATGACGGCGTGGAACCGCGCGATGTCCTTACCGACGAGGTTGATGCCCGGCCAGCGACGCGCGAACTCCTCATCGTCGGTTCCATAACCGACGGCGGTGATGTAGTTGAGGAGCGCGTCGAACCAGACGTACAGCACGTGCGAGGTGTCCCACGGGATCTGGATGCCCCAGTCGAAGCTCGAGCGCGAGATGGAGAGATCCTGGAGGCCCTGCTTGACGAAGGAAACGATCTCGTTGCGCACGCTTGTCGGCTGCACGAAATCGGGCTGCGACTCATAGAGGTCAAGCAGTGGCTGCTCAAACTGGCTCATGCGGAAGAAGTAGTTGGTCTCCTTGAGCACCTCGACCGGGCGGCCATGGATCTTGCAGACCAGCTGCCCCGCGTAGTCGCCATCCGGCGTCTCCATGAGATCG
>DASYEE010000192.1:0-7424 GCA_036499165.1 Galbitalea sp. | reverse complement strand
ACAGGCGTCGTCGAGCGGGTGTCGGATGGTCATCTGGTGGCGGTCGCGGACTATCCGACGGTTGACCCCAACGACGTCGGGGCGTCCAAGCCTTCTGCATGGGGCTCGCTCGCGTTCAGCACGCCGTATGAGCCCGGTTCGACGTTCAAGGCAATGAGCGCTGCAGCACTGATCGATGCAGGCAAGATCACGCCGACGACTCCGATCACGGTGCCACCGGTGTACACGACTGGTCTGCCGAAGGGCAGCTACATCAAGGACTCCTTCTATCACGGCACGCTTCATTACACGACGGCCGGAGTGCTCGAGAACTCGTCGAACATCGGTATCTCTGTCCTGTCGCAGAGTCTCAATTCGCAGGCCCGCCACGACTACATGGCCAAGTTCGGTGTCGGTCAGAAGACCGCCGTCGACTTCGGCAATGCCCAGTCGGCCGGCTCGCTTCGCCCGGCCAGCCAGTGGGACCCGATCACGAATCGTTCTGTCGAATTCGGCCAGGGTGTCAGCGCGACATCCGTACAGGTCGCGCAGATCTTCGAGACGCTCGCAAACCACGGTGTGAGAGAGCCGTCCACGCTTGTCGAGAGCTGCACCAAGGCCGATGGCACCGTTGTCGACAAGCCGACAACGGCGCCCGTCAGGGTCGTCAGCGCGAAGGCAGCCGACGAGGTTCGGGGGATGCTCGAGACCGTCGTCACCGGTGGACCGATTGGCTCACTGCTGCGGATTCCCGGTTATCGGATCGCCGCCAAGACGGGAACCGCGCAGGTCGCAGACCCCAAGACGGGCCGGTACGGCAACAAGTACATCATCTCGGTCGCGGGCATGGCTCCGGCGGAGGATCCGCAGTACGTCGTCGTGGTGACGTTCGGTCCTACTACGCTTGGGACGTCGGCCGGTGCAGCGCCGGCCTTCACGAACGTGATGACACAGGTGCTCAGAAAGTACCGAATCGAACCATCGACCAAGCCGGCACCATTCGTGCAGACGACGTGGTAGCGCGGCCGCAACCAAAGAAAGAGGATTGCGTGACCGATCGGATCCCCCCGGTCCTTCGCCCAGAACATCCACAGGCCCGCTCACTCGGCGGCCTTGTCCAGGAGTTCGGCCTCGAGGCACGCGGTTCGCTTGATGGCGTCGAGATCACAGGAGTGACCCTCTCCACGGGGGATCTGCATCCTGGCGATCTCTACGTCGGCATCCGCGGCCAGAACAGTCATGGCGCCAGCTACGCGGCGACCGCTCGCGAGGGCGGAGCGGTTGCGATCCTGACCGACGAAGAGGGCGCGGCCATCGCCGCAGAAGTCGGGCTGCCGATCGTGGTCGTTGCATCCCCTCGTGAGGCCCTCGGTGAGATCTCAGCCTGGGTCTACCGCAGCCGGGAGCATCCGCCACTCCTGTTCGGCACCACGGGCACGAACGGCAAGACATCGACCTCGTACCTGCTCGAGGGGATCCTCCGCCAGCTCGGCCTCGTCACCGGTCTCAGCTCGACCTCCGAGCGTCACATCGGTGACCTCACCGTTGTCTCTCGCCTGACGACTCCGGAAGCGAGCGAGATGCACGCATTGCTCGCCCGCATGCGGGAGAGCAATGTTCGTGCCGTCGCCCTCGAGGTCAGCGCGCAGGCGCTCACTCGCAACCGAGTCGATGGAATCGTCTTCGACGTCGTTTCCTTCACCAACCTCAGTCACGACCACCTTGACGACTACGCAGACATGGAGGAGTACTTCCAGGCCAAGCTGGCGTTGTTTGATCCTGACCGGGCTAAGCGCGGAGTCGTCTCGCTCGACACGGCGTGGGGCCAGCGCGTTGTCGACGAATCGCGCATTCCCGTGACGACCATCTCCGCGACACCCGGTATCGACGCGGAGTGGACGCTCGAGATCCTCGAAGAACGCGCGGAGTACAGCGAGTTCAGGCTGACCGGCCGGGATGGTCGCTCCCTGGTGACCCGAGTACCGGTGATCGGCTGGCACATGGCAGCAGACGCCGGGCTCGCGATCGTCATGCTCGTCGAGGCCGGTTTCGAGCTCGAAGCCATCGGCCACGCGCTCGACGAGGACAACGGCATCGTCGCGTACCTGCCGGGACGAACGGAGCGCGTCTCGGGGGAGCGCGGACCGTCGGTCTATGTCGACTTTGGCCACAGTGCCGACGCGTTCGTCAACACCCTCGCGGCCGTGCGCAAGTTCACGCCGGGGCGCACGATCATGGTCTTCGGCGCCGATGGCGACAGGGATGCATCCAAGCGGCTGGAGATGGGGCGCGTTGCGGCGGATGGCTCAGACATCCTTGTGATCACCGACCACCACCCCCGATTCGAGGACCCGGCGTCAATTCGCCAGACCCTGCTCCAGGGCGCTGCACTGGCCGAGCATCAGCCGGAAATCTATGAGGTCAGCCCGCCCGAGGCAGCTATCCGCGCCGCGGTCGCTCTGGCGCGGGAGGGTGACTCCATCCTGTGGGCCGGGCCCGGTCACCAGGACTACCGCGACATCGCGGGAGTACGAACGCCGTACTCTGCCCGCGATGAAGCGAGAACTGCACTGCACGAGGCGGGGTGGGCGTGAACGCCGCCTCGCCCGTTGGCGACACTCTGTCCCGACTGGTCGATTTTTCTGACGGTCGCCTTCAGCTCGACGACCTGCCCGGCGGACTCGAGTTCGACTCCGTTCGGCTCGGCGTCGATGACCCGAGCGGCGCCAGGATCGTGAGC
The DNA here is from genome assembly GCA_036499165.1 of Galbitalea sp. Lineage (GTDB taxonomy): Bacteria > Actinomycetota > Actinomycetes > Actinomycetales > Microbacteriaceae > Galbitalea. The sequence goes on along the minus strand of DASYEE010000192.1, from coordinate 4,705 downwards.
GTCGGCGGTGCGCCAACGCCACCAGCGGCCGCCGCGGCGCTGAAGTTGCTCGCACAGCTGGCCGGCACAGAACATCGTTCTGTCGCGATCCTCAGTGAGCTCTCGACCGGGCCGGAGTGGCGCGACGAGCACGATCGGATCGGTCGCCTCGTGGTGCGGCTCAACGTCGGTCAGCTGGTTGTCGTCGGCCAGGGCGCGCGGCACATTCACAACGCCGCGGGCCTCGAAGGCTCATGGGACGGGGAGTCGCAACTCGTCGACACCCCGGACGAGGCATACGATTTGTTGCGTGAAGATCTACGAACGGGCGACATTGTGCTCGTTGGGTCGTCGGGTCTGATGCCGCTCGAATCGCTCACCGCTCGGCTCTCCGGGAGTGCGGCGTGGTAGCGCTGCTGGTCGGAGCGGCCTTCTCGCTGGCCTTCACACTCTTCCTCACACCGTCCTTTGCGAAGCTTTTCCGCAGGCTCGGTTGGGGTCAGTTCATTCGCGACGATGGCCCGCAGAGCCACCACTCGAAGCGCGGCACGCCGACCATGGGCGGCATCGTCTTCATCCTCGGCTCTGGCCTCGGCTACCTCGTCGGCCATCTGGTCTCGCGGGTGCCGCTGACGCTGGTCGGCCTGATGATCTTCTTTCTCGTGGTCGGACTCGGCGTGGTCGGCTTCCTCGATGACTTCCTGAAGACGAGACGCCAGCGCAGCCTCGGCCTCACCGGGTGGGCGAAGATCGCGGGACAGGTGATCGTCGCATCCGGTTTCGCCGCTATTGCGCTCAACTTCCCCGATGAGAACGGTCTGACCCCCGTCGGTTTCTCCGCGACCGCGTCGCACGGCGTAGAGGTCTTCATCTCCGCTGTCCGCGACATCCACTGGCTGAACTTCATGACCTTCGGGGTGGTGATCGGAGGCATCCTGTTCGCCCTCTGGTCGACCGTTATTATCGTGAGCGCCTCCAACGGCGTGAACGTCGCCGACGGGCTGGACGGGCTTGCGACGGGGGCGTCGATCTTCGCCCTGGCGTCGTATATCTTCATCGGTTTCTGGCAGAACAACCAGTCGTGCTTTAACAACAACCGCCTGCTGGACCCGAGTGTGAAGAGCCTGTGCTATCAGACCAGGGATCCGCTCGACCTCGCGGTTGCGGCCGCGTGCATCACCGGAGCGCTCATCGGTTTCCTGTGGTGGAACACGTCTCCTGCACAGATCTTCATGGGCGACACCGGCTCGCTCGCGCTCGGCGGGGCGCTGGCCGGGCTCGCGATCCTGAGCCGCACCGAACTGCTCCTTGTCATCATCGGTGGCCTCTTCCTCGTTGTGACCGGATCGGTCATCCTCCAGCGGGCGTACTTCAAGCTGACGCACGGCAAACGAATATTCCTGATGAGTCCGCTCCATCATCACTTCGAGTTGAAAGGCTGGGCCGAGATCACCGTCGTGGTGCGGTTCTGGCTCATCTCGGCGATGTTCGTCGCCGTCGGGGTCGGGTTGTTCTATCTCGAGTGGATCTCGCGCGCACCATGACCGATGGCGCCTCCCGCAATGTCGACGAACTGACCAGCTGGCGATCGGACTGGAACGACCTTCGCGTGGTCGTGCTCGGTCTCGGCGTGACCGGGTTCTCGGTCGCAGACACGCTCGTCGAACTTGGCGCCAGCGTGCTGGTCGCGGCCGCTTCGGCGAAGGACGAACAGAAGCAGTTGGCAGAGGTGATCGGTGCCCGGTTCCTCGAGGACCCCCTCGAGATCGTCCCGGATGACGTGGTTGCGTTCGCGCCGGAGCTCGTGATCGTGTCACCCGGGTTCCATCCCGACAACGCCGTGCTTGCGTGGGCCGAAGCAACAGGCGTGCCTGTCTGGGGAGACGTCGAGCTGGCCTGGCGGATCCGTGACAAGGTGACTCCGGCAGCGGAGTGGGTGCTCGTCACGGGCACGAACGGCAAGACGACTACGAGCCAACTGGCCGCTCACCTCCTTCAGGAGGACGGCAGGCGAGCCGCGGCAGTAGGAAACATCGGCGTGCCCGTGCTTGATGCCGTGCGATACACGGCGGGTTTCGATGTGCTCGTCGTCGAGCTGTCGAGTTACCAGCTGCACTGGCTTGGCCAGACGCGAAACGGAACCCTGTCGCCGTGGGCGAGCGTCTGCCTCAACATCGCGGACGACCATCTCGACTGGCACGGCTCGAAAGCCGAGTACGTTGCGGCTAAGGCGAAGGTTTACACGAACACCCGGGTCGCGGCGGTCTACAACCGCGGCGACGAGGCGACCATGCGCATGGTCGAAGACGCTGAGGTCATCGAAGGCTGCAGGGCCATCGGATTCGGCCTTGATGCACCCGGGCCGAGCGATTTCGGCATTGTCGACGGCATTCTGTGCGATCGCGCGTTTCTCGAGGAACGAGCGACGACTGCCCTCGAGCTCACGACCCGCGATGAGCTCGTTGCCGCAGGTCTCGGCGCACCGCACCTCGTCGCGGATGTCCTGGCGGCATCCGCGCTCGTGCGATCGCTTGGAGTCGAACCAGCGGTGGTTCGTCGCGGACTTCAAACCTTCGAGATCGACTCACACCGCACAGAGGTCGTCGCCTCTGCCGCAGAGATCCTGTGGATCGACGACTCGAAGGCGACCAACCCCCACGCGGCCCTGGCGTCGCTGCGGGCGCATCCTTCTGTCGTTTGGATCGTCGGCGGGCTCCTCAAGGGTGTGGATGTCGACGAGCTTGTGCGATCACAGGTCGATCGAATCGCTGCCGCTGTGCTCATCGGCGCCGACCGTTCCGCACTGCGCTCTGCATTCGAGCGACACGCGCCCGGGCTGCCGGTGTTCGAGGTCGACACCGATGACACTAATGAGGTAATGCCAGTAGCCGTGCGGCTGTCTGCCGCCGTGGCAAAGGCGGGGGACGTCGTGCTGCTGGCGCCGGCGGCGGCATCCATGGACCAATTCGCGGACTACGCCGATCGGGGCAGGCGATTCGCAACGGCCGTACGAAATCACCTGGAAGGAGCAGCGGATGACGACAACTCGCCTTCCGCGGGCTCATAACGCATCCGGCCCGGAAGGCGACGGGGCACCGCGCCGGTCTGGCGCCTCCGCAGTGCTCGTGGCCCAGCGTGTGTTCGGCGCGGAGACCAGCACGTTTTTCCTCCTGCTCGGCACGACGCTGTTTCTCGTCATCTTTGGACTGATCATGGTGCTGTCGTCGTCGTCGGTCGACGATGGCGCGTCCCCTGGGCACGACTTCTTCAGCTCGTTCACCCGCCAGGGGCTCTACGCGCTCATCGGGGTCCCGCTGATGCTCGTCGCGTCGCGCATGCCCATCGGTTTCTGGAAGAAGTGGGCATGGCCTGCGGTCCTCGTGACATCTGCGCTCCAGCTCCTGGTATTCGTTCCTGGTCTCAGCTACGGGTTCCAGGGCAACCAGAACTGGATCAAAATCGGCGGGTTCACGGCTCAGCCGTCTGAGCTTGTCAAACTTGCGCTCATCCTGTGGGTGTCATGGATCCTCTCTCGAAAAGAACAGCTCCTCTCCGACTGGAAGCACGTCGCCCTGCCGATCGCTCCGGTGGCAGGCGTCGCGATCGGCCTGGTGCTCGCGGGAAAAGACCTCGGTACCGCGATCATCCTCGTCAGCATCGTCATGGGGTGCCTGTTCTACGCGGGCGTGCGGATGCGCATCCTGGTCGTCGCCGGGACCGTTCTCGCGGCAATCGGCCTGATCTTCACCCAGGTCGGCACCTCGCGCAGCGACCGGATCGGTGCCTGGCTCGGGGGCTGCACCAGCGCCGCCGAATTGCAGAAGGCCTGCTGGCAGACTGTGCACGGATGGTGGGGCATCGCCTCCGGCGGAATCTTCGGGTCTGGCCTCGGCGAATCCAAGGTCAAGTGGGGCTGGCTGCCTGAGGCCGACAACGACTTCCTTTTCGCGATCATCGGCGAGGAGCTGGGGCTGATCGGCGCCGTACTCGTGCTCGGTCTGTTCGTGCTCCTCGCCATCGCGTTCGTGCGCATCATCCGCACGACGCGGGATCCGTTTGCGAAGCTCGTGACGAGCGGAGTCATGATCTGGCTTATCGGCCAGGCGTTCGTGAATATCGCCGTGGTTCTCGGATTCTTACCGGTGCTCGGCGTTCCGTTGCCCCTGTTGTCGGCCGGCGGATCGTCACTCATCGCCTCGCTCGTGGCCATCGGCGTCGTGCTGTCCTTTGCCAGGCGGGCCCCAGTTCAGGCGCAGGAACAGTCGTGACCACGTTTCTTCTCGCCGGCGGGGGCACCGCCGGCCATGTCAACCCGCTGCTCGCGGTCGCCGACCGCATCCGATCGGATGACCCGGATGCGACCGTGCTCGTGCTCGGGACCAGGGAGGGTCTCGAAGCCCGCCTGGTCCCTGACCGCGGATACGAACTGCTGACGATCGAGCGACTGCCGTTCCCACGGAAGCTGAACCGTGCCGCGTTCTCGTTTCCGAGACGCTTTCGCGCGGCCGTCGAACAGACAAGGCGCTACATCGAGGATCGCGGCGTGGATGTCGTGGTCGGCTTCGGTGGGTACGCCTCCGCTCCGGCGTATCGGGCTGCGCACGCGCTCGGCACCCCTCTCGCACTGCACGAGGCCAACGCGAAGCCCGGCTTCGCCAATCGCATCGGTGCGCGCTACACGAGTGCCGTCGGCGTCGCATTCCGCGAAACGAAGCTGAGGCACGCG
>DASYEE010000191.1:0-3711 GCA_036499165.1 Galbitalea sp. | reverse complement strand
CCCTCGACAATGGCGGCCAGCGCAGTAACGGATGCCTCGACTCCGAGACGCTCACGAACACTCGTCGCGAGGGAGCGCAGATCGTCGGTTGAGCCGAGCGGTCCGACATTCTCGACAACGAGCAATACCCGACCCACTCGAGTTGCCGACTGCGCGATGGCGGGAACCCGTCCACTGCGCTCGCTTGCCTCATAAGCCGCAATCCGCTTTTCCGCCGCCTTCAGATTTGCGGCCAGCTCCGCAATTCGCTCGGGGAGCTGTTCTCGCGGCGTCTTGAGCGACGACGAAAGAACAGACACGATCGCCCGCTCGGCCGCGAGATCCTTGAAGGCGTCGAGGCCCACCAGCGACTCGATGCGGCGGTTGGTCGAACCGATGGATGACTCGCTCACCAGATTGATCAGGCCTACCTCCGAGGACCGGCTGACATGCGTGCCCGCGCACAACTCAAGCGACCACGGACTGCCGATCTGCACGACACGAACCTCGTTGCCGTACTTCTCGCCGAAGAGCGCCATCGCACCGAGGGCCTTCGCCTCCTCAAGCGGAAGCACACGAGTCGTCACCTCGAGGTTGTCCACGATCGCATTGTTGGCGATGTTCTCGATCTCGCTGCGGGTCGACGGTGACAGGGGCTTGTTCCAGTTGAAATCGAGTCGCATGTACCCGGCCTTGTTGTACGAACCGGCCTGGTGAGCCTCCTCGCCCAGTGTCTGCCGAAGCGCAGCATGGATGAGGTGCGTTGCGGAGTGCGCCTGCGCGGCCGCGTGTCGCCAGGTCGGATCGACGATGCTTGTCGCTGCGTCGCCAACGGCGACCTCGCCACTGCGCACCTGCACACGATGGCTGATGAGACCCTTGACCGGTTTCTGGACGTCGAGAACTTCGAGGTCGAACCCGGTGCCCACGATCGCGCCGGCATCAGCCTCCTGGCCGCCAGACTCCGCATAGAGCGCGGTCTCCGCCAGAATCACCTCCGCGATGTCTCCGACAACTGCGCGACTCACCGATTCGCCGCCGACGATCAGCCCGAGAATCGTGCTTTCCGTCGTCAGAAGGTCATAGCCCGTAAAGACGGTCTCCCCCGCCGCACGGAACTCGCTGTACACCGAGAGGTCGGCCAGAGCCGTCTTCTTGGCCTTCGCATCGGCTTTGGCCTTGGTGCGCTGTTCGAGCATGAGTGAGTCGAACGCGGCGCGGTCGACAGTGAGTCCGGCTTCCTCAGCGACCTCGAGCGTCAGGTCAATCGGGAATCCGAAAGTGTCGTGCAGCAGGAACGCGGTGTCACCCGCGAGCTCTTTGCCGCCCTTCTTCGCAGTCTTCTCGACCGCGACATCCAGAATGCTGGTGCCCGCCGCGAGCGTCTTCAGAAAAGTCTCCTCCTCGCCCAGCGCAAGTCGGGAGATGCGGTCATACTCGGTGGCGACCTCGGGGTAAGACGCCTTCATTGCGTCACGGGATGCCGGAAGCAGCTCGGCGAACGTTGGCTCCTCGACGCCCAGCAGACGCATGGCGCGCACGCTGCGGCGAAGCAGGCGACGCAGGATGTAGCCCCGCCCCTCATTGCTCGGGGTCACGCCGTCCGACATGAGCATGAGCGACGAACGCACGTGATCGGCGACGACGCGCATTCGTACGTCATCGTCGTGAACAGCGCCGTAACGCCGGCCGGACAGGGCTTCTGCACGGTCAAGCACGGGTCGAACCTGGTCGATCTCGTAGAAGTTCTCGACTCCCTGCTTCAGGAACGCGACACGCTCCATGCCCATGCCGGTGTCGATGTTCTTCTTGGGCAGCTCGCCCAGAATCTCGAAACTCTTGCCCGAACCCTCGCCACGCAGGTATTGCATGAAGACGAGGTTCCAGATTTCGACGTAACGGTCGTCGTCGGTTGCCGGACCGCCATCCCTGCCGTAGGCAGGACCGCGGTCGAAGAAAATCTCCGAGCACGGACCGGCGGGACCAGGCTGGCCCGTCGACCAGTAATTGGTGTCCATGTCGAGACGCTGGATTCTCTCATCCGGAAGTCCGGCGATCTTCTTCCAGAGTGCGATCGCCTCGTCGTCGTCCTTGTAGACGGTTACCCACAGGTCACCGGGCTGGAACCCGAGGCCGCCATCGGCCTCCGACGACGTCAGGAGTTCCCAGGCGTAGGAAATCGCCTGCTCCTTGAAGTAATCGCCGAATGAGAAATTGCCGTTCATCTGAAAGAACGTGCCGTGGCGTGGAGTCTTGCCGACCTCTTCGATGTCCAGGGTTCGGATGCACTTCTGCACGCTCGTCGCTCGCGGGAATGGCGCGGGAACCAGTCCCGTCAGGTAGGGGACGAAGGGCACCATGCCCGCGACCGTGAAGAGCAGGGTGGGGTCATCGCTGACGAGCGACGCCGACGGCACAATCGTGTGGCCGCGGTCGCCGAAGAAGTTGAGCCAGCGGCTCTGGATGTCTGCAGTTTGCATGGGGTTTCCCTGTCGGTGGTCGAGCAGTCGCGAACGCGACGCGTCGAGGCCCGGCGATTCGAATTGAGACTGACGGGCTACTCCCCGCGAAGTTCAGCCTCGCGGGTCTTGTAGCCGTCGATGAGTGCGCTGCTGAACTCCTTCGCCCGGGTCTCAACGTCTTCGAAGAATTGCTTGCCGGCAGGCGTCTTGCTGACCTGATGAGCAATGACGAAGCCCGCGCCGACGCCGACAATGAGCAAAAGGATGTTCTTCATGGGATGCTCCTCAAACGGTCGTGAATAGGTGGGTCAAGCCTATCGGCGCAAACACGACGGGGTACCAGCGCGAACGCCGGTACCCCGTCATAGTCGGTAGTCCTTGAGCGCCCGGGGCGCGTATCGAGGCCCTATCGGGCGGCGTAGTACTCGACGACGAGCTGCACCTCGCAGGTCACGGGAACCTCGGCACGCTTCGGGCGACGCGCGAGACGCACCTGCAGCTTGTCGAGCTCGACCTCGAGGTAGGCCGGGGCCTTCGGAAGGACATCCACGTGCCCGCCGGCGGCGGCAACCTGGAACGGCTCCATGCCCTCAGAGCGTGCCTTGACGTGAACGAGCTGGCCCGGCTTCACGCGGAACGACGGACGGTCGACGAGCTGGCCGTCGACCAGGATGTGGCGGTGCACGACCATCTGGCGGGCCTGTGCCGTCGTGCGGGCGATCGCCGAACGCACGATGATTGCGTCGAGACGCATCTCGAGCTGCTCGACGAGGTTCTCACCGGTCAGGCCCGCGGCGCGGCGAGCCTCCTCGAACTGAATCTTCAGCTGGGCCTCGCGAATTCCGTACTGGGCGCGCAGGCGCTGCTTCTCGCGAAGACGCACGGCGTAGTCGCTGTCGGCCTTGCGCTTGGTGCGGCCGTGCTCACCCGGAGCGTACGGACGCTTCTCGAGGTACTTCGCGGCCTTCGGGGTCAGGGCAATGCCCAGCGCGCGAGACAGGCGGGTCTTGCTGCGGGTACGTGACTTGGTAGACACAGGATCTCTTTCGTTGATGTGGACGTTGGCTACCGGATGCTCGCGCGCACGCATGCGCGCGCAGCAATCTGAACCGGTGAAAGTAGAGGGATGTTTGCCGCGAGATCCGATCGGCTAAAGATCAAGGATCCCTTTGCCGGTCCTCAGCAGCAGCCGTGCGCAGAGAACCGGATTTAGGCAGCTATCAGCGTAACACGGCTATCCCGTGGTGCTAAAAGCGGCGTAGATGTCTCT
>DASYEE010000190.1:0-5727 GCA_036499165.1 Galbitalea sp. | reverse complement strand
GGGTACTCCTCGGCCGCCGAATGCTCTGGGAGCATCTGCGCGGTCATCAGGCAGCCAGGCGCAGTCGTCTTGATGCCCGACGCGAGCGCCTCGAGACCGGCCCGGGCATCCTCGGGGTTCCGGTCGGCACCGATGCTCCAGATCACGTTCTCGTAGCTGCCGAATCGCCGTCCCAGGTATTCCCCGTATGCGCGGCATCCGTCCGGACCATTCGCCACGACCTCGTCGTACCACCCTTCGGCTTGACCGCCGTAACCTGGATAGTGAGGTCGTGGATATCCGAGAAACGCCGGATAGAGGATGACGATGATGCCCCGGGCACGAGCCAGGTCCAGGATCTGCTCCGCATGTGCCATATATGACTCGTTGGGGGTGGTGAAATCGCCGGGAGTCGTGAACGGCTCGTCGCCCATCAGGTTTCTCGGCGGGTCCGTGGCGAATAGCCGCTCGATCAAATTGATCAAGATGGCGTTGAATCCCTGCGCCCTGCGCTGGTCCAGGTACCAGGTCGCCTCGTCCATCGTCGTGTTGACGATCAGCGACCACGCAGCATCACCCTGAATAAGCACGGCGTGACCTGACTGGTCGACCAGATGCCTTCGATCTGGTCCCACGCTAAGCGGCAACGTGTCGCTCCTCACGCTGGCCGGGGCGCTGCCTGTCACGAATCTCGTCCTCCTGTGCTGAGCCGGGCTCCGTCGGCGCCGAAGAAACAGAGCTTGTCTTGAGCTACCTGCATGCAGAGGGACTCGCCTTCGCCTATCTTGTCTGACGCGTCGACAGAGATGACGATCGTGTTCCCCTCTGGCATCCGGACATTGAGATAGACGTCTCCACCGATCCGTTCCCCGAGCTCGACGACTCCGGTCAGCTGCCCTGGGGCGCCGTCGGGACAGACCGACACGTCCTCGGGACGCACCCCGAGCACGATCTCGCCATCGGCTATTCCCGATAGGGGGTCCGCTGCCAGATCGAGCGAGAAGGGCCCCTCGAAGCGGCGATTACCGTTCGCGGTGACGACACGGCCCTCGAAGAGGTTCATCGAGCGGGCACCGACAAACGTCGCCACGTACGTGTTGACCGGCCGGTCGTACACGTCATCGGGAGGACCGACCTGTTGCACGACACCATCCCGCATCACGACGAGCCGGTCGGCCATGGTCATGGCCTCGGTCTGGTCGTGGGTCACATAGATCGTTGTCCGGCCGACCCGGCGGTGAAGCCGGAGCAGTTCCGTGCGCATCTGCACCCGCAGAAGAGCGTCGAGGTTGGACAGCGGCTCGTCCATGAGAAACGCGAATGGCTCCCGCACGATGGCGCGACCCAGGGCAACGCGCTGCCTCTGCCCGCCCGAGAGCTCGTCTGGATAGCGGTCCAGCTCGGTTTGCAGATGCAGCAGGTCAGCCGCGAAATCAACCCGATCCGTAACGAAGCTCTTTGCTTTCCGCTGCCTGTGCAGAGGGAAGCCGAGATTCTTCCGTACCGTCATGTGCGGGTAGAGCGCGTAGTTCTGGAAGACCATGGCCACGTCACGGTCCCCGGGTTTCAGGTAGTTCGCGAGCCGTCCACCGATGTAGACCTCTCCGCTGCTGAGGTCCTCGAGGCCGGCCACCAGCTTCAGCAACGTGCTCTTCCCGCAACCGGACGGCCCCAGCAAGACGACGAACTCTCCCTCGGCGATGGCGAGATCGACGTTCTGCACCGCTCGTACCGAGCCGTAGTCCTTGCAGACGTCGACCATCTCGATCGCAGGATCGGACGGAGCGCTCACAGTTCCTCCACGCGTTGGCTCACTGCTTCAGGGCGCCCGTCAGGGAACGAGACATGAATTGCCGCTGCAGCGCGAAGAACACGATGGCGATCGGCACGAGCGACATGACCGCCGAAGCCGACCAGAGACCAAAGTTGACTCCGCCGCGCGCGTGCAAGTTGGCGACACCGACGGTCAGCAGTTCCATGTTGTTGCTGGTTGTCGCGATTAGCGGCCAGATGAAGCTGACGTACTGATCGGTGAAGATGATCACCGCCAGGACCACCAGGCCGGGTTTGATCAGCGGCAGGACGATGCGCCAGTAGATACTGAACTCGCTCATGCCATCGAGCCGGGCGGCATTCATGAGGTCTGAGGGCAGACCGAGAATGAATTGCCGCATCAGGAACACCCCGAGCGGGTTGGCGAGCGCGGGCAGGATCAACGCCCAGTACGTATCGAGCAGGCCGAGCATTCTGATCAGCGACCAGAGCGGCACGATCAGGGCGCTCAGAGGCACCATGAGGAGGATCAGCATGAGGATAAAGATGATCCGCTTTCCCGTGATCTGCAGCTTGGCCAGCGCATATCCAGCCATTGAGTCTATGAGGACCTTGATGGCGGCGACCGAGCCCGCGACGATCAGCGTGTTCAGCATCCACCGCAGAAATTGAGTCTGGCCCAGCAGTTCCTTGAAGTTTCCGAGGTAGACCGGGAAAGGAAGCAGCTTCGGCGGGTAGGAGAAGATCTGATTGCTGTTTTTCACAGATGCCAGAATGACGTAGTAGAACGGGACGACAAACACCAGCGTGGCGAACGCCAGGGCGGCATGCCGACCGGTGGATCCGAGTCGGCGACGTCGGTGCGCGCGACGAGCCTCCCGGGGGAGATTGGTGCCTGCGGCGCCGCCTCGGGCGGCGGGACGGGGCTCGACCTGCTTGACCGTGGCCACGCTAATCCAATCCTCGCCGGCTGCGCAGCGCTCGAAGCTGGACCAGGGTAAGAACGAGGATGGCGGCGACGAGCAACGAGGACATGGCGGCCGCCAACCCGATCTCGTCGGGATAGGCGAAGACGTACTGCCAGACGCGATAGACGATTGTTGTCGTCGCATAGCCCGGTCCGCCAGCAGTCATGATCAGCGCGGTGTCGAATACCTGGAGCCCAAAGATCGTCGACACGACGAGCGCGAACAGCAATATCCGCCGCAGCATCGGCAGCGTCAGATGCCAGAAGCGCGCCAGCGGCCCGGCCCCATCGAGGGCCGCAGCCTGGTACAGCTCCTGCGGCAGGCCGATGAGGGCGGCGACGAAGAAGATCGCCCAATACCCCGCGTTACGCCAGACGTCGACGGCGGCCAGCGTCCGCAGCGCCGAGTTCGAGCCTAGCCACACGACCGGTTTGGCTCCGACGGCGTGAAGGATGTTGTTGAACAACCCGAAATCGGGGTTCGTGAGGAACAGCCAGATGAGCCCGGCCACGATACCGGGGACAAGGGTCGGGAAGTAGATCAAGAAGCGGTAGACGCCGCCGCCACGACCCACCTTAACCATCAGGAGCGCCAGCAGCACCCCGAGCACGAGCGTCAGGGGAACCGACAGCAACGCGAAGTCGAGCGTGTTCTTCACGGCGGTCAGGGCATCAACCTGCTGTGGAAACGTCGTGTAGTTCTTGAGGCCCACGCTCGTGGTTGCGCCAAGCAAACCGCCCGACCGGGTACTCCACCAGAACGTTCCCACCACCGGCACGAGCAGGAACAGGACAAAGAAAAAGAACATCGGGCCGAGAAACGCCCAGCCCGTGAGCTCGCGCTGAAGCCGCGCACGCCTCCGCAGCCGACGATGCTCCGCGGGCGAAAGGCGCATCCCAGGCAACCGACGAGTCCCCTTCTAGTGCGTCAGCCGGCCGTCGCCTGCCACGCCGCAGGCCAGGTCAAGGCGGGCTGCCCCGCAGGCCAGGAGCGTCATTGAGCAGCTCCCGTCTGCTGCTGGACGATCTTCGCGACGTTTTCGACGGCCTGCTGCGCTGTCTCCTTTCCGCCGTAACAGTTCTGGATCTCGGCCTCCGCGGCGTTCTCGACATCCGCCCACTGGGGGAAGTTCTCCAACCCGACGGCGTACTTCTTGAACGACGCGAACGCCTCACCCATCTGAGGCGCGGCCCACTTGCTGTAGCCGTAATTTGGAGCGTCGACCCGCGCCGGGTAGGTGCCCGAGTTGCCGGCCCAGTAAGCATCGTTCGGCCCGGAGGTCCACCACTTCAGAACCTCCCACATCAGGTCCTGGTCCGAAGACTGAGGGTTGATCATGTACAGGCTCAGGTCGTTGAAGTTGACCCGGCTGACTGGACCAGGCGGATACGGGAGCAGCTTCCAGTTGAAGGGGACCTTCTTGGGCAGCGTCGTCGTGGTAGCAAGGTCGGAGGAGTAGATCGCCATCTTGCCGGCAGCGAACGCCGCGGGCGCGTCATCGTACGTGTAGGTGCCGAGCGGTGGCGCTATCCCCTTCTTAAAGAGATCGGCGAACTGCTGTGTCGCCAGCACCACGTCCGGATGGTTGACGTTGACGGTCTTGTGATCCGGAGTTAGATACGAGCCCCCTGCGGCACGGAGGCGCTGATACCACTCTGCGTACCCGCCGATCTGGATGCCGATTCCGAACCCGTACGTCTTGCCCGGCTTGGTCATCTTGGTGACGGCTTCGAGGAAGGTGGGCCACGTGTCGGCGAAGCTCTCGTCGAAGCCGGCCGCGTTCACCATGTCCATGTTCACGAACATGGCATCCTCGACGTGCCAGCTGATGGGGAGGCCGAGGACCTTCGGACCGTAGGACTCGATCCGGTCCATGTAGAGGTACTTGGCCTTTTCCGCGGCGAAGGATGAAGCATTGACGCGCGGGGCGAGATCGACGAAGGTGTTGTGCGCCTCGTAGTCCGGATAGGAGCTCTCGGTCGTCATGTAGATGTCCTGCGCGCCTTCGATCACAGACGTGTTGATCTGCTGACCCGCGGAACCCCAGTCGTACAGACGGAACGAGAACGTGACCTTGGGGTGCAGGGCCTGGAACGCCTTGGCGGTGTGCTGCTGATGGGCCACCTCCTCGTTGGACCAGGGGCCGACGAGGAACCGCACATTGCCCGCCAGCTCCCCGGGCGCCGCGTTACTGCTGCTGGCGGACGGGGACGGGTTGCTGCATGCGGCGACGACCGACGCGACGGCGCCGGGCGCGAGGCCGAGCGCCAGCAACCGCGTCACAAATGCCCGCCGCGAAATTCCGCCTTTGAGGTAGGACTCGGCCAAGCCGTCCGTCTGGCGATCAATGTGAGAACCCACGTCAAGTCCTCCTCCGGCACGACAGTCGACAGGGTGTCTGGACTGGAAACCGAGCGGGACGTCCGACATCCGCTCACTGAGTGCGCATCTGCTCACCGCAGTATGATCCTGGGCCGGAGCTGGTGCAAGACCTAGACAGGAATTGCTGTCGGATCAGACCGTCTCTGTAATCGTGTCGTGACCTGTCCAGCTTTGACCCAAAACGGTGACACCGTCCATGGTCACGTTGGCCTCGACGACACTCGCGCGCCGGGATGACGTGCTGCGCACGTTGACCGTCACCCGCTCTCCCGCGGGCATGCGCAGGCAGACATCGATCCTCGCGAGCACCGCGGCCCCATTGGGGCGGTCGGCCTGCACGCGGGCGGTGTATTTCTCGTCCAGCTCCATGTCGGCACCGGAAGGGTTACGAAGCCGGGACCTGGCACCAAACGTCACGGCGACCTCATGTGTGGCCTTGTCCTGCGACAGGCTGAACGCCGGCTCATCGGCGGTAACCCAGCCGCTGTCCGGTCCCGCGGGCGGCCGCCTGATGGTCGCAGGCACGTCAGCTCTGTCTCCTGCACGGCCCACCGGTACCCGCAACGCAGATGCACTGCCCGGCCCGAACCCGAGTACCAGCTCAGGATTGGAGGAGGTTGGCCAG
>DASYEE010000189.1:0-7864 GCA_036499165.1 Galbitalea sp. | reverse complement strand
CCGGCGGAGTCGTAGACGCTGATGCCGAGCTGTTTCATCGCATCACCGGACTCTTTCGACGGTGCCGCGAGCTTGAGGAGCATCTGCCGCAGATCGGTGCCGGCGGTCTCGCCGAGAAGGCCCGCGTTCGCGAATGCGGATAGGGTCCCGATGGTGTCGTCGAGGGAGATCCCGAACTGCGCGGAGACGAGGCCACCGGATTTCAGCGCCTCACCGAGGTCACCGACGGACCCGAGGGCCTTGTCCGCGCCGGCGGCGAGGAGGTCAGCAACGTGGGGGATGTCTTTGCCCTTGAGACCGAACTGAGTCATCGCGATCGTTGCGATCTCGGTTGAGTCCGCAACATCGATCTGACCTGCCGCGGCGAGGGTCAGCGCTCCGGGTAGGGCACCGCCCATGATGTCGGTGACGGAGATACCTGCCTTGACCATCTCAATTTCGGCATCCGCAACCTCGTTGGCGGTGAACCCGATCTTCTGCCCTGCGGTGAGGGCATCGGTGGTGAGCGCCTGCATGTCTGCGGAGTTCGCGTGCGACAGGGTTTGCAGTTGCGCCATCTTCGCGTCGAAGTCAGCGAACTCCTTCACGGCGATGGCAACGGCAGCGGCGGCGACCACACCGATGCCCATAAGAGCAGCACCAGCCTTCGCGGAGGCCGCCTTCTGCCGCTCCGCAGACGCCATGGCCGAGTCGCCGAGCTTCTGGGTGGCTTTCTCTGCCAACGTCATGTTGGCCAGGTAGTTGCTGATCTGAGCGACCAGGGTGACTTTGGTAGTCCTATCGGGCATCGTTCTCTCCGTTCTCAGCAGCGGCGCTGAGTAGCGTCGCGCGAATTCCTGCGGCCGCGGCCTCCGGCCCGTTCTCGAGGGCCCATTGGCGAGCGAGCCCAACTGACAGCGCCACGAGGAGCTCCCATGCGGCGCGATCGAAGCCGCGAGGATCGTCGTGGACCTCGCGGACGATCTCGGCAAGCTGCACAAAGTCGTCCTCGAGGGCGGCGAGAACCAATCTGAGGCAACGCTTCTGGTCGGCGTCGCTGTCGCCCGAGAGCGCGGAAATGTCGATGTTGAGTTCAGCCACGACGGGCCTCCCGTACTGCCCATGCTGACGCGGCGTGTGTGCACCGCTCGGCGGGGGTCATTGCGACCAGGTCGGCGTCGGCGCGCAGTCGTCGACGTAGCCCGTGACGTTCAAGCCACACCCGCGCCGTGTCAGCGGTCGACCACACCTTGGCGAAAGGGTCCATCAACTCGTCCGGGGCGTCATCCGCCACCGGCTCGACGAAGACACGGAGCCTAGGCACGCTTGGCTGCCGTTCGTTCGCGCCAGCGTGCCTGCCCTGCTGTCTTCGACGCGACCGAGCGAGCCGACAGGGCCTGGCCGAGCTCGGCGTCGAACAGATTGAGTTGCGCGACGAGGCGAGCGAAGCCGGTCTGCTGTTGACGCATCTCGGCGACTGCACCGTTGAGGACCTTCTGACCCTGCGAGCCTTCGATCATCACGCCGTTCTCAGAGACGGACTTCTCGAGATCGTCGATGCGGTCGAGGGTTCGGCAGGTCTCGAGCAGCAGCTCGATCTCCTGCGGGTCGAATTCGTACTTGGCGACGAGCTTGCGCCAGAGGGCCGCTCCTCGTCGGCCGAGCACCCGCGGCGGCCGTGGTTCCGCCGTCTGCTGAGTCGCGCGCTTTGATGCCGCCGGGGTACGGCTAGCTGTGGTCTCAGTCATTCGAACACTCCTTCAAGATGGGGAAAAAATCGGGGCTTCGCTCTACCGCGCCATTTAGGCACCTCCCCGGCGCGTCCCCGTGACGGCGAAAGCGGGGGTCTCCCCCCACCCATAGGCCGTGACCTATGGACCGACACTCGAACGCCTGTTCGGCGCACGTCGCGCGCTCTGGCATCATCAGCAACATGGATGCGAGAGCGTGGATCGTCGTACTGATCGTGCTGGGCACGGTGCTCCCGTCGACCGGCGTTGCTGCAACCGTCATCGGTCTGCATCGACAGCGTCGTGAACGTCGCAAGCGACCGCTCATCGTCGCGGATCTGAACGCGGAGTTCGGTGCTGATCCGCCATCGCTGCGCTACGCCTGGCGTGGCCTGTGGGTCAACGGTGCGCTGGTCATCGCGGGCCTGTGTGCCAGCGCGGTAGCTGGCGCGTGGTCGCTGTACTTGTGACATCCTGGGCGTCGATTAGAAGTAGTTGACCGCGGTCGGGTCGACATATCCCTCGGACTTGAGGGCGTCGACAAAGCCGTTGCCGTCTCCCGTGATGCGCGTCAGAATCCCGGCGTCGGTGCGAATGACGATCTCGAACTTCTCCGCCGCGTGCGCGTCCTTGGCTGCCGTGGCGATTGCGGGGTAGATCTGGCCGAGTCGTTGGTTGACCTGTTTGCTTGCGCTCTTGACTCCGTGGAGTTCGAGGTAGGCAGGGCCTTCGTTGAGGAGTGCGAGGAGTTCGTACTGGTCGGTGGTTTCACCCAGCAGCCGAATGTACTGAGAGAAGTCGCCGTCACTGGCGTCGAGGAGTGGCTTGAGGCGGCCCCATGCCCGGGTGACGCGCAACTCCGTGAGGAGCTCGGTGGTCGGGTCTCCCGTGGTTGAGTTTGCGATCTTCGCGAGCTCTCCCTGCAGCGTCGCTTGTGCCATCCGCGTGACGACGAGCGCTTTGTCGACGGCAGCCTGGATCTGTGCCGGGAAGTCCTGTCGGAGCATCGATGCCCCGCGGAGTTCGGCTGCGTATGCGGAGCTGATCTTGCCTGCGGTGAGGGCGTCTCGGACTTCCCGTATCGCGCCCTGGTAGTTCGCGAAGATCACCTGGAACGCGGTGTCGGCGGTCTCTGCCGCGCTTGCGATGTCGGTGACGATCGGGATCTTGAATCGCCTTGCGTATCGGGTGATGCCGGCGATGGTTGCTGAGTCGCCGGTGGCGGTGGCCTTCTGCAACTGGTCGAGAAGCTTCGCTTCCGATGGGGAGTACTGGACAAGGCTGTCGTAGACGTCAATCGCGCTGAGCGCGTTGAGACTGTCGGTGATGTTGGCCACGGCTGGCTCCTAATTCTTTCGAGCCGCGTTCCAGATGTCGACATCATCAGGGCGAATGATCCATCGCCCGTCAAACTGTCTGGCCGGTAGAGATCGATCCTGGCAAGCGCTGTTGATGCGCCGCCGCGTGACTCCTACCCTGTCCGCAGCTTGTTGGCTGGTGAGGTGATCCCATGGTGTGGCCGTTTCCCGGTGTGGCGCAGTTTCGCTTCCCACCGTGGCAGTTCGTGGCTCGCGGAGCGCAATGAGGTTGCTGTAGGACCAGTTGATTGCTTCCAGCATCTGGTCGAGTTCCGGGTTGTCGCCGCGCTCGTCTTTGCGGATCTTGTCCAAGTTGAAGCGCTTCGTGAAGTACTCGCACATCCGCGCAGACATCGGGATCGTGAGGACCATATCCTCACGGCTCAAGTAGCCTCCTGGCTGCGGCGCGCTCAACCGATCACCGCCGCTAGGCTCGGGCGCGTGAATTCTGCAACCTGTTCCGTCCTCGCCGGCGTTTTCCCGATCGTGCTCCTCACACTCGTCCTCGAGCGCCGAGCCATCACCATCAACCTGCGGAAACGACGGTGGGTGCGGCAGATCATCATCGGCGGGGTCGCAACATCCCTTGCCGGCGAGGGAGTGGCCCTCGCCGGGGTGCAGGTGAATGGATATCCGCTCACGCAAGCAATCGTGGCGTGGACGGTCACCGCCGTCGCGCTGCTTTGCTTCGCGATGAGCCTCTTGATGATCGTCGCGACGGACGAGATCGAGGAAGAAGCCGACGCTGAGGGTTGAGCCGCCAGTAGAGTTCGGGGATGAAAGTGCGCTATAGGACCACGGTGGTCGTGAACGTGCCATTCGTCGACCTCGCACGATTCAAGACCGGGGTCCAGCGATACGCGCCGAACGAGCACAAATCGCATCACGTGGAGTTCAGCTACGCTTCGGCAGTTAGCGACAGCGCGCGGCCCATCTCGAAAGTACGTGTGCTTGTCGACTCGCTCGGAGGAGACTCCGAAGAAGACGATGCAAAGGAAGCGGGACTCGACACTGCTATCCGAGCGCTCGTGCACGTTGGCGCGACTGACCTCAGTGACGAAACCACCGTTGAGGTCATCGAATAAGAACCCCAGCACGCTAGCCTCGCGGGCGCAGCCTACCGATAAGCTTCGTCGCATGTTCTGGCAGGGGATCGGCACATGGCTCAGCTGGCCCGGTTGGGCCGGCGTACAGGGCATCGCAGCAGTGCTCGCGTTCGTCGCCGTCGGGATCGCTGTAGTGGACTTCGTGACCCAGCGTCGTGATCCCGAACCGGCGATGCTGGTCCGCGTGCAGCATTTCAACGGACGACCTGTCCCGCCGTTCAACTTTGCTCGAGAGTTCGACCTCGAAGTGCACGCGAGACGAGGGTTTGTCCTGTACGACGTGCGGGTACAAACGTGGGGCGTCCAGATACGAGCTGGTCTTCCGACAGCTGACGTTATGGACATGAACTCGCCGGGGCTCACGCACAGGTTCACAGCGCTTCCGGGGGAGATCGAGACCATGCGAGTCGGTGTTATCTTCCATGTCGTCGGGAGGTACCGTACGTCTACGGGCGCGGTTCGCGTGCCCGTGGTTCCGGGTGAATTGCAGGAAGTGTGGCGCACGTATAGCTGGCTGCACTGGCCGCATCGAAAGCATGGCCGTTGGGTGAAAACCGACCACAACCCGAAGCGGTTGCGCGCGGCTAGCGAACCAGTCGACTGACTCACCGGGCGACACTCCTCGACGTCATTCGGCGTCACCGCGCAGCAGATCGCGAGCGCATGCGTCGCAGGGTTGCATGTAGCCGTCGTGTCGCGGGCAGTGAGAACCGGCCTGGTAGCGGACCCGTCCGGCGACGGTGCGTTCCGCGGTGGCTCGCTCTGCCTCGCGGTCGCAGTCGGTGCAGCGCACGCGGAAGGCTTCGCCGATGTGGCGGTCGCAGCGGTGGCCGTGGTCGAGTTCGTCAACTGGCAATTTGTTCGACCTCCGAGTTATCCACAGGGATGAAGTGAGGTGCTTGCGTAGGGCGAGGTTGTCGTCCCGGTTTCTTCTCTTTCTCATCTGTTCTTATTGGGGGGACGCTGAGTGAAGGCGGATTCTTCACTGAGCGTCCCCCTACAGGTACGCTCACCGTCGAAGAAAGGGGGACGGTGAGTGAAGAGGGCCGACCGAGGTTGATCTCGTATTCCACAGTCCGGCCGTTATGCGCTCGGCCGACCTCCTCGATCGCGTTGGCCACCTTCAGCCTTCGCAAACAGCGGGTCACAGCCTGATCGTCGGCATCCCACGCTCGCAGCGCCTCCACATCATCCTCACGCGGCTTCCGGTCCGGCATCATTCGACCGAGACCCACCGCGAGCTCCTGTCTGCGCATGAACGACCTCCTCGCCGGAGATCCGGGGCGCGCGGAATCATCGTCCAGAGCTCGCAGAGCCATCCACATGAGCAGTACCCGAGGGGTCGCTTCAATCTGCTTGGTGTTGCAATAAGCCACCGCCTCGAGTGCCAGGTTCGCTCCCATGTGTCACTTGCCTCTCTTCGGATGACGACCACGGTCGGCCGAACATGACCGGATGTCGGCCGACCGTGGAATATGGTTGCGCGTGAGCATCCCCTAGAGCGCCGCCCGCTTTTGGTTGAGCTTGAGGGCCTCGGCTGCAGCCCATTGCAAGTCGTTCGCATACCCGATCGCCTCGGCGACGGTGAAAGATTCCCAGTCGTCGCGTGGTTGGATGTTCCAGACGTCGTTGGATGGGCGCTCGAGGTACAGATCCTTCAGGCCGAGATCCTTGTTATGGAAGAAGATGTTGTTCTCGGCCAGGTGGAACGTGTCGTCGCAGTCGGCGTCGTCGCAGACCGTCAGGTATGACGGGTATTTGATGCGGGCGGGCCGCGACTGCTTCACCATGAAGCCGGGCGCGAGCCACCACCATGTGCGGCCGTCTTTCCTGGTGCGCTCCTGGAACGGGATGTGGCGCATGAGG
This sequence comes from Galbitalea sp., assembly GCA_036499165.1. Taxonomy (GTDB): domain Bacteria; phylum Actinomycetota; class Actinomycetes; order Actinomycetales; family Microbacteriaceae; genus Galbitalea. Next base: position 1,825 of record DASYEE010000189.1, on the reverse strand, counting down.
CCGGAGCGGACCTGTTCCACGATCGCTTTCATTTCGTCGACGTCGTCTTCTGTTGAACCAGGCAACATGCGGAGCATGAACGTGTCGTCCCACATGCGGATTCGGATAGTGCCCGGGAACCGGTAGAGCATGCCGGCGATATCCGGCACGGGCTCATAAGAGACGGGCTTATCGTCGGCCATGAACTCAACCTTGATCGTGAAGTTCGCGAATTGCTCGGCGTGATCGAGCTCGATCGGTGTTGGGACGACCTCGCTGGTGTTGAACACCATAAGGGCGTCGTCGGCGGGCTTGATGTTGAGCGCTGCGGTGGTTTCTGCGATAATTGTCATGTTCGTTTTCCTTAGTGGGTTTGCGATCGATTGGCCGTCAGGGGTTGCGTCCCCTGCACGGCCACTTTCTTTTTCAAGGCGAGCGCGACGCGTTTCTTGCGGAACCAGCGCTCGAGGTTCCGTTCGGCTCGGTCTGCAGTCGGGACGGGGTAGGAGTGGCGGCGAGCCACTAGGCCACCTCCCTGGCGAAAGCGGCCTCGATGAAGGCTTCGATGTCGGCAGATCGGAACATGCGCCGACCGCCAATCAGCGCCGACCTCGGTGCCGTGCCTTGGTGGATCATCCAGCGCAGCTGAGCATCAGACTTACGTAGGCGCTCGGCGGCCTCGGTAAGCGTGAGCAATTCAACGGTCAGAGCCATTGGTCACCCCTTCCTCGTGTTTGATGGTGAACACAGGACAGCATATTACACAGTGTGTTGCGGGTCAATGTAGCCACGTGTTGAAATGCATAGTTATCCATGAGAGTGTTAGGGCGTGGAACAGACAAGTCCCGATTTTCCGTCGAGCGTCGATGAGGCCGCGGCTCGCAACGTCAAGAAGGCCCGCGAGCGCGCCGGGTACTCTCAAGCCGAACTCGCACAGCTCATGACCGACGCGGGCGTTCCGGGCATTCACCAGACGACGATCGCGCGGATTGAGAACGAGAAGGCACCTCGATCGCTCAGGCTCCCCGAAGTTCTCGTGATAGCGCGCATCCTCAATTACCGGGTTGAAGATTTGGTCGAATCAGACACGTCCGCAGCTTTGCGCGCCAGCTACGAGTATTTGCGCGGCGGCGTCGAGGATTTCCGCAAAGCGGGAGCGGAGCTGTTGTTCCGCAAGGAAGCGGTTGCGCGGCAACTTGACGAGGCTTTCCCGTTCACGTGGGGCAACGTGCCAGAGCTCGCTGACTATGTAAAGGTCAATCCCGCGTCATACGACCTGGTCGACGAGTTGCTAAGCAGCAATTCGGACCTCGCGACGATAGTTGACGATCTATACCGAGGGGTTTCGGAAAGTGTGCATAGGGCATCCGCGATCTACCCATTCGAGGCGTCACGCGTGATGGATCTTCTCAGCGAAGCGTTGGTCGACAGGTATTGGTATCCACTACGAGACCTCTCCGGGCTGTCGGACGACGAGTTTCAGACGCGGGTTCTCAAGCATTTCGATGACGCGACACCCGCCGCCGAACGGTAAGCATTATGGCGAGCATCCAGAAACGTCCTAACGGCACCTGGCGTGCACGCTACCGTGACACGGGGGGCAAGGAGCATGCACGCCACTTCCGGTTCAAGGACAATCCGCGCGATCCGCAGAACAGCGCCCAGCATTGGCTGGACAAGGTCACCGCGGATGTCGTCACGGGGAATTACGTCGATCCGCGGCATGCGAAGACGACGATGGGGGAGTGGACTGCGACCTGGTTGCGGGCCTATGAGGCGAACCGGCCCAGCACGGTCCGGCAGGCTCGAGTGCACATCAAGGTCATCAACGCTACCTTCGGCGAGC
>DASYEE010000188.1:0-29912 GCA_036499165.1 Galbitalea sp. | reverse complement strand
CCGCGCGTTTCCCCCGCCAGCCCCTCCGACAGGACCAGGTCGAGGATGGCCGGAGCATAAGCCGGGTCGTGTGGCGCGTCGTAGATGTACACGCCGTCGACAATGCCGATTGCGGGCGTTGACGGCAGGGGCTCAGTGCGCTCCGTCAACGGCACCTGGTACAGGCGGATCGTGTCGATTCCGCGGTCGAGGATGTAGTGGGTGGAGATGCGCGCGTTGCTCGTATCGATGGTCCAGCCGCCGATTCTCTCGAGCCGGGGCTCCGACCCCTTGCCCGCATACCAGCGCTGCTCGGCCACCCAGGAGCTGAGGCCCTCGGGGAGCCTCGGTTCTGTCGTGCCAGCGTTTTGCGTCACGGTTCGACCCTACGCCCGTGGTGTTTCCGACACGCACGGGGTTGACGGCAGCAACCGAATGTGCCCCCCGGGCGGGGGTGCCCCGGACTGGGGGGAGCGCCGGGGTGCAATCTGGGAATAACCTGCTGGAAGCACTACAGGGGGACACTCGGGTGCGGCGGTCGGGCAACAGCCATCCGGAACTTTACGGGGGTAGCTTTTCCGGAAGACATGGCTCTTTGCATTCTTCGACCGCCGCCCCGGCCCTCCCGCTCCGGCCGTTCCACTTCGGCCGTCGAGCCGGCTGGACCTGCGGGCATCTGCCATTAGCCCCTGTTACTTCGTGCGGGCTAGCAGGTATGCGTTCATGTCGTCGCTGAGATCGCGGTCGATCGCGTGCGCAACACCGTCGATCTGGCGCACCGGAGCCGCCTGGCGGCCGCTTGAGACCAGCCAGATCGCGTCAGCTTCTGCCAGCTGCGCCGGCGTCAGCAGCTCGAACCCGGTCTGCATCCCTCGGGAACGCGCCCACTCGAACAGGTCGCCCTGCGTTGTGCCATCGAGGATCCCGAGGCCCGTTCCCGGGGTCAGCAGCGAGTCGTCGCGCTGGAAGATCACGCTCGAGGTTGGACCCTCCAACACGAAGCCGTCAGAACTGACGAAGATCACATCGTCCGCGCCTCGACGAGCTGCCTCTCGCACGACAGCGCGGTTGACGGCGTACGAGAGGGTCTTCGCGCCCGTGAGGAGCCACGGCGCGCTGTGTTCGATGTCGTGCCGGTAGCCGCGGTCGAGGGTCACGACGGCAATACCCTCTTTGCGAGCTGCTCGATGATCGGGCGAAACCCAGCCGTAGACCCAGCCGGTCGGCCTCGCATCGGCGTCACCCTCTATCCCGCGGGTCAGAACGGTCTTGACGACGGCCTCCGGCACAGGATCGAGCTGCGCGACGACCGCCTCGATTGCGAGCCGCCACGCGTCGAGGTCGGGGGCGGGAAGTTCGAGCTTCCGTGCGGAGCCCGCAAACCGCTGCAGGTGCGCTTCCATTGCGTGAACGTGACCTGCGGTCACGCTGAGCGACTCGAAGATCCCGTCGCCGCGCGTCGCCGAGAAATCGAGCACGCTGAGATGCGGCTGAAGTGGATCGACGATCGCGAACGACGGCTCGCCCAGCGTGTGCGGGGGAGTGTCGAGGGATGGCTGGTTCAGAATGGCGAGGACGGTTTTGGGCATGCGCCTATTCTCCCCGCTGGTGGCGACGTGCGGCTAGAAGAGCTTGCCCTCCGGCAGGCCCGGCACGAGCGCGTGTCCCGCCAGCAGACCGTAAAGCGCAAATGCCGCGACGCCCACGACGAAGCAGGCCAGCCAGACGTACAGCCACGGCCCACTGCTTCCGAGTTCGCGCCGGATCGCCCCTCCACGCACGACCAGGTACACGGGCGCTGTCAGGGCCGCCCAGGTCCAGGATGGTGCATCCGCGTGCCCGAGGATGACGAGGCGGCTGCGATCTGCGACCGCGAAGACGACGACGAGCAGGTACGGGGCGATGAATCCGACGAGGAACAGAACATTCGAGAAGCTCGGTGTACCGTTCGCCAGTGCGTATATGAGGATGGCGGCCGCGATCAGCGGCGAGACGGCGATGAGCCATGCCCACGGGGTGTTCGCTGTGGTCGGCCTTGGCGCCGCATCCCCAGCCGCTCCTGTTGGACGCAGTCCCCAGTCATCCGTCGTCGTCGAGCCCGTGTCCGGCTGGGCGCCCGCCACCGGCTGGGCAACCGGCGCTGACACGACGATTTCGGGCGGCACGGCTGCAGCTGCCGCTGTTTCCGGCACCGCTGACTGCGGCTGGCTCGTTTCGGGCCAGGCCGTCTGGGGCACGGCGGTCTGTGGGGGCGCAGTCTCGGGCAAAGCAGTCGCCGGAGTCTCCGCTTCCGGCAGGTTCCAGGCGGGCGCGGCTCCTGTCGACAGTGGCTGGTTCCAACGGTTTTGGTCGGCCGCCAGCTCGAAGTCTTCCGGACGCAGCGCCTGCGTGGGCTGGTGCGGCTCCTGGACCGGGATCGCCGGTGCCGTCGCAGTCGAGGCCGGCGATACGGGCTCTGGCGATACGGGCTCTGGGGTGACGGGCTCTGGGGTGACGGGCTGTGGCGTGACGGGCTCTGCAGCCACAGGCACCGCGGGAAGCGGCTCTGCAGTGACCGGCTGCGCGGCCTCGGATTCGAGATTCGCTTCACGCAGCGCACGCCTCGACGGGAGCGCATCCGGCGCGGAGGATGTCACGGCCGCCTCCGGCGTCGCCGCCGGCTCGGCAACCATGGCGGGCGCTGGTTCGGCCTCGGCAGCAACCTCCGGCGCTGCCTCAGCTGCACCAGCCTGCTCAGCTGCACCAGCCTGCTCAGCTGTCGCGGCCGGCGGAGTCTCTGCCACTGCCGGCGGCGTGGCAGGCGAGACATGCTCTGTCCACACCTGTCCGCTCCACCAGCGCAACTGGCTCGGGTCATATGGGTCGGCGTACCAGCCGGGCGCAGCACTGCCGCCGGCACCTGTTGAGTTGTCTGACACGACTCTTAACCGCCTTCGGGATTGCCGCGGATCACCCGCACTCGATGCGACTGCGGGGACGTTCGGAAGTAAGGGTTCTTCCGATTCGCCACGTTACTACTCGCGGTCGCAATGTCGTGGAAGGCTGGCGGCATGAGCGCGCCTAGCGGCTCAAGCTGTAGTCGCCCCAGTCGATGACCGGCCAGCCGATCCAGCCGTTCTGGCGCTGGAGGCTCGCGGTGACCTTATACGTCTGGCCGGATCCGATGCGGTACAGGGTGCAGGTGAACTGCTGTCCCATGACGGTTGCCGGCGGCGATGGGCACTTCACGCTCGTGATCGGGCCGAAGACCGTTGCGGACTGCTGGATGGACTGCGCTGCCTGGTCGGAAAAGACCTGCGGCAGCGCCGAAATCACGAGGCCGGGCACCGCGATGATCGAGCCGACCTGCAGCAACACGAGCGCGCCCCAGACAAGCACGGGTCCGAAGCCGTTGCCGGCTCGCATGACGATCCGGATGGCGCGTGCGATCAGGTAGATCGGCGCAGAGAAGAGGACCCAGGCCCACGAGGCTGCACGGTCGTAGCCGTGCCTGCGCAAAGCCCGCTGGTCGGCGACCGCGAAGGGGATCGAGATGAAATAGGGTGCGATCAGCAATGACAGCACGACGGCGACGTTGGTGCCGCCAGAGCCAGCCGATGCTACGACGAGCAGCGTGCCGACCAGTTGTGCGAGCGGCAGGAGGGCGATGACCCAGCCGCCTGGCGTGTTCGGGCTCGGAGCCTTGGCGTGGGCGACTGTGCCCGCTGCGGCCGGCTGTGCGGGGGCGGCAGCCTGCTGGGCATACTCTGCCCGCGCTGGCTCATGGTCGAGGACAGGCGCCGCGGTGGTCGTTGCAGCGACAGGAACCTGCTGCGGTTGCGCCACCGGCGTTGGTACTTCGGTCGCCGGCTGCGCCGGCTGCGTGGCCTCGGCAGGGACGAATTCCGGGATAGGGAGCGCCGACGGAGCCGGTTCATCGGCTGGCAGCGTGTCCCATGAAGGGCCCTCGAGTTGGAGCAGTGCGTCGGCGTTCGGTGCGCTCGCGTCCTCGGTGCCGTCGTCCGAGCCGGTTTCGCGTTCGCGCTCGCGCATCTCGCGGCGGGTTGGGAGCTCGTCGACTGCCGGGTCGTCGTCCGCCCAGGCAAGTTTGGCTTCCTGGATGACGATGGGAGCGCGCGCCTCAGTGGTGTGCTCGGTCCAGCCGTGGTTGTCCCACCAGCGCATTTGCGGCAGGCCGAGCGGGTCGGGATACCAGCCTGCTGGTACTCCGAAACCGTTGTCGTCGTTCACGCTGAACTACCCCCGCTTGTCTTCATGTATTACAGGTTTCCTGCACTCTATGGAACGAAAGGCAATAAGCGACAGCTTTTCACGCCCCCCAAAACGCGGGTCGCTGAGTCGAATTGCTGGCTTTAAGCACCGCTGACCAGCATATCTAGCGTTTCGATATACCGCAGCATCCGATTCTTGCGATCCGACACGCCCGTCTAAAGACATTCGGAGCCGATTCGGACGATGGGTCAACGGCTTCTGCCATGAGAATCCCCATGATTTACCCATTGTTCACCGCGAAGTTGCAGGCCGTTCCCTCGGCTGTAAGACTCATCGGCAGTGGACATCCAGCTCATGGTCGCGCTAGTCATCGCACTGGCAATCTTTTTCGACTTCACGAACGGTTTTCACGACACGGCTAACGCCATGGCGACGCCGATCGCGACTGGCGCGCTGACTCCGAAAGTAGCCGTCGGCATTGCCGCCGTGCTGAACCTGGTCGGCGCCTTCATCTCGACGACTGTGGCGAACACCATCTCAGGCGGACTGATCAACGAGGGCCCAAGTGGCGTCCTGATCACGCCGACCCTCATCTTCGCCGGCCTCCTCGGCGCGGTGCTGTGGAATCTCGTCACCTGGGTTCTTGGCCTTCCATCCAGTTCAAGCCACGCGCTCTTCGGCGGTCTTATCGGTGCTGCGATCGTCGGGGCGGGATTCGACTCGATCAACCTGAGTGTGCTGCTGTCGAAGATCGTGCTGCCCGCTGTTCTCGCACCCATCACGGCCGGCCTCGTGTCGTTTCTCGCCACCCGACTGGCATACAAGATTACGAAGAAGCGCCAGCGCGAGGGCTTCAGGGTCGGCCAGATCTTCACGTCGTCGCTGGTATCGCTCGCCCATGGCACGAACGACGCCCAGAAGACGATGGGCGTCATCACCCTGACCCTGATCGCGGGTGGATTCCAGCAAGCAAACACCCAGCCCGAGTTCTGGGTAATACTCGTCTGCGCGCTCGCCATCGCACTCGGCACGTACTCGGGCGGCTGGCGCATCATCAAGACGCTCGGCAAGGGCATCACCGAGATCGAACCTGGACAGGGATTCGCTGCGGAGGCTGCCACGACGGCGACCATCCTTGCGTCCACGCACCTTGGTTTCGCGCTCTCGACGACCCAGGTCGCATCTGGTTCGGTCATCGGCACCGGGATCGGCCGCAAGGGCGCATCGGTGCGGTGGCGCACGGCCGGTCGCATTGCGCTTGGCTGGCTGATCACGATCCCGGCCGCCGCAGTGGTTGGGGCGATCGCGGCATTCGTCGCGAGCGCTGGGGTGATCGGCATCACGGTGGATGCCGTCGTCGCCACCGCGATCATCGTCAGCATCTTCGTGTACTCGCGTCGAGCCCGGGTCACCTCCCACAGCCTCGCGGTTGAGCCGACCCAATTCGTCCGGCCGCGGAAGCGCCAGAAGGCGAAGCGACCATCGAGGGGGACACCGTGATCGAGTGGGGAAACTTCCTTCTGGTGCTTGTCGGTTCGATCGTCGGGGGGTGTGGGGTCGTGCTCCTGTTCTCCCTCGGCCTGAGGTTCGCCGGTCCGGAGACCGACGGGCGATGGCGCATCCTCGGAATCGCATGTTTCGTGCTCTGCGCGTTGTTGATTGCTGCTGGCGTTTGCCTCATCATTCCCGCGTTTGCGCCCTTCTTCGCGCGCTTCTGAGCGTCATCGATTCTTCAAGGTTTTGGCCGTCACCTGGCGCTAGACTCGTTGATCGCCAATCAAAGGAGATTGATCGATGTATGAAACGACGCCACAAGCGTTTGACCTACTGACAGCCATCAATGAACAGTCCATTGAAGGGGACGAAAACCTCGTGACCAGCAGTGCAGTTCAAGACACCAACAGCAACACCGACGAAGGCTCTGCACCAACGCCGACCAACGGCCCGTCGATCGGAAGCGAAGAGATCGCGACAGCACCGGCGATTAGGGTCGAGACCGATTCGCTCGGGAGCCGCGAGGTCCCCGCGAACGTGTACTGGGGAATCCACACCGCGAGGGCGCTCGAGAACTTCCCGATCACGCGCCGTGCGATCTTCAACTACCCCGACCTCATCACCGCCCTTGCGCGGGTCAAGCAGGCCTCGGCACGCGCTAATAAAGACATCGGCGTGCTGGATGCCGCGAAGGCCGACCTGATCGACCGGGTGTGCCAGGAGATCGTCGACGGCGCCCTCCACGACCAATTCGTCGTTGGAGTCATCCAGGGCGGTGCAGGAACTTCAACCAACATGAATACCAACGAGGTGATTGCCAACCGCGGCCTCGAGATCATGGGGTACCCGCGCGGCGACTACGCGCATCTGCACCCGATCGACGACGTCAATCGGAGCCAGAGCACGAATGACGTTTACCCGACCGCGATCAAGCTCGCAATGGTCTTCTCGCTCCAGCGCCTCCTCGAGGAGCACGCCCTGCTGAGTGCTTCGTTCGCAGCGAAAGGCAAGGAGTTCGCCCACGTCCTGAAGGTCGGCCGCACCCAGCTGCAGGATGCCGTCCCCATGACGCTCGGCCAGGAGTTCAAAGGCTTCGCCGTCACCCTGCGCGAGGATTACGACCGGCTCAGCGAGGTCGTTCCGTGGCTGAACGAGATCAACATGGGCGCAACCGCGATCGGCACAGGCATCACGGCGGATCCGAGGTACGCCGAGTCGGTGCGCGCGCACCTCGTCGCCCTCACGGGAATCGAGATGGAGACAGCGCCGGACCTCATCGAGGCCACAGCTGATGCCGGAATCTTCATGACCCTGAGCGGCACGCTGAAGCGCGCGGCCGTCAAGCTGTCGAAGATCTGCAACGACCTTCGGCTGATCTCGAGCGGGCCGCAAGCCGGACTCGGTGAGATCAACCTCCCCCCACGGCAGGCGGGGTCGAGCATCATGCCAGGCAAGGTCAACCCGGTGATCCCCGAGGTCGTCAACCAGGTCGCGTTCTCGGTGATCGGGGCGGATGCAACGGTCACCGCGGCCGCTGAGGCGGGGCAGCTCCAGCTCAATGCATTCGAGCCGGTCATCGCCCACAGCATCCTCCAGTCGCTCGCCTGGATGATGAACGCCTGCCGCACGCTCAGGATCAACTGCATCGACGGCATCACCGCCAACGAACTGCGACTGTCGCAGCAGGTCGGGTCGAGCGTTGGCGTCGTCACCGCGCTCACGCCGTACATCGGCTACGCGGCATCGGCGGCGCTCGCGCACACCGCGCTCACGACCAACGCCTCCATCGCGGAACTCGTCGTCGAAGCGCGGCTGATGACGAAGGAAGAAGTCGATCGCGTGCTCTCACCCGAGCGCCTCAGCGGAATCGCGGCAGTGACCGAGTCGATCGCCGTGATCCCTGAGGGCGAGCGCTAGCGGGGGATCAGCCCAGCGAGTCGTCGTCGTCGTCGCCGAAGTCCTCGAGCGCATTGTCGCGGGCTTCGCCGACGCGGCTCGCCGCGTCGCCGACAGCCGACACGGTGCGGCTGCGCGCATCCTGCGCGGCTGAGACGGTTCGGCCGGCTACGTCCCTGGCAGCGCCGGTGGTCTTGCCAGCGACATCCTTCGCCAGGGTCGCGGTCTTGCCTGCGACATCCTTCGCGACCTCCTGCGCACGCTCCGCGACCTCCTGCGCACGCTCCGCGACAACGGGAGCCTGCTCGCGTGCATACCTTGCGGCCTCCCGGCGGGCGCGAGCGACCCGGGGATCCTGCCAGACGCCATTCGCTCGCGCGACGATCTCGTCGTAGCGCTCGCGGCCGGCGCGGGCGCCAAGGACGTATCCTGCTGCGATTCCGAAGGCGATGATCACGAGGCTCTTTTTCATACTCGAAACCCTAGGCGCATCGACCGACGCGCGTCAGGGGGTTGCACAACGAGCAGCGTTACCCGACAGAGTGCTTAGCCTTCTCGCACAACGTCGGTGGCCGCCTTGTCTGTCCGCCACCCCCGCCAGGTCGGCTGGCGCAGACGCTCGGTGGTCGTCCACTCCGCGAACTCCACCTCGCCGACGAGCGACGGCGTCACCCAGTGAGCGTCGCGCGCATCGACGGCCGGAACATCGACAAACGGCGTCGTCTCCCGCCGGAGCCGAGAGAGCCTGCTGAAAATCGCGTCGAGATCACGGTCGTTGAAGCCAGTCCCGACCCGGCCGACATAGTGCAGTCCCTGCGCGTCGGGCACTCCCATGAGGAGCGAACCGACCGTTTCAGCGCGGCGCCCGTTGCCCGGGCGCCATCCGCCGATCACGACCTCCTGGGTCTTGTGGTGCTTGATCTTGATCCACGCCCGCGACCGGCGGCCGAAGGCGTATGTGCTGTCGCGTTTCTTCGCGACGACCCCTTCGAGCCCCAGCTCCCGACTCGATTCCACCGCGGCATCCAGGTCGCCGTCGAAGGCAGGCGGAACATGGATGCGCCCACCCTCGCGAACAGTGTCGTGGAGCGTCGCGCGCCGATGTGAATACGGTTCGGTCGCGACGACGCGCCCGCTCGCCTCCAGGATGTCGAAGATCATGTAGTCGACGGGAATCGCGGTAACCGCCGACGTCACGTCTCGCGGGCGAGTCAGCCCCATCCGCCCCTGCAGCCGGCCGAAATCCGGCCGACCAGCCCTGCCGAGCGCGACGATCTCGCCGTCGAGGACGGTATCGCCCGACACTCCTTCAGTGAGCAGCTGCGCCGCAAGGACCTGAAGATCCGGGTAGGTCGCCGTGACGTCGTTGCCGTTGCGGGTTGCGATGGTGACCCGGCCATCCGTCACGGTCGCGATCGCGCGGATGCCGTCCCACTTCATCTCGAACGACCAGCTGTCGTCGCTGTCGTCGATGTCAGCAACGCTGCCGAGAGTGGCAAGCATGGGCGCGACGGGTCGCGCCAGTCGCTCGTTCGAGCCGATATTCGAGGCCATTCAGTTACGCTTCATGAGGTGGATCAGCCAGTTGTTGGCCGCGCGACCCTCCCCACCGGTGTGGATCAACGCGTACGTGTGTGTTCCTTTGGTCGAGCCGTGCAGGGTCGCGATGATCTCCTGGCCATCGCGCCACTTCTCCAGTTCGTACTCTCCGGAATCCCAGATGTCAACGTGCCCGCCGCCATACTCTCCGTGCGGAATGTCGCCGTGGAAGGCGCCGTACTCGAGCGGATGGTCCTCCGTCTGGACGGCAAGATGGTTCGCCTTGTAGTCGGTCGGGACACCCTTCGGGAGGGCCCAGCTCACGAGCACGCCGTCGTGTTCCAGCCTGAAGTCCCAGTGAAGGTGCGAAGCGTGGTGTTCCTGGATCACGAAAGAGCGACCTGTCGACTTCGTCGTGCGGCCCTCGGGCACCGGCTCGGGCGTCTTCAGGCGATCCCGCTTATTGCGGTACGCAGCGAGCGGGTCTGAGCGCTTCTTCACGCGTTTCATCACCTCGTCGAACTCGAGTTGACGAAGGTCTTTGGATGCGAGCTCGCGCCAGGTGCGTGGCGCGGCGACGGTCGGCCGCACCCTGCCGCGCAGGGAATAGGGCGCGACCGTCGTCTTGTTGCCGTTGTTCTGGCTCCAGTCGACGAGCACGCGACGCTCGCGAAGCGATCTCTTCATGTCGCTCACGATGAGATCGGGGTGGTCTGCCTCCAGCGATCGAGCGAGCTCGTGCGCAACGGCCGCAACCTGCTCGCTCGTCTGCCTGCCATCGAGGGCCGCATACAGGTGGATGCCCTTGCTCCCGCTCGTGACGGGCATCGGGTCGAGGCCCATGCCCTTCAGGATGTCGCGCGCCAGGCGCGCAACATCCGCACAGTCGCCCAGCTCCATCCCGGGCCCCGGATCAAGGTCGAGAACCAGCCGGTCCGGGTTCTTCTCGGCCCCGCGCCGGCCGAACTGCCATTGCGGCACATGGATCTCGAGCGAGGCGATCTGGGCGAGCCAGGTGAGGGTGGCGAGGTCGTTCACGAGTGGATATTCGTTCGCGTGGTCTTTGTGCTCGATCGCGCGTCGCTTCACCCAGGTCGGAGTGGAGTCGTCGAGGTTCTTCTGGAAGAAGACCTCTCCCGGCGCCTTCTCCGTGCCGACTCCGTTGACCCATCGCTTCCGGGTCGCCGGGCGGTCAGAGACGTGGGGGAGCATGACCTCCGCGACAGCCGAGTAGTAGGCGATCACATCGGCCTTCGTCGTGCCAGTTGACGGGTACATGATCTTGTCGAGGTGGGTGAGCTTCAATTTGTGGCCCTCAACCGAAACCACCTGGTCGCTTGCGGCGCTCATGCGTCCACTCTTCTCGCCCGCCCACTCCGGCGCCACCCCTTGACCTGCCCCGGCCCGCGAACACACTTGATGAGTATGAAGTCGATATGGAAGGGCGCCATCACGTTCGGCCTCGTCAACGTGCCAGTAAAGCTGTACGCGGCGACCGAGGATCACGATGTGCACCTGCACCAGGTGCACGACAAGGATGGTGGCCGCATCAAGTACCAGCGTCGCTGCGAGATTTGCGGGAAGATCGTGGATTTCGAGCACATCGACCGGGCATACGACGACGGTGACCGCACCGTGATCCTCACCGAGGACGACCTGTCGACGCTGCCCGAGGAGCGCAGTCGCGAGATCGAGGTCGTCGAATTCATTCCGAGCGACCAGCTCGACCCGATCATGCTCGATCGGAGCTACTTCCTCGAACCGGACTCGAAATCGTCGAAGGCGTATGCGCTCCTGCGCCGCACGCTGGAGGAGACCGATCGCACCGCCATCGTGCATTTCTCGCTTCGGCAGAAGACCCGGCTCGGCGCCCTTCGAGTGCACGGAAAGGCGCTCATGCTCCAGTCGCTCCTGTGGGATGACGAGGTGCGAGAGGCACACTTCCCCGCGCTCGACGACACCGTCCGCATCAGCGCGGCGGAGCTCAAGATGAGCCAACAGCTCGTCGACTCGTTCGCAACAGAGTTCAAGCCGGAGAAGTTCGGCGACGAGTACCAGGAGGAGTTGAAGCAGCTCATCGAGGCGAAGCTCGCAAAGGGTGACGACGTCTCGACCGAGGAGACATTTGGCGAACATCCCGAGGACGACAAGGACTCTGGCGGCGACGTGCTCGACCTCATGGAGGCGCTCAAGCGCAGCGTCGATGCCAGCCGTTCAAAGAAAAAGCCGGCAACCGCCAAGCCGGCAACCGCCAAGCCGGCAACCGCCAAGCCAGCAGCCGCAGGGAAGCCGGCTGCCCGCAAAAAGCCCGCCGCGAAGAAAGCGAGCTAGTCCGCTTCGCCGCGCTCCGCGCTCCTGTCCGCGTCTTCGCGCAGCGCGCGCCCGCGAGAGACGTCTTCGGCGAGATGTGTCGCGAGCCGGAGGTTGCGATAGGTGGAACGCAGTGGCAGCTGCACGGCCTCTTCGGCGACGATGCCGGCCTCGAGCTGGCGCACTCGCACTATCTCCGCATCCACCTCAGCTCCGAAGACGAGAACCCAGTTGCTGAGAAACAGCCAGAGCAACAGGATGATCGCGCCGCCCAGCCACCCGTAGATCTTGTTGTAGTGGCTCACATTCAGCACGTAGATGCCGAACCCGACGGTCGTCAGCACCCACGCCACGATTGCAGCCACCGCGCCCCACGTGACCCACCGGATGCGCAAGTGACGCACATTGGGGGAGTAGTAATACAGGATTGCGACGATGAACACGGCGAGAACGAGGAGCAGCGGCCATTTCGCGATATCCCAGACGCCGACGACCCAGTCCGGCGCACCGATGTTGTGCGCGACCAGTCGGGCGACGGTCGGCGTCCCGATCAACAGGACGAACATGATCGCCATCGCGGCAACCAACACAACGGAGATCAGCACCATGGTGATCCGGAGTGCGAACCACTGCCTGCCCTCCTGCACCTCGTATGCTGCGTTGATCGTTCTGCCAACCGCGGTGAGATAGCCGGACATCGCCCACAGCGTCAGGATGAGCCCGATCGCGAGCGCGTAGCCCGGATTCGGCAGGCTGAAGAGCTGAGAGAGGGGGGCGCGCAGGGCAGATACGGTGTCGTCCGGTGTCACGCTGCCGACGATCGTCAGGATGTCGTGCTGCGCCCGGGTCTTGTTGTCGATCAGCGCGAAGACCGAGACGACGGCGAGCGAGGCGGGGAATACCACGAGCGCTGCGAAGAACGCGAGGGTGGCTGCTGAGTCAAGTCCGCGATGACGGACGAACCCGTGCAGCGCCCGCCTCGAGGCGAGTTGCCAGGCCTCAGAACTGAGGGTGCGACTCGTTGGGATTCGGATTGGGGTCACGCTTTGATCGTAACCAGCCTGGTCGCACCCGAGCGCGCACCGACTACCCGGTTGGCAGGCCCTTTCCCGGCCTCGCGCGCCAGAGATGCATGCTGGCGTAGCTGCGCCATGGGGCCAGGCGCTCGCCGTAGCGCTCGAGGTCGCGAGCGGTGCCTGGCAGTCCGATGGCCGCAGCGCTCTGCAGGATCACGAGGTCGCTGGTCAGCAGGATGTCCGGGTTGCCGAGCACCCGCATGGCCAGGTATCCGGCCGTCCACGGTCCGATCCCGGGTAACGCAGTGAGGCCGTTGCGAAACTCGTCGACCGGAGTCGCGAGATCCAGCGACAGCTCCCCGCTCGCGAGCGCCTCTGCCGCCCGCACGATCGTGTTGATGCGACTTGCTGGTCCGCGCAGCACCTCGCGGCCGTCCTCGGCAATGCGCGCGGCCGTCGGGAACAGCCCGCCACTGCCCAGATCCGCGGCAAGTCGGCCGAGTACCGTGCGCGCCGCGGCGACCGAGATCTGCTGGCCGACCAGCGTTCGGAAGAGCGTCTCCTCGGCGTCCAGCGAACCGGGGAGCCGAACGCCGGGCCGCGCGGCGACCAGGGGCGCCAGCGCCGGATCTGTGCCGAGCGCATCGTCGATCGCGGCGGAGTCGGCGTCGAGGTCGAACATCCTCCGCACGCGGGCGACGAGGGTCGCGACATCGGCGACACTGTCGAGCCGCGCCGAGCAGCGGATGCCTGTGGTGCCGTCGAGCGAGACGGACAGCAGGGCCGTTCCATGCGGAAGCCGCACCGCACGCTCGAACACGGTGTGGTCGCCACTCTCAAGACCCGCGACCGCGTGATCGGAAAAGAAACTGAGGAGGCCGGCCCCGTCGAACGGAGCACGGGCTGGCAACCGCAGAGAAATGCTCGTGCCATCGCTCGCCGCGTGCGGAGCAGTTGCCGCACGGCTCCACTTCTCGCGGATCTGAGTCGGCGTCGTCTCGTAGACGCTGACCATGGTGTCGTTGAACTGCCGGATGCTCGAGAAGCCCGATGCGAACGCCACGTCTGCCACGGAAAGGTCGGTGCTGACCAGCAGCGTACGTGCAGTCTGTGCCCGGTGCGCCCTGGCGAGGGCAAGCGGGCCGGCACCGAGCTCAGCGACGAGCACGCGCGTCAGGTGGCGCGTCGTATAGCCGAGGCGGTTGGCGAGCCCCGGGACGCCCTCGCGCTCGACGACTCCATCGGTGATGAGCCGCATGGCGCGTGAGGCGAGATCATCCCGCAGGTTCCAGTCAGGAGACCCGGGAACCGCATCCGGCTGGCATCGCTTGCAAGCCCGGAGACCGGCCTCGTGCGCCGCGGCGGCGGTGCGGTAAAACCTGACATTCCGTGCCTGCGGAGTCATCGCCGGGCAACTGGGACGGCAGTAGATTCCGGTCGAGTGCACACCGGCAATGAACTGGCCGTCGAACCGCGAATCCCGTGATGAGAGCGCCCGGTATCGCTGGTCGAACAGCGCGTCCTCCGCCGGGGGAGCAGCCTGGAGAGCGGGTTCGCCACGTGAGGTCATGAGTCGATCCTCACACCGGCCAGCGACATCCGCTAGCAAGAATCGGACACGGCTGCGCGACCGAGAACTAAGCTGGCTGAGTGATTGAGATCGACCCGTCCGTCCACGAAGAACTCATCGCCATTCTCGGCGACATCGTCTCGACCGACCCCAGCGACCTCGAGGCAGCGCAGGCCGATCGATCGGGCCGGGTATCCGGCTCAGCGCCGCTCGCGGTGGTCACAGCACGCACGATCGACGACGTGCAGGCAACGATGCGATTCGCGACCGAGCATCGAATCCCGGTCGTTCCGCGCGGCGCGGGCACCGGGCTCGCGGGAGGCTCCATCGGCAGCCGGGGCGAAATCGTCCTGTCCACTCTCGCGATGGACCGCATCCTCGAGGTGAATGTCGACGATGAGCTCGCAGTCGTGCAGCCCGGCATCATCAACGACGACCTGAACCGCGCGCTGGAGCCGCGCGGGCTCTGGTTCGCGCCGGACCCGGCCAGCAAGGCGATCTCGACCGTCGGGGGCAATATCGCAACCAATGCCGGGGGCCTGCTGTGCGCCAAATACGGTGTGACGCGGGAGGCCGTGCTCGGGTTGAAGGTCGTGTTGGCGGACGGCCGACTGCTGTCGCTTGGGCACAGGACGGTCAAGGGAGTGACCGGTTACGACCTCACGGCCCTGATGATCGGCTCAGAGGGCACGCTCGGAATCATCGTCGAGGCGACGCTGAAACTCCAGGCGCTGCCGACCGGCCAGAAGGCCACGATCGGCGCTTACTTCGACACGGTCGAACAGGCAGCCCGCGCCTCCGCCGTGATCACGGCATCGCGCCTTCGGCCCGCGGCGATGGAACTCATCGCCCAGTCGGCACTTCAGGGCATCGGCGACTACCTCGGGCTCGACCTGGGGCCGCGTGGCTCGTACCTGCTCGTGCAGATGGATGGTGCTGCCGCGGCCGCCGAGGCGGAGTCGGCCGTCGCGATCATCCGGTCGCTCGGCGGCGACGCCGAGATCACCACTGACCCGCAGGAGGGCGAGCGGCTCTTCTCGATCCGCCGCGCATTCCACCCGGCGATGGCGTCGCGCGGAACGGCGCTGATAGAAGATGTCGCGGTCCCGCGGAGCCAGCTACCCGCCATGTTCGCTGCGATCACCGAGATCGAGCAGAAGTATGGCATGGTCATCCCGACCGTTGCCCACGCGGGAGACGGCAACCTGCACCCCAATTTCGTCTTCCCGGGCACCGAGGTGCCTCCGGAGGTCTGGCAGGCCGCGGACGAGCTCTTTCTGACCTGCCTGCGCCTCGGTGGAACCCTCACCGGCGAACACGGTGTCGGGCTCTTGAAGCGCCGCTGGCTACGCCAGGAGCTCGGCGACGACCAGGTTGATCTCCAGGTCGAACTGAAGCGTGTTTTCGACCCGAACGGCATCCTGAATCCCGGAAAGATCTTCTAGCTGAAAGTTCGTCGCGCGCGGGCCCTTTGTGGGAATAGCCCTGCCAATTCCAACGTTTGCTATGGCAGTGGAACAAATTATGAATACCCAGAACCCGCAAGCAAAGCCCCAGCGCCAGCTGTCCCTTCGTCGTCAGCGCCAGCTTCTTCCCCGCCCCGGCATCGGCCAGGTGCGGCTGAATCTCGGCGCCGTCGGCCTCTCGAGGCTGGGCGTACAGGCGGTCGGAACCGTGGATGCCGTCGGCCGTGAAGCCGTTGGTTTCGCTGCGGGAGACCGCGTCGCCCTTCGCGTCCCCGGCTCGAAGCCGGCCTTCCCCCGAATCGCGAGCGAGCGCGACCTCATCGGGATCCCGAAGGACATCTCGTTCGACGATGCAGCAGCCATCCTGCCCGCCGGACTCATGGCGCGCACGATCGTGAAGCAGCTGCGTCCCATCGGCCGCGGAAATCGCATCGCGATCGAGCGCGACGACTTCGGTGCCGACCGCTTCGTAGCCGCGTGGGCGCGCCACCTTGGCGCGACCGTCGTTACGGCGGCCGAGGCGCATACTGTCGGCGCTGTGCCGGTCGACCTCACCGTCACGACCGATGACTTCGAGGCGGCCCGCCGCTGGAAGTTCGGCCACGGACTCGGCCAGCTTGCCGCAGCGGATGTCTTCCAGCTGATTCGGGAAGGCGCGTTCGCCGACCTGGATGTCCGGATTCACCCCCTCGGGGACGCAAGCCGAGTGCAAAACGAGATCGAGCAGAAGCGCACGGCCGGGCCGGTCGTGCTGATGCCGGGAGACGTGACGCTCGCGGCCTAAACTGGCAGCGTGACCGACCAGACCAGCCCGTTTGACGAGTGGTACGCCATCAGCGAGGAGCTCGTTCCGTTCATCGGCGAGCGAGCGTATTCGCTGTTTGCGCACGCGGTATTCGACCAGTGCGGCGCCGAAGCTGCGACGGCTTACTTCCGCGAGCAGCTCGCGGTTGCAGGCACGGACGTGGATCAGCCCCAGGTGACTGAGACCGAGCGGCTGCTCATCGACTGGGGCCGCCAGGTGGCCCGCGACGCGAACGCGCTGGACGCTGACTGGCGTAGGCGATTCGACTCAGCATTCAATCCGAGATTACGGGTCAGCCTCATCCGGTTCGCAGCGCTCTGCATCGCGACTGCCGTCGTCGACGCGGCATCCCGGCCGGTGCCGGACGAGCCCCACGGCTCCGAGCGCCGAGCGTGAGCGTCCCCTGGATCATCGCGGGCATCATTGCAGCCCTTTGGCTGTTGGTCGCGCTGTTCCAACTCGGTGACGTCGCAACCGTATTCGTCGACTCGAGGACGGCTCGCGACCGCGACGCGCCCGGTCGCCTCGCCCGTGAGCGAATCAACGAACTGTTCTGGATCATCCCGGTGGTCGCGATCCTCGCGCTCGCCATAGGAGTCGGCATCGACTACACCGGGCGCAATTTCTTCGATACGGGGCAGCCGGCGATAGGAAGCCTGCTGCTGCTCGGGGTCGCTGTTCTCGTTGTTGGGGTCTCCGGCCTCGCGCTCGGGGCGGTCGCCGCGACGGATTCCGTCTCGTATGCGATGCTCCGCCGCGATCTTCGCGAGGCGGAGGGCACGCGCATCACGCCGGCGCAGCTGGCCGAGTTCCGCGCGCGGCTGGGGCGTGTGGATGCGCGCACGCGCAGCAAGACGAGACAGACGCGCATCCTCGTCACGCCGTCGAGCGTCGTGCGCCTGGTTGCCATCGCCGTTGGTGTCCTGCTGGTCATCGCAGTCTGCATCGCCGTCGCGCTGTCCCAGCCCGCAGAACGGCCCTGGAATCGCGGCGGCTCTCTCATCGTGATCTCTGTACTCGCACCGATTCTGAGCGCCGTGTTTGCCGCCCTCGGAATCCGGTTCGGACTGAGTTCCGACACGGCATGGCGACGCGTGTACGCACGGCAGCGCCTCGACATCCTGAAGCTCCTCGAGGGCTTCGACCGGGTGACGCGCAAGGGCGTGGCCGGCCTCGGTGACAGGGTTGCGCGGGCGCTGAAGATCCTGGGCGAGCAGCAACAGCAGCAATAGCAGCACCAGCACCAGCACCAGCACCAGCAACATCCCCGCAACCCCGGCATGGTTAGACTGGATGGCCGGATTTAAGGGGTCATCTTGGTATCACCCGAACTCGAACGCGAGCGCACGTACGTCAGTCACCTGTATGGGCGACTCGATGCGATGCGAGCGGATGCGCGCGAACAACTGGAACGCGTGCAGCACGGCGCGTCCGGTGGGACGCACCAGGCACGGACGGAGCGTGACGCCTTCGCGCGCCTCTACGAAGATCGCATCGCCCAACTCGGCGAGGTCGAGGATCGCCTCGCGTTCGGTCGCCTCGAGCTCGAGGACGGCTTGCATCGATATATCGGCCGCATCGGCCTCCGGGATGCCGAGCAACAGCCGATCCTGCTCGACTGGCGAGTTCCGCAGGCGAGCGCGTTCTACCAGGCCACGGCGGCGACGCCCCTCGGGGCTCGGGCGCGCAGGCACCTGACGACGGAGGGCAGGAGCGTCGTTCGGATCGAAGACGAGGTCTTCGACTCCGAACTCCTCGACGGGGACACAACGCAGTTGCAGGGTGAGGGCGCTCTGCTTGCTGCTCTTCGCGCCGAGCGCACCGGTCGCATGAGCGACATCGTTGCAACCATCCAGGCCGAGCAGGACCGCATCATCCGGTCGGAGATCGCTGGCGTGCTCGTCGTCCAGGGCGGTCCGGGCACGGGCAAGACGGCCGTTGCCCTGCACCGCGCCGCCTACCTGCTGTATTCGCATCGCGATCGGCTGCGCACATCCGGCGTTCTCATCGTCGGGCCGTCACCGTCGTTCCTGCACTACATCGAGGCGGTGCTCCCGTCCCTCGGCGAGACCGGCGTCGTGCTCTCGAGCGTCGGCCAGCTCTACCCCGGCATCGAGACGACTCTCGAGGATGAGCCGGAGGTCGCCGCGCTGAAGGGCTCGGCGCAGTTCGCCGACATCATCGCGCGAGGCGTGCGCTCGCGTCAGGTCGTGCCGCCCGCGCCGCAGGTGCTTGACGTGAACGGCGAGAAGATCACGCTCGAGCCGGACGTCGTGCGTTCGGCATTGCAGGCCGCCCAGCGCACGCGAAAGCCGCACAATGTCGCTCGCCAGCAGTTCCAGCGCAACGTTCTCGGAAGCCTGACGAAGCAGCTGGCCTCCCAACTGCGCGCACACGGCAGCACGATCGACGACTCCGACCTCGGCTGGCTGCGCGAGGATGTCCGTCAGTCGTATGACGTCAAGGTCGCGTTGAACACGGCCTGGCTGCCCCTGACGCCCGAGAAGTTCATCCAGGACCTCTTTGCCCGACCCCGGTGGCTGGCGGGCCTCACCCCGAACTGGACGCCGGCTGAGCGCGACCTGCTGTTGCGCGCGAGGGACGAGCCGTTCACGGTCTCCGACGTGCCGCTGCTCGACGAGGCGGCGGAGCTCCTCGGGGAGTTCGATGCCGTCGGGGATGCCCAGAAGAAGGAACGCAAACGTCAGTTCAAGCGCGATGTCGAGAACGCCGAGGCGGCAATCCGCAACATGGGCGTCGAAGGTCTCGTCAACGCGGAGGATCTCGCGGCGGGATTCGGTGAGACGGCAGCACGCGGAACGACTGCCGAGCGCGCGGCCGCCGACCGGGAGTGGACTTACGGCCACATCGTCGTCGACGAAGCACAGGAGCTCTCACCGATGCAGTGGCGGTTGCTGCGCCGCCGCTGTCCGCTTCGGTCGTTCACCATCGTCGGCGATGTCGCGCAGGCCAGTGCCGCTGCCGCTTCCCCGGACTGGAAGACCGCACTGACGGCGTTGACGAACGAGTTCAGACTCGAGGAGCTCACGGTCAACTACCGCACGCCCGCACAGATCACTGCTGTGGCAGAAGAGATGGCGCTCGCTCACGGTCTCGTGGTCACCAGGTCGCGTGCGGTGCGTGAAAGCGAGTGGCCGGTCGACACGCTCGTGGTCGACCGGGATAACCTTGTCTCGGCAGTCGTGGATGTCGTGGAAGAAGACCGGGAGCTCGACTCGCGGGGAACACTGGCGGTCATCGTGCCGCCCATGCTCATCGCGGAGCAGTTCGAGGCACTCGACGCTAAATTCGGTAAAGCTGTCGGCCTCGCTGAGCGTGGTCTTAGTCGCGCCATCGCGGTGCTGACCCCTCAGGACGCCAAAGGGCTGGAGTTCGATGCCGTCGTCGTGGTCGAGCCGGCCGCCATCCTCACCGCTTCGACGAGGGGAACCGGTGCGCTCTACGTCGCGATGACTCGGCCGACCCAGCGACTGCACATGGTCGGAACAACAGACGTTCTTGCACCTTAAGCGAGAGCAGCGGTGCCTTGCCTACCCGTGGCGTGGCACCGCTGCTGTTACTCACCCGAATCTATTTACTTCACTTGCAATATCGAACGGCCACCGGGAAGCCCCCCGACTTCCAGTGCCGTTCTAGAGCCCCCCGACTCTCAGAAGATGATTCGTCACACAGTGTCGCCGCGGATTGGGCACAGTTACCCCCATTTCGGGGGTCATGCTAAAAGTCGATTCCCGCCTGGATCAGTGCCAGGACGATCCGAATGTCGACCAGGCCCAGAAGACCGCGATGGCCCCGAAAAACACGATTGCACCGATCGACGTCCCATGCCTGAGGCGCTGGCCGGCGGGCGCGACGATGCCAGGGCCAGGGCCAGGGCCGGGGGCGGCGACGGCCCGGTCATCCCGGTAGTTCTCGGTCTGGCTGACCGCCTTCGCACCGACCGTCTGCACGATGCGGAATAGGCGCTGGCAGGTTGCTGCATCCAGGAAGTCGAAGTCCTCGGCCGAGTACACGAACATCCAGTCGTCCACGATTTCCACGTCGAACGGGGCGGCGTCGTCGATGAGCAACGCCATCAGGTCCGGCGTGAAAATGTAGAGGGCATCCGACTCGTACTGGCTGGGGCAGTACAGCGTGAAGAACTTGTCGAAGTCTCCCTCGAGCGAGAGCACCTGGTCGCGGGAGAACACCTGTGGCAGGTTGGTCGAACCGAACAAACCATTGTTGGCCTTCGAGTCGAGCACCATGTTCGGCAGCGCGCGATCGAGTTTCAGCGCCAGATAACCCCAGTGATGCGTCGTTCGACTCTTGCCAGAGCCGGTCGTATATCGATAATTGCCGAAGTCGAGAAACCGCCCGGATGGCGTGGCGAATGTGTCCACGGCAGTCCGGGAGTCGCCGTACTGGAAGACGCAGCCGGGGAAGTTGGGCGCAGGCGTCGACGATTGGAAAGAGAACCCGTTCGTCGCCGCAAACCTCGAGAGCCTCATGAGCCCCGCCCACCGGGTGAGGGATCCGAACACCGAGCGCGCGACAACGGCGACCACGATTCCGAAGATGAGGACGAAAGCGATCGCCACGGCCGGCCTCACCCCGCCGCCCGAGACGATGACACCGCCGATCGAGCTGAAGAACACCGAGCCGAAGACGGCAATCGCGATGACGGTGACCACCGTTCGCGCAGTCGCCAAACCCGTGCGAATGCTCGGGTCCGCACGCTCGGCCGCTTTTGTCTGCGCCCGGAACAGCCGCACATCTGCCCGTGCAACGGGCACGGTCAGCGCGGAATAGTCGATGTGGTCGAGGTCGACGGTGAGCTGCTCGGCTGCCATGTGCCCAGTCTGGCGGACAACCCGGCCTTAACAGACTCGACGCCCGGTGCTGCGGCAATGCCTGCAAGTCTCCCGAGCGACGAGTTGTTCTGCTCCCAGCATGCTCCCACCGCGGAGTTTTTTCAAGACCCGGTTCAAGACCCGGTTCACGACCCGGTTCACGACCCGGTTCACGACCCTGTTTCACGCCGTCCCCCAAACGGGCCGTCCCAGCTCTGGGGGTAGCAGCGATTTCGGTGTCCGGCCATGCTTGGTACATCCAGTCCTTGGGGGAGGACTTGAGGCAGCGATATGTCGCTCGAAGTGGGCCGGTGCGGGGGTGCACCGGCCCTATTCTTTTCCCGTATCGCGAGAGGTAAGCCATGTCCGCCAGCGAGTCCCTTCGCGGGCGCGTCCCAGGCCAGTCGGTGATGAGCGATCTCGTTGCCAGGCAGCGGGCACGGCCAACCCGGTCAAGCGTTGGTCGTTTCTTTGGCCAGAGCCCCCTCGCCGCGGGCGACCGCGCGCTGTACCGCGCCGCACTCGGCGAACTGCTCGTCGGTGACACGCTCGATAACCTCGGCACCGAATGGGATGTGCTGCACGTCGTCCCGGTCAGCGGCGCCGAGCCTGAGATCGACCACCTGGTCATCGGTCCGGCGGGCGTCTTCACCATCCGCACTCGCAACTTCCCAGGTGCCGAAATCTGGGTAGCGGGCAACGCGCTCCTGGTCGGCGCTGAGCAGTCGACCGACATCCCGGACGCCAGGATCGAGGGCGAACGTGCCGCTGTGCTGCTCTCCAGCGCTGCAGGCAAGCGCATCGCGGTGCGTCCCGTTGTCGTGCTCGTCAGGCCCAAGAAACTCGTCGTCCGCGAGCGACCCGTCGGGGTCGAGGTGATTTCGTCGAGGGAACTGGCCGGCTGGCTGCGTTCGCGCGAGCGAACACAGGATGGCGCTGAAGTCGCGCTCGTCTCGGATGTGGCCGACCGGGCGACAACCTGGCACGTTCCCGCTGGTGCGGCTTCCGGGATCGTGGCCGGTGCTGCCGCTGTGCCGAGTGTGATCGACGCGACGGACCCGAATGCGATGACAGACACCCAGGAACTGCACCGTGAGTTCGCCGTGCTCCGCGAGGATGTTGCTCGCGCGGCCAGTCTCCGGGTGTTCTGGGGCGGCATCGCGTTCATCGTCGCCGCTGGCTTCCTCTGGATCAGCATCGCTTCGCTGGTGGCGCGAGTCCTGGTGCACTGACCGCTTCCCGAACTGGCACCGCTCGCGAATTGGTCCCCGGCGCTCAGCTTCGGGGGCCATGGTTAACCCATGGCAATAATCCCGACCCATACCCTCAACGACGGCCACGTGCTCCCAGCCATCGGTCTCGGCACGTACGCCCTGCGCGGTGATGCTGGTATTGCATCCATTGTTTCCGCACTGGATGCCGGCTACCGGCTGCTCGACACCGCCCTGAATTACACCAACGAACGCGAGGTCGGTGACGCCGTGCGGGCGTCGTCGGTCGACCGCGGCGAGATCCTGGTTACCACGAAGCTCCCCGGTCGCCATCATGGGTACGACGAGACGCTTGCGAGTTTCGAGGAGTCGCGCAAGAATCTCGGCCTCGACTACGTCGATCTCTACCTGATTCACTGGCCCCTTCCGCGCGTCAACAAGTTCATCGACAGCTGGCGAGCCATGATCCGGCTGCGCGAGGAGGGGGCGGTGCGCTCGATCGGTGTCAGCAACTTCACCCCCGAACAGATCACGCGTCTGCTTGCGGAGACCGGCGTGGCGCCGGCGGTCAACCAGGTCGAGCTTCATCCGAAGTTCGGTCAGCACGACCTGCTCGCCTTCGACGCTGCGCACGGTGTCGTCACGGAGAGCTGGAGTCCGCTCGGCAACGGCCTCGCGAAGGATCCAGTCATAGCCGAGATCGCGAGGGCGCACGACCTCACGCGATCCCAAGTTGTGCTGCGCTGGCACGTGCAACTCGGTTCTATCCCGATTCCGAAGTCGTCGGATCCCCGCCGCCAGCGAGAGAATATCGATGTGTTTGCATTCGAGTTATCGGATGCCGAGATGCGGTCGATCGCGTCGCTCGAGTCAGGACGACTCTGGGGCGCCGACCCGGATACCCACGAGGAGTTCTGATGGGCGAAATGATCCAGTTCGAGGCAATTGAGGGTAGCGACGGCGGGTTCGACGGCTACCGCGCCGAACCCGTAGGCGAATTACGCGGCGCTCTCATCGTCATCCACGAGATCTGGGGGCTCGTCGACCACATCAAGGATGTCGCCGATCGTTTTGCCGCGCAGGGGTACCTCGTCGTTGCACCGGACATCCTGAGCCACGGCGGGGTCACTCCCGAGGTCGGCCAGGAGATCAATCGCCTGATGTTCCACTCGACAGAGGAGGAGCGCGCGAAGGCGCAGCCACTCATGCGGGAGAAGATGGCGCCGGTGCGCTCGCCAGAATACGGTGCGTGGGCGGTCGGCGCCCTCAAGAAGGTCGTCGACTACCTCGAGGTGCAGCCGGGCGTTGATGGACGACTCGGGGTGCTCGGCTACTGCTTCGGGGGCACCTATGCGTTCGCTCTTGCGGCGGCCGATCCACGTGTCCGTTCTGCAGTGCCGTTCTATGGCCAGCCACCCGAAACCGCCGATCTCGCCCATCTCGATTGCCCGGTACTCGCGTTCTACGGCGCGCACGACGAGAACCTCATGAAGACGCTGCCCGAGGTCACCGATCGCATGAAGGATGCCGGTGTGCAGTTCAGCTTCCACGTCTACCCGGAGGCAGGTCACGCGTTCTTCAACGACACCAACTCGGTCATGTATCGGGCCGATGCCGCTGCCGATTCCTGGCAGCGCACGATCGAGTTCCTTCGAGGCACGCTCGCGCCAACGTATTAGCGACGGCTTCGCGCAGCTAACCGCCGGTGCAGCTTTCCGCGCGTGCAGCTAACCGCCGGTGCAGCTACCCCCGGGTGCACCTGCCTGCGGACACTGCACTGCTGAGCGAGGCCGCCTTCTGCGCGACCGGAGCCACGCTCTTCATACTGATCGCATAACCGACGCCCGGTGTCGTCGCACCCTTGGCGAAGATGACGCCAGCCACCACGCCTCGGGTGGTCAACAGGGGACCACCGGAGTCGCCCTCTTGCACATTCGCAGACAGGCTGTAGACCTCGCGCGGGGCCTTGCCGTCGGCGTAGATGTTGTCGACGTCGATGGTGCCCACCTGGTCGATGCCCACGGGGATCGATGTAAACGGACCCCCGAACGGGTAGCCGTCCGAGACACCGTGAGTTCCGGCAGTCACGGTTGGGCCGAGCGGCAATGCGCGCAGGTTGAGTCCGGGGACCTCCAGCACGGCCAGGTCGCCGACGGGGTCGAAATAGACGACGGTGCTCTGGAGCGCTGGGCCGCCGCGGACATCAACGACGGGATGCTGCACCCCGGCAACCACGTGCGCATTCGTGATGACGCGCTGGCCGCTCACCACGAATCCGGAGCCAGACTGGCTCTGCCCACACGCGTATGCATTGCCGGTGATGCGCACCACAGATTGTGCTGCGCGGTTCAACGCCGGAGTGGAGGTGTTGACGTCGGGGATGGGACCAGCGCCGCCACCGAGAGCCTGCGCGATCCGGGGGAGACTCTGGTCGACGGTCGCCGAGCGCACCTGTGCGAGGAACGACTCGACCGGGTCTGGTGTGATCGCGTTGATACTCCGCAGCACGGTGGATGACGAGATCGCCTGCGAGAGGACGGGCACGCCGAGCCCCGCAATGCTGGTAGCGAGGGTCGAGACGACAAGTGCGGCGACGACGGTGGTGAGGACGGCCCCGAGTGCGCGGTCGATGCGACGCAGCCCACGCAGCTTCATTCGACGCTGGATGGCTGAGCCGATCGCAGATCCGCCCATGTAGCCGCCGACGACCAGGGCAAGGACGACCGCGATGATCACTCCCGTGCGCAGCGACGGATCTTCGACCCAGGTCGTCAGCAGGGGAACCAGCAGGATGGCCGCGAACGCCCCAACGACGACTCCGATGATGCCGCCGAGACTCCGGATCAGGCCGATCTGATAGCCGTAGATCAGGTATCCGACCAGGATGGCGACGATGAACAGGTCGAGTGCGATCGATCCGAGCATCCGTTCGCACTCCCCGTTTCTTGATGACGCTGTCGTCGATTGCCTGCGCTTCTCAAGACCTTAGGTCATTGATCTCGACGTCGTGCTGGGGATTGCCTGCTATTGGGCTCCCGCTACGCCATGCTGACCGCGACCAACCTGGAGACAGTTTCCGTGATTGCGACGCGCGAGCGCCGGCCCGGGCGCCATTCCCCGTCTGCGTCGAACAGCGACAGCGTACGCAGCTGGGGCATGCGGTCGACCATTCTGATCTCGAAAAGCCCGGCATGAAGCGCGTGGTGATGGGCCGGGCAGAGCAGCACACCGTTGTCGACATCCGTCGGACCGCCCCGCGAGGAGAAGAGCACGTGATGGGCATGACACCACGACGGCGGTGCCCCGCATCTCACGCACCCACCGTCTCTCACCGCCAGGGCTCTGCGCTGACCCGAGGTGAAATATCGCTCCCGGTCGCCAAGGTACAGCGGCTCACCAGCGTTGCCGAGGACCATTCGCCTGATTCCTCCGTCGCACGCGAGCTCTTGCACGACTGACGCGGGTATCGGTTCATCGATGCCGTCGAGCCAGCCAATTCCCGTGCCGGCCTCCAGATCGTGGAGGGAGATGGTGGCGACCACGCTCGCCGTCGATCGCGTGGCCGCACCGCCAGTGTGGACGGTGCGAGCGCTCGCCTGCAGTGTGCCGAAAAAGATGTCGTACTGTTTCTGCGCCCGCGTGCGGAGATCGGCGATGGACTCGATGGTGTTGCCAGCGTCGTCCGTTACCGGGGTAGCGCCTCGCACGGCATCTTCATCGCTCATGAAGCGTGGCTGCGCGCCCGGGACCGTCGAATCAGCCAGCACCGAGACGATGATTGCGCGCCCGATCGGGTCGGCCTTGATGTGGATGTCTGTGATCCCGTTACGCTCACGGCCGACGGTGACAGAGCGCAGGGCCAGGGTCTCTTCATAGCTTGGCTCTGCTCCGTCGGGATCGAGCGCCTCGCGCCAGACCCTGGCCTCGGCGCAGACGAGGTCTGCGCACTGCACGGCGGCGGACTCCACGAGGGCGCGTTCAGCGACGGCGATCAGCTCGGCTGTCGCTGAACTGCCGGCGGCGCTGCCCGACTCGCTTCGCCTGAGCATCGCCTCGATCAGGTAGGCGGAGTCCACTCCGAGCTCACCCGCGAACAATGCAGCGGAGATTGTGGGACGCCGCGGCGGCATCCGGTCGCCAAGGAGGGAGGTCTGCACTCTCGTGACCCTCCCCAGTCGGATTCGCCGCACGACTTCGGCTTGCGAAACCCTGGTGCGCTCTTCGATGAGATGGATGGGCTTGCGGTGGCCGTGCTTGGCGGAGGCGCCCGCTGTGCCGAGCTCGAATCGTGAGCTCTCATCGACCTCCGCCGCGACTTTGATGCGCGCGGCATCGGCGAGGCGCCCGATCGCCTCGATGGGGGCGAGCATCCCAACCTGGTCGGAATGCGAGAGAGCGGCGAAGTCGACACCCACCAACTCAGTCAGCAGGGCGGTCGCCTGCTGGAGAGTTTGAGTGATCGATGTCATACCTATATTTTCGCAGAGTCGAGCCGAGATTAGAACACCAGTTCGAACATCTGTGGATAAGTCGTGCACGTTCGAGGGTCAACGTCGCTTCGCGTCGCGTCGCGCGATGATCTTCCGGTCGATCTCGGCCGCTTCGGCCTCGGTCGGGGCGGTTCCGCCCAGCTGTCTCGGCTGCCACCACTTGCCAGTACCGTCATCTGCGTACTCTGTCTGGGCCTCGGCGACGAGCCTGCGCAGTTCGTCGCGCAGCCGGGCTGTAGCCTCGTGGACCTCGCCGCGCAATTCGACAACTGCGCCAATCGCAAACGTCACTGGCACTCCGAATCGCTCGAAGAATCCAATCCGATGGTTTTTCGTGAGCAGCCGCTGGCCGCCCCACACGGCGATCGGCACAAGCGGTACATCCGCCTCGCGTGCCAGCCGCACGGCCCCCGTTTTCAATGCTCGCACCGTGTACGACGCGTCGACACCGGCCTCCGGGAAGATCCCGATCAGCTCGCCCCGGAGCAGTGCGGCTACCGCGTGCGCGTACGCGTCGGCGCCCCCGCGGAGGTCGACCGGAATCTGCCCCGTTGCTCTCAGCGCCCATCCGACAATCGGCGTCGAGAACGCGGATTTGGTCGCGAGAAAGCGAATACGGCGACGCTTCGTCATCCAGGCGACGCCCGCCACCAGCGCGAACTCCAGGTAGCCGAAGTGTGTCATCGCAAGGACCGCTCCACCTGAATCGGGTAGATTTGATATGCCAACGACGGTTTTCCGAACCCGCAAGACCGTGAACAGGGCGCGAATGAGCCCCATTCCGATGCGGTAGAGCGGTTCGTGCCGTGCCATTGGTCAAGAGTACGAGGAGCGCGGTGCGCGACCAGTCGCCGACGATGTCGGCGACCCCGTGTTTTGGGGATTACGCACCGCGTTGAGACGTCCTAGCGTGAAAGGTGGGGGAAACGATGACGAATATTTCGATCGGATCCGGAGCAATGCGCTCAATTGCAGCCCATGGCCCCGCTATTGACGCGATTCAGCGCTGCCTGGAGCTCCAGGATGACGTGAAACCGCTTGGCCCCGTTGCCCGAGCGTTCGGCCTGTCCCCGTTGAGTGATGAATCTCGCGAGTGGTTCGATGCCGCTGTTGGCGAACTGGAAGTCGCGGTCACCCTCGAACGCCTCGGTGCCGGCTGGGTAGTTTTCCACGCGACGCAGGGCGGAACCGAGAGCTCGCGCGTAGACCATGTCCTGATCGGGCCAGGGGGAGTATTCGCGATCGTCAGCAAGGCGCACGTCGGCCAGAAGGTGTTCGCGGCGGGCTCGACAATCACAGCGGACGATGTCAAACAGTCGCACCTGCGCATCGCGGCCCAGGTCTCGGCCAGGGCTGAGGAACTCATCGAGGAATCTCTCGGCGAACACGTCGAGGTGACGCCCATCGTCGTCATTGCGGGGGCCCACTCGCTCACGCTGGGGAGCACTCGTCCGACGGCAGAGGTACTGAACCCGATGGAGCTCGGGCCGTTCCTGCAGCGCCAGCGTCGTGTGCTTTCCGACGAGACGGTGGCGAAGCTCATCCGGGTGGCTGGGTTGCGACCAAACCTGAGCCAGACCTCCATTGCCCTCAATGACGTGGTGACTTCAAGCGCGCAATTTGCGCAGCTGCAGCACCGGGTGGATGTCGCAATCCACCGTTCGCGCGTGTGGACGGCCGCCGCAGCACTCGGGGTGCTGATGCTGCTGACGGTAACCCTCGTGAACTTCCTGCCGAGCCTCGGCTCCTGAGTCGCCAACCACGCCGCCGCGGCGTTTCTAGCTGACGCGCTCGCTCACATCCACCAGGCGGAGCATGCGCTGGATGGTGACCGCGTTGTCCATCATGATGCGCCCGGGAATGTAGAAGAACAGCCATCCCTCCACCGCCTCGACCTGGTACCCGCTGGCCTCGTCGATCAACGATGCCATGACCGATGGTGTCAGGAACTCGAGGACGTCCTGGGGCGCTCCGGCGTATTCGGTGGAGAAGTAGCGGGTGAAGTCACTCTCGAGGGAGAGGATATGCGGAAGCCGCGGCAGGGTCATACCGCCGAGGCTGCGTTCGGTGGCGTGGGCCCGAAGGATGACGTGGGGCACGCGGTGTGGGATCTGCACACCGATGTACCCCCAGCGGTGTTTGCGCCGCAGGCGGGTTGCACCACGCGCCAGATAGCTGAATTCGCCGAGCTGGAAGTCGTGGCCCGTGAGGACGTCGTGCGACACCTCGTCCGCGCCCTGGTCGAACAGGTAGCCAGGCAGGTCCGGGTATTCCGTCTGCCAGTGGAAATCGAGGGAATTGGCGCGCGCGAACGCGTCCAGTCGCATCCATCGTTCCCAGGCCTGGTACGTTCCGAATGCGCGGGCCAGCACCACGATGCACACGATTGCAACTGCGATAAAGACCGCAAGCGGAATCGCGCCGACCAGCCAGAACATTGTCGGACTCTCCTGCATGACCGGCCAGAACACGGGCATGAAGAGGAACAGGACGCCGATTGTGACGCCAACGGTTATCGCGACCGCGACCATCGCTTGCACGGGTGTCAGCCGTGGACCGAACGCGGACGTCTTCGCCGCAGAATGCCGAAAGGCGATCACCTTCCTGCGCGTGACGGGTTCCGTCAGCGAGGTGTAGTCGATCCGGCGCCCCTCCACTCTCCTGACCGTAGCGGTAGTCGGAGGTGCTTGGTAAGCCTTATGGCATGAGCGAAACGTGAGAAAAGTGGATGGCTGGCTACCGTCGCGCTGTGGTTGGACTACGCGAAGCGTCGTGACCGTGCACGTGCGAGCGTGATCTGGGGCCCTCACCTCTGCTAAACTCCCAAGGTTGCCGTCTAACGGCCGCGGATAAATAGAGCTCACACATTCGGTGTCGGGCACCGCGCAACGAGGAGAAAGGGGATCACTTCTATGGCTCTTGAAGCCGATGTCAAGAAGGCGATCATCGACGAGTACGCTACCCACCCAGGTGACACGGGATCCCCCGAGGTCCAGGTCGCGATGCTCACGCGTCGTATCAAAGACCTGACCGAGCACCTCAAGGAGCACAAGCACGACCACCACTCACGT
>DASYEE010000187.1:0-2417 GCA_036499165.1 Galbitalea sp. | reverse complement strand
CGCGCCGGTCAGACGATCGAACAGCCGGAGACGGTCGGGCAGAACACCCATCGTGCGCTTGGCGGCGACCGGGTCGCTCCAGACGTCGATGCCGTGGACGGTGATGGTGCCGGCATCCGGTCGCAACAGGCCGGCGATCATCGACAGGGTCGTGGTCTTGCCCGCGCCATTCGGGCCGACGATTCCGTAGAAAGAACCGGCCTCGACAGCGAGATCGACCCCGGCGACGGCAATGGTTTCACCGAATCGCTTCACCAGCCCCTGGATGGAGAGGACCGTCTCGACCGGCTTCGGTTTCGCCGCCCGCGCGGTGGATGCACGGGCGACGGGCTTGCGTGGAGTGCGCGCTGCGGGCGATTTCGCGGCCGTGGTGCGGGTAGTGCGCGACCGCGACGCCGCGGGCTTGGCGGAGCTTCCCGTTTTCTTCGCGGGCGCGTCGGGAACTGAGGCCGAATCAGGTGCTGAATCCACTGGTCAACCGTACCAAGCGCCCGCGCGGGCGCCCCGCCAAGTATCACGAAACGACAACAACCCCCGGTGTAACCCCTGAGATCGGAAAATCGCCCGATACCATCGATTTACAGCACAACGGTGTGTCCACAGTTCATCCCTCGGGTAAACAATCAGCAAATTCTTAGGTAGAACCGGTTGTCTATGAGTGGTTATTCATAGAAATTCGCCGAGTTCCGCCCCGAAATCTCACGGTTTGTGAGGAGTTCGGCTCGGAATTGTTCGACCCGGCGCAACACACAGGAGACCAATCGTGACCACGCAGATCGTCATTCTCGCCGCAGGAATGGGCAGCCGACTCGGCCGCACCCTTCCGAAGCCGCTGACCGAGCTGAACGATGGCCGCACCATCATGCAGCAGCAGTTCGACAACATCCACGCGGCGTTCGGAAACGACGCAAACGTGACGATCGTCGTCGGCTACAAGCTCGAGCACATCATCGAGGCGTTCCCCGAGGCGAACTTCGTCTACAACGAGCAGTACGACCAGACCAACACGTCGAAGAGCCTGCTCCGGGCGCTCAAGGCGTCCTCAAACGGCGGCGTGCTGTGGATGAACGGTGACGTCGTCTTCGACCCGGAGGCCCTGATCCGGGCCTCGAAGCTGGTTGCTCGCGACCAGTCCTTCGTGTCGGTCAACACCTCCAAGGTGTCCGACGAAGAGGTCAAGTACACGACAGACAGCGAAGGCTTCATCAAGGAGCTGTCGAAGACCGTCAAGGGTGGCCTCGGTGAGGCCGTCGGAATCAACTACGTGTCGAGCGCGGACAAGCAGGTTCTGGTCCGACAGCTCAAGCGCGTTGCCGACCAGGACTACTTCGAGCGTGGCATCGAACTCGCGATCGAGCAGAACGGCATCCGCATCGAGCCCGTCGACATCTCAGACCTGTACGCGGTCGAGATCGACTTCGCCGAAGACCTGGAGCGGGCGAATTTGTTTGTTTGATCGTCGGCACTCGTGCAGTGACGACCTGCCCGGTTCCGAAAGTCGCTCGACGGGGGCCGATAGTCTGACAGCGTGACCACCTCGACGCTGCCCCGCGCCCGGTGGACTCCGTTCGAACGGTACCGCCGCTCGCTCTGGCTGCTGACCTCGCGCGACCTCAAGGTGCGGTACACGACATCGGCGCTCGGGTACGTGTGGTCGATCCTCGACCCGCTGCTGATGGCGCTCATCTACTACGTCGTCTTCGCGGTGATCTTCAAGCGTTCAGCAGGAGAGTCGCCGTACATCGTCTTCCTCTTGACCGGACTGCTGCCGTGGACCTGGTTCAACGGAACCGTCTCAGACGCCACTCGGGCCTTCACCAGCGAGGGCAAACTGATCCGATCGACCACGATCCCGCGCACCATCTGGATCGGGCGGATCGTGTTGAGTAAGGGCATCGAGTTCCTGCTCAGCATCCCGGTGCTGGTCGCGTTCGCCGTATTCTCCGGCGCGACCTTCCACTGGCAGTGGGTGCTGTGGATTCCGGCCATCCTCCTGCAGTCGGTTCTGAGTTTTGGGCTCGGACTGATCATCGCTCCGCTCGTCGTCTTCTTCCGTGACCTGGAGCGAGCCGTGAAGCTGATCCTGCGGCTGCTGTTCTACGCCTCACCGATCATCTACGGGCTCCGCAACCTGCGCGAGGCGCATCTCGAACTCGTGAGCGCCTTCAACCCGCTGACGGGCATCATCGGCCTCTACCGGTCCGCCTTCTTCCCCGGCGACCTCAACCTGTTCGCGGTTGCGGTCAGTATCGTCGTGGCGGCCCTGGTGCTCGTGCTCGGCATCCTGGTGTTCCGCCGCACCATCCGCACCGTGCTGAAGGAGATCTGATGGCCCAGGCGGATGCCGGCGCCTCGATCGCAGTGGGCGGAATGCATGTCGACGGGGTCGGCATCCGGTTCAAGCGCAACCGCTCGTC
>DASYEE010000186.1:0-24218 GCA_036499165.1 Galbitalea sp. | reverse complement strand
GAAGTTTTCGCAGCGGGCTGGAGCGTGGTGATGGTCGGCCTGGACCTGACCCTCCAGGCGGTCGTGCACGACGGAATCGTCGAGCGGATGCACGGACTCGGAGAACTGGGAACCCGCCTCGTCGCCCCACTCGCGACATTCTGGACGAATCCGCTCGACGACGACTGGGATGGCCAGGCGCTCCACGACGTGTGCGCCGTCGCCTACC
Organism: Galbitalea sp.; assembly: GCA_036499165.1. Classification (GTDB taxonomy): domain Bacteria; phylum Actinomycetota; class Actinomycetes; order Actinomycetales; family Microbacteriaceae; genus Galbitalea. Next base: position 24,010 of record DASYEE010000186.1, on the reverse strand, counting down.
TCGCCCGGCCGGACCTGTTCCAGTCGAAAGCGGCACACGTGGATGTCGAGTCTGCGGGCGACTTCACCCGCGGAATGACCGTTGTCGACTTCCACTCGCCTGCCCCCAACGCCATCGTCCCGACGAAGCTCGACGTCGAAGGATTCTGGGACTACGTGCACGAGGCGTGGGCTCGCGTCACTCCTCGTGGCTGACGCGGCGCCTGCGGGGGCCGCGGGACTCCTCGCCCTCGCGCCGAGTCCGTGGGACCCGGATTCTGGCTACCTCGCGTTCGAGGAGTGGGCAGAAGGTCGCGGACTCTCGCTTTACCCCGCGCAGGCTGAGGCACTCATCGAGATCGTCTCAGGCAACAACCTGGTGCTGTCGACGCCGACGGGCACCGGCAAGTCGCTGGTCGCGATCGGCGCCCATTTTGCAGCGCTTGCCGAGGGTAAGCGCAGTTACTACACGGCACCCATCAAGGCCCTCGTCTCCGAGAAATTCTTCGCCCTGGTCGACATCTTCGGCGCAGCGAACGTGGGGATGGTCACGGGCGACTCCTCGGTGAACCCCGATGCGCCGATTATCTGCTGCACCGCAGAGATCCTTGCGAACGCGGCGCTGCGCGGCGGCCAGGACACGCAGGTCGACCAGGTCGTGATGGACGAGTTCCACTTCTACTCGGACCCGGAGCGCGGCTGGGCATGGCAGGTCCCGCTTCTCGAGCTGCCGAGCGTCCAATTCATCCTGATGTCTGCGACTCTCGGCGACGTCACGGCGCTCGCGGCGGACCTGACCCGTCGCACCGGTCGCGAGACCGCAACGGTGACCGGCGTCGAGCGGCCGGTGCCCCTGCACTACTACTACGAGCTCTCTCCGATCCACGAGACGGTAGAAGACCTGTTGTCGACCGGGCAATCGCCCATTTACATCGTGCATTTCTCGCAGGCGGCGGCTCTCGAGCGGGCGCAGGCGCTCGCCAGCGCCAAGGTCGCAACCAGGGAACAGCGCGACGCGATCGGCGAGGCCATCGGAGCCTTCCGGTTCACGACCGGCTTCGGGAAGACCCTCTCCAGGCTGCTGCGGATCGGGGTCGGTGTGCACCACGCCGGGATGCTCCCGAAGTATCGCAGGCTCGTCGAGCAGTTGGCCCAGGCCGGCCTCCTGCGCGTCATCTGTGGCACAGACACGCTCGGCGTCGGTATCAATGTGCCCATCCGAACAGTGCTGTTCACCGCCCTGACCAAGTACGACGGAACGCGGATGCGCCAGCTCACCGCGCGCGAGTTCCACCAGATCGCCGGGCGCGCGGGCCGGGCCGGCTTCGACACCGCAGGCACGGTCGTCGCACAGGCCCCAGAGCACGAGACCGAGAACGCCCGGCTGGTGAAGAAGGCCGGGGATGACCCGGTGAAGCTGAAGCGCGTCGTGCGCAAGAAGGCGCCCGAGGGTTTCGTCTCGTGGGGTGAGCCGAGCTTCCAGCGGCTGATAGCCGCTGAGCCCGAGACCCTGGTTTCGAGCATGCAGATGACCTCGGCGATGCTCATCAATGTCATCGCGCGCGGCGGCGATGTCTTCGAGAACGTTCGCCACCTCGTCTTTGACAACCACGAACCGTGGCGGCGGCAACTGGCACTGGCGAGGCGAGCGCTTGCCATCTATCGGACGCTGCGCACGGCCGAGGTCGTGACGCAGCAATTCGACAAGCTCACGGAGCGGTGGGATATCCACCTGACGATGGACCTCCAGCCGAACTTTGCGCTCAACCAGCCCCTTTCCCCGTTCGCGCTCGCGGTAATCGAACTGCTGGACCCGGGGGAAGGCGACTACACCGCAGGCACCGGCCACTACGCGCTTGACCTGGTCTCGGTGATCGAAGCGACGCTCGAAGATCCGCGGCCGGTGACATCGCAGCAGCAGTTCCTCGCGAGGGGCGAAGCCGTTGCCGCGATGAAGGCCGAGGGCATCGAGTACGACCAGCGCATGGAGCTGCTCGAAGAGGTGACGCATCCCAAGCCGCTGAAAGACCTGCTGGACGCCGCATTCGCGACCTACAGCGCGTCGCAGGCCTGGGTCGCCGACTTCGAGCTGCACCCGAAGTCCGTTGTGCGTGACATGTACGAGCGGGCTATGACGTTCGGCGACTACGTCAACTATTACAAGCTGGCTCGGAGCGAGGGCCTCGTGCTGCGCTACCTCTCGGATGCCTATCGAGCCGCGCGCCAGACGATTCCGGACGACGCGAAGACCGAAGACCTGCTCGACCTGATCGAATGGCTCGGCGAGCTCGTACGCCAGGTCGACTCGAGTCTCCTCGACGAGTGGGACGAGCTCGTGAACCCGGGCGAGATCGTCGAGGGGAAGCCCGTGCTTCCGCCGGCGCCACCCGGGGTCACGACGAACTCGCGGGCCTTCCGGGTGCTGGTGCGGAATGAGCTCTTTCGGCGGGTGCAGCTTGCTGCGCTCGAAAAGTGGGACGAACTGGGCGAGCTGGACGCGGCAGCCGGCTTCGACGCCGACCGCTGGGCGGATTCGTTTGACCCGTACTTCGATGAATATGACGCGATCGGAACGGATGCCGATGCTCGCGGATCAGCGATGCTGCAGCTCACGGAGGGGCCGACGCAGTGGCTGGCGCGGCAGATCCTGGCCGACCCGGAGGGCGATCACGACTGGGCGATCTCGGCGACCGTCGACCTCGCAGAGTCGAACGAGCAGGGCGTCGCCGTCATCCGCGTCGTCGCCGTCGGCCCGCTCACCGCCTGACCCGCGCGAAGCCGGCGGGTCACGACGTGCGGCGCCGAAGGCTCCTTCGTTGCCTGCTGGTCGTCGACCTATCCCGCTGGTCGAGTAGCCACGGCGGAGCCCGGCGTTATCGAGACCAAGCCCACGACGTGCCATGCCGTCGAAATTGCACAAATGACCGTATGGCTCGGATTTTGGCGTCATTTCTGCAATCTCGACCCGAAGGCGATCACGTGGGCGTGGTCTCGATGACGCGGGCTCGTGCCTCGCGCCGCTACTCGACCGGCGATCACTGCGCTGGTCGCGTACCCGCGCGAAGCCGGCGCTATCGAGACCAGCGTGCAGTCAGAGGCCGAGCTTGCGGGCGAGGAAGTCGTTGCGGAACACGCCGTTCGGGTCGTGCTTGCGAGCGAGCGCCCGGAAGTCGTCGAACCGCGGGTAGAGCGGGGCGAGCTGGTCGACCTCTGCTGTGAAGACCTTTCCCCAGTGCGGGCGTGACCCGAGCGGAAGCAGGATCGCCTCGATCGTCGGCAGGAGCGCCAGGACCTCCGCGGGCTGCTTCTTCCAGGTGAAGTGTACGCCGACGGCATCCGTCTCGTACGAGCCACTCAGCCACAGGTCGTCCGCACGCATGGTGCGCAGCTCTGTGACGAGCAGATGGGGAGCAATCTGCTCGCCGATTGCGCGAATCGAAACGAGAGCCTCGACGATCGATCGCCGTGGCACGAGGAACTCGCTCTGCAATTCGTCACCGTTGCTTGGCGTGAATCCGAGCTTGAAGTGCGCGAGGCGGTCGTTCCACGGCCCGGGTATCCCACCCTGCTGCGTCGTGTTGCTGGCCGGCTGATCTGGGAGCATGTGCTCGTTTTCGGCCTGCCGGATTGCCCCGAAAAGCTCTTCCGGAGGCGCCGGCTGGTCCATGCGCGACTTGAGCCACGCGATCTGCAGGTCATCGCCGAGCCAGTTGGTGAAGAGGCTGACGCTGTAGGCGCTCGAGGTGATCGCGTCGAAGTTGTGGAGCGCGGCATCCCATGGCAGAGCGTTGTAGAGGTCCTGGCGAACGTCGAAGGTCGGCTCGATATCGAGGGTGATCCGAGTGACAATCCCGAGTGCACCGAGGGAGACGACGGCTCCCGCGAAATCGTCGTCGGTGCGGTCGAGGCGCACGAGTTCGCCCGTGCCGTCGACGAACTCGAGTGCGGCCACCGAGGTCGCCAGTGTCCCGTTGCGATCCCCCGAGCCGTGCGTGCTGGTCGCGACAGCGCCGGCGACCGAGATGTGAGGGAGCGAGGCGAGATTCGCGAGCGCCCAGCCGCGGTCGTTCAGGGAGGTCGCGAGGTCGCCGTAGCGCAGGCCGGGGGAGAAGGATGCGGTTCGTGCATCCTCATCGATCACGAGATCGGGCGCGAAGCCCTCGAGCGAGACCAGGTACCCGGAACTGTCGGCGAGATCCGTGAACGAGTGCCGGGTGCCGAGCGCGCGGACCTTGCCCCCGCGGAGGACGAGCTCCTGAACCTCTGCGGCAGTCGAGGGCCGGTGAACGCTCACTGCCGAGTACGTGTGACTCTCGGCCCAGTTCGTGCCGGCAGGGGTATCGAGGTCATCGTTGTAGGCCATGACCTCATTCTCGTGCATCGCGCTTCGTAGACTGGAATCATGGCGAGCCGGCGCAGGATGTCTTCGCGCGATGAGTCCGATTTTCGTGCCGGACGTGAGGGCGACGCCACGTACTACACCCGGCGCATCCTCTACGACGACCTCGCGGTCGTGATCCGTCGCTTTCCGACCGCGGAGTCCGGCACCCGTTCGAGCGACTGGACGGGCAGGCCATTCGTGCTCGTGCACGGCATCGGGGTCTCATCGCGATACTTTCATCCCGCGGCAGCCGAGTTGACGAAATTCGGCCCCGTCTTCGTCGTCGATCTTCCCGGATTCGGGTCGGCCCCGGACCCGCACCGCGACGTCACCATCGTCGACCACGCCGGCGTCCTGGCGAAATACCTCGCGGAAGAGGGCATCGCAAACCCGGTGCTGGTTGGACACTCGATGGGCACGCAGGTCGTTTCGCGCCTCGCGCTCGACTATCCGGATGCGACGTCGAGCATCGTGCTCATGGCGCCGACCATGGATCCCGCCGCACGCACCTTCGGCAAGGCAGCAAGGCGACTCATCACGGACATCCTTCGGTACGAGCCGCCGCGCGTGAACCTCGTCGTATCCTTCGACTACTTCTTCCGCTGCGGGATCCCGTACTTCATGCGCCAGGTCCCGCACCTGCTCGGCGACAGGATGGAGGATCGACTTCCGAGGCTCGCAGCCAAGGCGCTGGTAATGCGGGGCGACAAGGATGTGATCAGTCCGGAAGGCTGGTCTCGCGAGGTCGCGAGCCTTCTCCGCCAGGGCAGCTACGTCACAGTGAAGGGGCCCCACGTCGTCATGTATACCGACCCGAAGCGGGTCGCGGCACTCATCGCTTTGCACGGCCGGTCGTAGGGGTGGCCGGGTGAACTGGTTCGAGCGGCACGTCACGGTTCGGGTTCTGGACTACGGCTGGGCATATAGGCTTCGCGTCGCGCGGCTTCGCGGCAGTCGCGATCCCATGCTCCTGCGGGATGGCACACTTCGGCCGGTAGTGCTCCTGCCGGGCGTCTACGAGACGTGGCACTTCCTTGAGTCGGTCGGCGCGCACCTGAATGGCCTCGGGCATCCTGTGCACGTCGTGCCGACGTTCGGTCACAACCTGCGACCGATCGCCGAAATGGCCGCGTTGGCCGAGCAGTACCTGGTCGAACATGACCTGGCGGATGTTGCGATCGTCGCTCACAGCAAGGGCGGCCTCATCGGTAAGACCGTCATGCTCTCGCCCGTCTGCGGCGGTCGCGTTGCGTCGATGGTCGCGATCAACACGCCGTTTGGCGGATCGGACTACGCGCATCTTGTGCCGCTGCGCACCCTCAGAGAGTTTGTGCCGACCCACGAAACGATCGTGAATCTCGGCTCGAGCGCGTCGGTCAACGAGCGCATCACGTCAATCTTCAGCGAGTGGGACCCGATCATCCCGAACGGCAGCATGCTGGATGGCGCGACTAACGTGACCCTTCCTTCCCGCGGCCACTTCAACATCCTCGACCGACCGGATCTGCTCGCTCTCGTCGCACGACTCGTCACATGAGTGTTTACTAAGAAACATGGCGAAGGTCTCTCTCACCCGCGAACAGCACCTCGTGATCTGGATTGCGATCCTGGCTTCGTTCGTTTCGTTCCTCGACGGCAGTGTTATCAATGTTGCGCTGCCCGCGATCGCCAGGGATCTCGGCGGTGGCCTGACCACCCAGCAGTGGGCGGTCGACGCCTATCTCATCACGCTCGGGTCGCTCATCCTGCTCGCGGGCTCGCTCTCCGATGTGCTCGGACGAATCGTCATCCTTCGCATCGGGCTCATCGGGTTCGGGGCGGCGTCGCTACTGTGTGCGATCGCGCCGAACCCCGACATCCTCATCGTCGCGAGGGCGCTCCAGGGCGTTGCCGGTGCGCTGTTGGTACCGAGTTCGCTTGCCCTCATCACCTCGAACTTCTCCGGACGGGCCCGCGCACGCGCGATCGGGCAGTGGACAGCGGGCACCACGATCGCCTTTCTGGCGGGGCCCACTCTCGGCGGCGTTATCGTCGACACGATCGGCTGGCGGTGGGTCTTCGTCATCAACGTCTTTCCGATCGCCGCGACGCTGATCCTGCTGGCGGTTCTCGCCTTCAAGGATGTCCGTGAGGTAGGCATGAGCATCGACATCCTCGGGGCCGTGCTCTGCGTGCTTGGGCTCGGAGGCCCCGTCTACGCGCTCATCGAGCAGCAGCACTATGGTTGGGGCAGCCCGGTCATTCTCGTGCCCTTCGTCCTCGGCATCCTGCTTTTCGCCGGGTTCATCTGGCGGCAGAAGACCGCGAAGCAGCCGCTCATGCCGCTTTCGCTGTTCGCGGTCCGCAACTTCGCGGTCGGCAACATCTCGACATTCTTCATCTACGGCGCGCTGTCGCTCGGTGGATTCATCATCGTCGTGTTCCTGCAGCAGGTTGCCGGGTACCCCGCGACCTTCGCGGCGCTCACGACGCTGCCCATGAGCATCCTGAACATCGCGCTCTCGTCGTGGTTCGGGTCGTTGTCCGGCCGGTACGGCGCCAGGTGGTTCATGGGCTTCGGTCCGATCGTTGGTGGCATCGGCTACCTCCTGATGCTCTCCGCCGGAGCGCACGTCAACTACTGGACAGAGCTGCTGCCCGGCGTGCTCGTCTTCGGGATCGGGCTTTCAGCGACCGTCGCTCCGCTCACTGCCGCGATCCTCGGGGCGATCTCCGAGCAGCAGTCCGGCATCGGTTCTGCCGTCAACAACGCGGTCAGTCGTGTCGCCGGGTTGATCTCGATCGCGTTCGTCGGGGTCATCATCGGTCCGCATCTCGACGTCGACGGGTTCCATCGGGTGCTCATTGTGACGGCGGTGCTGCTGATTATCGGCGGAGTCATCTCCGTCATTGGTATTCAGAACATCCGTAGCCCGATGACGGAGGAGGTCGCCACGGTCGACGAGGTCCCCTAACCAACGACGGGTGCAGTCGCGATCTCGTACCGATCGCCGTAGGTGTGCCAGACGAGTGGGGCGTTCGGCCAGGTCGTTTCATTGCCGCCCTGCGCAGGCGACTTCGCGACTCGCATTGCCGCGGCGCGGATCCCGCCGAAGCTGTCTCGGTCGGTGCCCGGCCCGTGCATGACCATCGCGTCGTAGCAGGTGAACTGGCCGAGGGCTCCGAGGCCGTCCTTCTTCGCCTGGCCGACGGCGGGGTTGAATGAGACGTCGTCGCGCTCCGCATCTTGCGCCTGCTGGAAGACAGGATCCTCTGCGGCACGCTTCCAGGCCGCGATGCCCGCGGTGTAGCCACGCCCGTCATGGATGTCTTCGATGGAGGCGGACTGCGCCTTCCCGTCGAGCGAGGAGTTTTCCGCACTCGAGACGAGCTCCATCGCGATCTCCTTCGTGACCGACGCGTCGAGTCCGGCACGGTCCGGCCAGCAGCACCAGCGCAGCAGCCGCCGCAATCGTGGCGGCTGTCGCCCTGATCACCGCTCGAGCTCCTCCCGTGCCCGATCGAGGGCGTCGGATGTCGCACCAGCGCTTTCGAAGGCGAGGAGCGCCGCTCCCACAATCGGTGGAGTCGCGACGTGAACTATCGCGGCGTTGGGCGTGCGCGTCGAAAGCGTCGCCCGCACCGCATCAAGAAGAATCGGGTGCCCGCTGGCGACGACGCCGCCGCCGAGGACAACCGGCACCGCGTGCCCCGTCATGCCGAGCCGCTCGATCGCGGAGATCGCCATGAGCGCGATCTCTGTGCCCTGCCGCCTGACGAGCGCGATCGAGACCGCATCGCCGGCATCCGCGTGCTCGAAGACGAGCGGCGACAGGCGACCGAGGTCGCTGTAGTCGAATTCGTTCAGGTGCAGCGCATGGGTGACCTCGTCGATCGTCGCGAGACCGAAGCTGCCCGGGATCGCTGCGGTCAGGCTCGTGTGCGGGCCGCGCAGGTCATTGCCCCGCACGGCATTCCAGATGGCCGCCTCTCCGATTCCGGTTCCGCCGCCCCAGTCTCCCGAGATCATGCCGAGCGCCGCGAATCGCGCCGTCTGCCCGTCCGCGCGGCGACCGATCGCGTTGATGCCGCTTCCACAGACGACGGCCACCGCGTCCCTGGCCGACGTTCCCGCTCGCAGGAGCGCATACAGGTCGTTGTCGATGACGGTTCCTTCGGATGCCCACGGGAGGTGTGAGAGGTTCTCGCGGAAGACGTCAACCTCGATCGGCAGGTCGATTCCGGAAAGGTAGAGGTTGGCCTGCAGCACCTCACGCCCGCCGCTGACCTCCCGCACGAGGCGGTCGACCTGCCGCACCGACTCCTCCACTCCGATGAAATGCGGGCTCGACCCGACGTCACTCGCGCGCGCGATCAGTTCACCGTCGAGCGTGAGTGCGACGGCATCCGTCTTCGAGCCGCCCCCGTCGACACCGACGACAACGGGCTCGGCCCCTCGGCTGGCTACTGCGCCCACGCGAGATGCTGCCTGTTGGCTGCCAGAAGCAGGTCGGTGAGCTGCGAAGCGCGGTCGTACTGGAGTACGAGCGGATGCGCCTGCATCGCGCGCAACACACGGTCCCGCCCCCCGTGGATGGCGGCGTCGAGCGCCAGCCTCTCGTATCCGGCCACGGCGCTGATGAGACCCCGGATGTCGCTCGGAAGCGCCGCGATCGGCTCGGCCTCGAGGCCGCTGGCCCCCACTCTCGCCGGGACCTCGATCACGTGGTCGTCGGGCAGGAACGGCAAGCTGCCGTTGTTCAGCAGGTTGACGACCTGGACGTCTCCGCGATCGGCGGTGAGCGACGCGAGCAGGTCGACGGCGGCATCCGAGTAAAAGGCGCCTCCGCGCTTCGACAGCTCTTCGGGTTTGGTGTCGATCGTCTCATCCGCATATTTCACAAGGAGTGCACGCTCCACCTCCTGCACCTCATCGGCGCGGGTGGGGGAGTGCAACTGCTCGCGCAGCACCTCGTCGTGGGCGTAGTAGTACCGCAGGTAGTACGAGGGCACCATTCCGAGCAGCTGCAGGAGGTGCGGCGGCAGCTCAACCTCTTCCGCGAACTCTGGCAGTCGTTCGGCAAGGAGCCGGGGTAGCACGTCCTCGCCGTCGAGCGTGATGCTGCGCTCCCAGGTGAGGTGATTGAGGCCGACGTGGCCGAGACCGATTCTGGCCGGTGCGACGTCGAGGAGGTCGGCGAAGCTGCGCTGGAACCCGATGGCGACGTTGCAGAGGCCGACGGCGCGGTGTCCTTCGGTGAGCAACGCCCGCGTCACGATTCCGACCGGGTTGGTGAAGTCGACGATCCACGCATCCGGCTTTGCGTGCGTGCGCACCGCATCCGCGACACGGAGGACGACGGGAACCGTCCGAAGGGCCTTGGCGAATCCTCCGGGGCCTGTGGTCTCCTGGCCGATGCACCCCGCCTCGTGCGGCCACGTCTCGTCGCCGCGCCGCGCATCCTGTCCGCCGACGCGCAGTTGCAGGAGCACGGCGTCCGCGTCGCTGACCCCGGCGACCAGGTCGGTGGTCGCGTGAACGGTCGCAGGGTGACCCGCGTGAGCGAGCATCCGGCGGGAGATCCCCGCGACGAGTTCGAGGCGATGTTCGTCGGGGTCGACCAGCCACACCTCCTCGATCGGCAGCAACTCGCGCAGGCGAGAGAAGCCGTCCATGAGTTCTGGCGTGTAAGTCGAACCGCCGCCGACGATGGTGAGTTTCATGTCTAGCCTTTGACTCCGGTCAGGGTGATGCCCTGCACGAACACGCGCTGGGCGAAGAAGAAGATGATGACAACCGGCACGAGAACGAGCATGGTGATGGCCATGGTCACGCCCCAGTTCGTTCCGTGCACGCTCCTGAAGGTGGCGAGGCCGTATGCCACCGGCCACCACTGCGGGTTCTCCGAGGTGTACAGCAACGGACCGTAGTAATCGTTCCACGAGTTGAAGAACATGAAGATTGCGGTCGCGGCGATGCCGGGCTTCGCCATCGGCAGGATCACCCTCGTGAGGACGCCCCACTCACCGTTGCCGTCGATCCGGGCGGCATCCGAGTACTCCTTGGGAATCGTCAGGAAGAACTGCCTGAGCAGGAAGATCGAGAACGCGTCCCCGAGGGCATTGGGCAGGATGAGCGGCAGTAGCGACCCCGTGAGGCCGAGCTTCGACCACATGACGTACACCGGCACCGCGGTGACCTGCGGTGGCAGCAGCATGGCGACGACGATCGCAACGAAGATGACCGTCGATCCCCTGAACCGGATGCGCGAGAGCGCGTACGCGGCGGGAATCGACGACAGCAGCATCAACAGCGTCGCACTGACGGCGTACAGGGCGGAGTTGCCGAACCATCGAAGGAGGGGAACCCTGCTGAACGCCTCGATGTAGTTGTCCCAGGTCCACGGTGTCGGCCAGATGCTGGCCGTCAGCGTCTGGTTAGTCGTCATGACCGAGGTCAGGAACACGAACACGACCGGCGCAATGAACAGCACGGCGATCACCGTCAGGACGATGTGTTCCGCGATCCAGCCGAAGAGCTTCGTGCCCCGGATGCGACCCGGTTTGCCTGCGGGCCGCAGCGCCTCGGCGCGAACGCCACCATCCAGTCTCTCGGTCACGGTGCTCACGAGGTTGCCTCCTCAGGCATGAATGCGCGCACCTTGCGCAGCAGCAGGACAAGAAACAGTGTCGCAACGATGAAGAGCACGACCGCGAGTGCCGACGCATATCCGAACTGGAATTCGTTGAACCCTCGCTCGTACAACCATTCGGTGTACGTGAGCAGAGAGTTATCCGGATACCCGAGGACGGAGGCCTGGCCACCGCCGACGGTCGCTTCGCCGGACGCGACGCTCGAGGCGACCGCAGCCTCGGTGAAGTACTGCAGGGCCGCGATCACACCGGTCACGAGCGAGAAGACCAGCACCGGGACCATCGCGGGGACGGTGACGTACCAGAGCTTCTGCACGCCGTTCGCGCCATCGAGCGACGATGCCTCATACAACTCCCGCGGCACGTCGAGGAGACCCGCCAGGAAGATGATCATGACGTCGCCCATCACCCAGACCGCGAGGATCAGGAGCGAGGGCTTGGCCAGGTTCGCGTCGTTGAACCACAGCGGCCCCTGGTGTACCCCGAACCACTGCAGGATCAGGTTGACCGGCCCCGTTCCCGGGTTGAACAGGAAGACGAACGCGACGACGGATGCGACGGGTGGGACGAGCGCCGGAAGGTAGAACAGCGTCCGCCAGACGCCGGATGACCGGCGAGCCTTGGTCAGCAGGCCGGCAACCGCAAACGACAGCACGAGCTTCACCGGCACCATCACGATGACGAACCACAGCGTGTTGAGCGCTGCGATGCCGACGGCGGGATCCTGCGTGAACAGGTAGATGTAGTTCCGGAAGCCGATCCACTGTGGATCTGACAGCTGGTTGTAGGACGTGAAGCTGTAGTAGATCGACGCAAGCAGCGGGTACACGAAGAAGACGCCGAGCCCGAGGAGGGCGGGTGCCAGCATCGCGAAGACGACCCGCAGTCGCCTGCGACGTGCGCGCTGGAGGCCGGGGCGGACCGCGACTGCGGTCCGCCCGGTCTCTGTCAGCGTCGTCACGGACCGCTGACCAGGGCGAGCGAGTCGTCGATCTGCTTATCGACGCTCTTCAGCCCGGCGTCGATGCTGCCCGTTCCGGTCTCCTGGTACTTGTTCCACCAGTTCTGGAACGTCACCTGGTAGCCGGCGCCGAGTGGGCTCGGCGGCGTCGTCAGTGAGTTCGGGTCGCCCGCGACGTCAATGAATGTCTTGTACTGGTCGTTGACTTCGAGGTTCGTCGACTTCAGCGCGGAGGTGAGGTGTGGCACGTTCTTCAGGCCGTTGGCCATCTTCACGACGGCGGCCGTATTTGTGGTCAGGTACTTCAGCAGCGCCCAGGCGAGCTCCGGATTCTTTGAGCCCTTCGAGATGCCGATGATGTTTCCGGTGATGTACCCACCGCCGTAGAGGTCGGTGTGATCGGACAGCGTCGGGAAGGGCGCGGTCGAGTAGTGCAGGTCCGGCGCCTGGTCGGCGATGAAGGCGGTGCGGTACTCGCCATCCATGTTCATCGCGACCTTGCCCTTCTGGAAGGCGTTGTCGGCCGAGAACTCCTGGCCGGCACTGGCATTGAAGCGCTTGAGCTTGGCGTAGCCGATCTTCTGCACGAAGGCGGTCTGCCAGGTGATCAGCTCCTTCCAGCCCGGGTCAGACGAGATGACAGATTTGCCGTCAGCGCCGAGCCACTTCGCCCCCGCGGCCGGAGCCCAGTGTGCCGGTGCATTTTCGTAAAACCCCATGACCGGATCGAATCCGAGCGTCTTGATGGAGCCATCCGAGTTGTACGTCGTCATCTTCAGCGCGTCGGCCTCGAGTTCGTCGAGTGTTTTCGGGGGCGTAGTGATGCCCGCGGCCGTCAGCATGTCGGTGTTGAGATAGAGCGCGTAGTCGTCCGACAACGCCGGCATCGCGCAACGCTTGCCCTTGAACTCGGTGTAGCTCGCGCTCACCGGCGTGAGATCGGAGATCTTCACATTGTCACGCTTGATGTACGGGGTGAGGTCGCGGAATGCGCCGCTCGAGCAGAAGCTGCCGACGATGTCCGTTGAGTACGACAGGCCGACGTCCACGGTGTTGCCGGCCGAGATCGCCTGTTGCAGCTTGGTGTCATCCTGCCCGGAGTGCACAACGACATGCACCTTCGGATTCGCCTTCTCGAAATCGTCGACGACCGACTGGATCACCTTCGCCTCACGGTCGGTGAAGAAGTGCCAGAGCGAGACGGTGCCGGAAAGCTTCTTCGGGGGCGCTTTCGCGACGTTCTGGTCGCCTCCGCTGGTGCAACCGCCCAAGACGAGCGCGGATGCTGCCGCAACAGCGACGACGCCAAGCAGGTGGCGTGCCAGGTGGGGATGTCTGTTCACGGTTTTCGATCCTTTCGTGGTGCATGTGGGTGATGTGGGTGATGGGTGCGAGGTGGTGGTGCGGTCACGGGATCCGGGTCATGGGGCGATCGATCCCGCGTCGTTGTGGAGGCGGGACCGGATCTCGCTCACGAGCACCTCGCGCGCCCCGGAAAGCACGGGATGCGAGCCGACCGCCGTCGCGACGACGCTCGGTCGCCAGCGCGAGAGGGTCGCAATCTGTTCGTGCACGAGCTCTGCAAGGACGGCACCTCCGGCGACGCCTGTCGGCCCGCCCAGGACGACGACCTCGGGGTCAAGGACGGCGACGACGGGGATGACTCCGAGAGCGATTCGGGGAGCGAGCTCCGCGAGCACGGCGCGGTCGCCTGCCACCTGGGCGAGGAGAGCGGTCAGCGAGTCCCCGGTCGCGCCGTGGGCCCTGGCGATCGCCGCGACCGCCGGGCCGCCGATGAGGTCTGTCAGGTCGGCGGCGTCGGGCGCAAGCATGGACGCCTGTCGCGGCACAGGGAGGTAGCCGATCTCGCCCGCGCCGCCAGCGGCGCCGCGATGCACCGTACCGCCGAGGTCGACGGAGACGCCGAGGCCGTCGCCCATCCACAGCAGCGCGAAGCTGCCGGCCTCGCTCGTGGCACCAACCGAGCGCTCGGCGACCGCAGCGAGGTTCACATCGTTGTCGAGAATCACATCGACTCCCAGCGCCCGCTCGAGGCGTGACCGTGCGCCGACCTCGGGCCATCCGGGGAGGGTGTCAGTGAAGGAGAGCCGATCCTGGTCGTCCGAGATTGCTGCCTGCACTCCGACGCAGACGATGCGCACGGTGGACGGGTCGATTCCGGCGGCAGTGGCCGCCGACTGGAGAGCCCCGCGCACGTCGTTCTCGGGTGAGCGATCGTGCGCGGGGAGATTGTCCTGCACCGTCGGGTGCTGTGTTCCGGTTGCGTCGACCACAGTCGATGAGATCACCGTCTCGCTGATGTCGATCGCGACGCCAAGCACGCGATCGCTCCGGACGCCATACAGCACCGCGTTCGGGCCGCGTCCGGCGGATGCCTCGCCGACGACCGAGATGAGCCCGGCCGTCTCGAGCCTCGCCACCATCTGTGCCGCTGTCGGCTTCGATAGCCCGGAGAGTTCGCCGATCCGGTTGCGGGTGAGAGGGCCGTGCTCGAGCAGCAGCGTGAGAGCGACGCGGTCGTTCCGCGCGCGGAGCCATCCGGGCGTTCCCGGTTGCGTGGTCGTCGACATTCCTGCGGTTGCTCCTCGGCTTTGAGGTCGGCTGGTGCTCGGGGTGATGCTGGCGTTTCGAGGAATGTATCAGGAAAGTTTCTTTATAGAAAGAGTCCGGACAATTCAGGGCCCCTCAGGGTCAGGCGAGGAGGCGGGATCCGGCGTACAGCAGCACGGCGACGTCGATGATCGCCGCGAGCAGGATGAAGCGGAAGTGCCAGCGCGTGCGCTGCGTTGCCATCGAGATGCCGATGACTGCGATCACGATGCTCGCGCCGAGTCCGATGTCGGCGGGGACGAAGCCGAATCCACCGGCCCCGACGACTTCGAGCACGGCCGCAACCAGCAGCAAAACATAGGTGAGGTTGCTCGAGAGCCGCCGCCCCAGCCGGTGTGGGAGGCCGTTCACCCCCGTTGTCCTGTCGTCGTCGAGGTCTGGCAGGGTGTTGGCGAAGTGGGCCGCAGCGCCGAGCAAGCCACCAACCGCGACGGACCAGGCGGAGGGGGCGGCAGGGTCAGGAAGCGACAGGGTGGCAAGCGCCGGCAGGGATCCGAAGCTGAGAACGTACGGCACGATTGAGAATGCGGTCTTCTTGAGCCCCAGGTTGTAGGCCCAGGCGGTGCCGGTGATGAACACGAGACCGACGAGAGCGAGCCAGCCGAGCGGGATGACGGCCAGGGTGCTGATTCCGAGAGACACCCAGGCCGCGGTTCTCACCGTCCCCACACTGATCCACCCGCGCGTGATCGGCTTGTCAGTTCGCCCGACCGCGTTGTCGCGCTCCGCGTCCAGCCAGTCGTTCGAGAGGCCGACCGAGAACTGGCCTGCGAGCATCGCGAAACCGAGAAGCACCACGCGCGTCGCGTCCAGGCCGACCGCGATCCCGAGCCCAACCTCGACGATCGTTACGACAATTGACGGGCCGGGATGTGTGGATGCGAGGAGTGCGAGCGGCTTTCTCGGCATGACGTCATCGTATCCCGGCGATTTACGCAAATTCTTGCGCTGCTTGCGTAGAATTGCGCGCATGTCGAAGAGACTTGCCGAAGTCGCCCGCAAGGTCGGGGTCAGTGAAGCCACCGTAAGCCGCGTCCTCAATGAGAAGCCCGGGGTGTCGCAGGCAACGAGGACCGCCGTCCTGACGGCGCTCGACGTGCTGGGCTACGAGCGGCCGACGAAGCTGCGCGGCGAGCGCGCTCGACTCGTCGGGCTCTTCCTGCCCGAATTGCAGAATCCCATCTTCCCGGCGTACGGCGAGGTCCTCGGCGGCGCACTGGCCCAGAACGGCTACACGCCAGTGTTGTGCACCCAGACCGTCGGGGGAATCTCCGAGGCCGACTATGTCGAGCTCCTCCTCCAGCAGCAGGTGTCCGGAGTCGTTTTCGTGGGCGGCCAGTACAGCCAGCAGGGCGCGAGACATGAACATTACGCGCGCCTCACGGAGCTCAACCTTCCGACCGTCCTCGTGAACGCGCCCATCGAAGCGCTTGGCTTCGCCACGGTGTCGACGGATGACGCAGTCGCGACCCAGCAGGCCTGGAGCCACCTGAGGCAGCTGGGCCACACCCGCATCGGCCTCGTCCTCGGCCCGAGTGACCACGTGCCGTCGCAGCGCAAGCTCGCGGCGGCACTCGCCATCGCGGACGGCGGGCTGCCCGCCGAATTCATCGTCCATTCGCACTACTCGCTCGAGGCGGGCCAGGCTGCGGCGACCCGCCTGCTGCAGGCGGGAGTGACGGCGATGATCTGCGCATCCGACCCGATCGCGCTCGGCGCAGTCCGGGCCGTCCGTCGCGCCGGGCTGCGCGTTCCCGAGGACATCTCGGTGATTGGTTTTGACGACTCGGCGCTGATGAACTGTGTCGAGCCACCACTGACCACGATTCGCCAGCCCATCGAAACGATGGGCAGGATGGTGATCGAACTCCTGGTGAGCCAGATCAACGGCACGGCGACCGCGCCGGATGAGTTCCTATTCGAGCCCGAGCTGGTCGTGCGCGGCTCAACCGGTCCGGCCCCGAGCTGATCCAGGCGATGGGCACTCCCACCGCCACCGCCTGGGCCAGCGGAGAAGTCGCAAACCAACGCAAGATCGCGTAGATTTCTTACATTTTGTTTAGTTCTTGCGTCATTCTGTCAAGTTAGCTACATTCTGAGCAGCCCCTGCACCGCTTCTACAGAATTGAGCCTCCGTGGACACTGCCGTCCTCAGCACAGAGACCGCCCGGATCGGGTCAGGCTCGAAGTCCGTGCTGGCCAGCCCGAGCGAGGTCGATCCACTGTGGTGGCGTAGCGCCGTCATTTACCAGATCTACATTCGCAGTTTCGCCGACGGTAATGGCGACGGTGTTGGCGACATAGCGGGAGTACGTGCGCATCTGCCCTACCTGCGCGACCTGGGTGTCGATGCCATCTGGTTTACGCCGTGGTATCCATCACCCCTCGCCGACGGTGGGTATGACGTCGAGGACTACTTCGCCATCCACCCGTCGTTTGGCAACCTCGCCGAGGCGGAGGCCCTCATCCGTGAGGCGCTTGAGCTCGGGATCCGCACGATCATCGACGTCGTCCCCAATCACATCTCGGACCAGCATCCATGGTTCAAGGCGGCTCTCGCCTCGCCTCCCGGCTCGCCGGAGCGGGATCGCTTCTGGTTCCGTCAGGGCCGCGGCGTGAACGGTGACGAGATGCCGAACCACTGGGTGTCGAACTTCCAGGGTGACACCTGGACACGAACCACTAATCCAGATGGAACCCCGGGGGAGTGGTACCTGCACCTGTTCACCCCCGAACAGCCCGACCTCAACTGGAACAACCCGGATGTGCGGAAGCTCCACGAGGATGTCCTCCGCTTCTGGTTCGATCGCGGCGTCGCGGGCGTGCGGATCGACTCGGCCGCACTTCTCGTCAAGGATCCGGAGCTGCCGGAGGTGCCAGAGCACGTTGCCCCGGGGCAGCACCCCAACACCGACCGGGACGAACTGCACGATATCTACCGCAGCTGGCGTGCCATTGCCGATTCCTATGCTGGCGCCCGCGTGCTCGTGGGTGAGATCTGGCTTCCGGATGTCGAACGCTTCGCGAAGTACCTTCGGCCGGATGAGATGCATACAGCGTTCAATTTCGACTTCATGGCGCGCCCGTGGGACGCGGCGGAGTTGCGCGACTCCATCGATTCAATGCTCGCGGCTCATGCTCCGGTCGGAGCGCCGAGCACGTGGGTGCTCTCAAACCACGACGTCACGAGGCCGGTCACACGCTATGGCCGCGAAGACACGTCGTTCGCGTTCGTGCGCAAGCGCTTCGACACGCCAACCGACCTCGAACTCGGTACCCGGCGTGCGCGCGCAGCTGCGCTGCTGAGCGCCGCGCTCCCCGGCTCGCTCTACGTGTACCAGGGCGACGAGCTCGGCCTGCCCGAGGCAGAGGACATCCCCCTCGAGCTCCGCGAAGACCCCATGTACTTCCGCTCAGAGGGGGTAGACCCCGGCCGCGACGGCTGTCGTGTGCCGTTGCCATGGAGCGGCACGCGCCCGCCATTCGGATTCGAGTCGGATGATGCCGCTGTAGCCCCCTGGCTGCCTCAGCCGGCATCCTGGGCCAGCCTCACGGTCGAGGCCCAGGCGGGGGACAGCAGATCGATGCTGTCGCTCTACAGGACGGCGCTCAGCATCCGGCGCAGCCATCCTGCGCTCGGGGATGGAGCCATCACCTGGATCGAATCCGACCCTGGCGTCCTCGCCTTTTCGCGTGGCCTCGGCTTCGTCAGCGTGACCAATCTGTCGAGCCGGGCTGTGGCTCTGCCGCAGTACGTTCGGCTGCTCCTCACTAGCAGTACGTTGGAAAACGGCCTGCTTCCACCAGACTCCACGGCGTGGCTACGGACACAGCACTAGCCGCGGGAGAAACGCGAGCCGTGCCCGACGCGGATCGCTTCCCACCTTGAGTAACACACACCAAGTCAATGGAAAGGCAAGACAATGAAGTCGAGAAGAAAGGCCGTGTGGCTGGCCGTTGCGGGCGTCGCAGCAGCCAGTGTCGCGCTCAGCGGCTGCAGCGGTTCGAGCGGCGGCACTGATGCCAATGGCAAGACAGAGATCGTCGTCGCAAGCCTCCAGCCCGGTGCGAGCGCAGCAGCCCTCGCAGCGTTCAACACCCAGGTGAAGACGTTCGAGAAGAAGAACCCAGACATCGACGTCAAGGGCGAGGAATACAACTGGACCGGCACGACGTTCGCGGCAGAACTCGCGGGCGGCACGCTTCCGGACGAGTTCGGCGTTCCGTTCACGGATTCCAAGACCCTCGCAAACAACGGCCAGCTTGCCGACCTGACGAAGTACATCAACAAGTTCTCGTACGCGGACAAGTTCAACAAGAACGTCATCGATGTCGCGAAGGACTCGAAGGGTCACCTCTACGGCATCCCGTTCAGCCCGTACGCCATGGCGATCTCGTACAACCGCGCCGACTTCACCAAGGCCGGCCTCGACCCGAACAAGCCACCGACCAGCTGGGACGAGGTCGAGACCGACGCCATCGCCATCTCGAAGGCGCTGCCGGGTGTCGCAGGCTACATGCAGATGACCAGCGGCAACACCGGCGGCTGGGAGCTCACGAGCGCAACATACTCGCGCGGCGGCCGCATGGAGTCGACCGCATCGAACGGCAAGGTCACTGTCAACGCTGACAATGACGTGACCAAGGCGGCGCTCGCCTACCTCGCGAAGCTGCGCTGGACCGACAACGCTGCGGGCAGTAACTTCCTGCTCGACTGGAACGGCATCAACGCCGCGTTCGGCTCGGGCAAGGTCGCGATGTACATGAGCGGTTCGGATGTCATCACCTCACTCGTGCAGAACGACAAGGTCGACCCGGCGAACTACGGCGTCACGGTCATCCCGGTCGACACGTCGGCGGCGGACGCCGGTGTGCTGAGTGGCGGAACGGTCGCCGTCGCCAACGCCAAGGACACCCCGGCGCAGCTCGCCGCCGTTGCCAAGTGGATCGACTTCTACTACGGCCAGCCGCAGGTCGACAAGGACGCCGCCGTCACCCAGGCCAAGGCGCTCCAGGCCAGCAACCAGGTCGTCGGCGCTCCGTCCCTGCCGATCTTCGACAAGGCGACCTATGACCAGTCGCGCGAGTGGATCAAGCCGTACGCAACACCCGGCCTGCTCGACAACGTCGCACCGTTCACCAGCAACATCTTCGCCCAGAACATCGTGCCGGAGCCGAACAAGCACACCCAGGACCTCTATGGTGCGCTCGACTCTGTGGTGCAGGCTGTTCTCACACAGAAGAACCCTGATGTGGACGCGCTCCTGAAGGCCGTGGATGTCAAGATCCAGGCCCTGATCGACGCCGACCCAGACCAGGCAGCAATCAAGTAATCCCATGCCAGCCGCGGGTCGGCAGGGGCACACCGCCCCTGCCGACCCGCATTGCCAAACACTCGAATCGAAGACAATGACGACCTCGACCCGATCCGTGCAGCGCGTTCGCCCCCGCGGAACTCCCATCACGTGGGTCCGCCGCGGAGGACTCGCCAATCTGCTGTTCCTGCTGCCGCTGCTGATCATCTTCGGCATGTTCTCCTGGTGGCCGATCATCGACTCGTTCGTGATCAGCCTTCAGCACACCAACTTCATCGTCACGAACTGGGCAGACCCGCTCTGGTCGAACTTCACCTTCGTGTTCAACGACCCGACGTTCTGGGTCGCGGTTCGAAACACCGGATACTTCGCTATCCTCGCCCTGATCTTCGGCTACCCGTTGCCGATCGTGCTCGCTGTGCTGATGAGTGAGGTCAAGCGGTTCAAGGGGCTGTTCAGCGTCCTCGCCTACCTTCCCGTCGTGGTCCTGCCGGTCGTCTCGGCGGAGCTCTGGAAGACGGTGTTCTTCGACGCAGGCAATTCCGGGGTCTTCAACATCATCCTCAGCTGGTTCGGTATCCCGGCCCAGCCGTGGATCCAGAACGTCGGCTCCGCCATGCCGTCCCTGGTGCTCGAGGCAACCTGGGCCTCGGCCGGAGGCACGATCATCATCTACCTGGCCGCGCTGACGAACGTTCCGCCCGAGCTCTACGACGCCGCCGAGGTGGATGGCGCTGGCATCTGGAAAAAGCTCTGGCACGTGACGCTTCCCCAGCTGCGCGGCATCATGCTCATCACGTTCATCCTCCAGATCATCGGAACCTCACAGGTCTTCCTCGAGCCGTACCTGATCACCCAGGGCGGCCCCGTGCAGTCGACGACGACGATCATGCTGCTGATCTTCCAGTACGCGTTCCAGTCGACGGATGGCGGCAACAACCTCGGAGGCGCGACCGCGCTGAGCCTGCTGCTTGCCGCGGTCCTCGCCATCTTCTCCGCGATCTACTTCCGTGCAACCAGAAGCTGGAGCCAGAATTGAGCACCACAACTCCCGTCATCAGTCCGGACGACGTCGTGCTCGGGCAGAAGCCAGGCGCCCCAGCGACCTCCCCGGCGCGCGCACGTCGGGCGAAATCCCGCGCGAGCCGAGAGGCCGGGGACGACCGCGGCATCGTGTCCAACACCGACTGGCGTCGGAGGGGCGTGAGATTTCCCCTCGCGACGGCTCATCTGGTCCTGCTGGTCCTGTTGGTGATCGCGGGACTCCTGCCGATCCTCTGGCTGATGAAGGCGGCGTTCACGCCGACCCAGGACACGCTGACCCAGCCGCTGGCGATCTTCCCGCACGGCGCGACTCTCACCAACATCGCCCAGGCGTTCGGCGTCAACATCAAAATCCAGGACTACTTTTTCAACACCATCTGGGTCGCCGCCGGCGCCTGGGCCGTGCAGATCGTGGTCTCGACCACGGGAGGGTATGCGCTCAGTGTGCTGCGTCCGAAGTACGGCAAGATCGTCACCGGGATGGTCATCGCGACCCTGTTCCTGCCGGCGATCGTGCTGTTGATCCCGCTGTACCTGACGATCCTGCATCCGCTCGGGTTCGGCGGATCGCTGCTCAACACGTTCTGGGCGGTGTGGCTTCCGTCCGGGGCGAGCGCCTTCAACGTCGTGCTCGTGATGCGGTTCTTCGACGGCCTGCCCCGGGAGATCTTCGAGGCGGCCGAGACGGATGGCGCCGGCCCGTTCCGCCTGTTCTGGTCCATCGTGCTTCCCATGTCGAAGCCCGTGATCGGGGTCGTGACGGTGTTCGCGATCATCAACACCTGGAAGGACTTCCTCTGGCCGAACCTGGTCCTGCCGGGCGGGAGCGACCCGGCGTCGATCCAGCCGCTGTCCGTTCGGTTACCGGCGATCCAGGGAACGACAGAGCTCGGACCATTTCTCGCATCGCTGGCAATCGCGACGCTCATCCCGATCATCCTGTTCCTGGTGTTCCAGCGCACGTTCCTTTCGGGCGGTGGCTTCGGGGGAGCAGTCAAGGGCTGATGCTTCGGTAAGTCGCCCGAGACTAGCCGAACCCGAGTGCCTCAAGCACCTCGGCCGGTCGCTCGATGAGCGGGAAGTGTCCGCAGTCGTCGATGACAGTGCAGGTTGTCGACGGCAGGATGCGCGCGAGGGCATCGAGGTCCTCGCGTCGGGCGAAGGCGTCGCGGTCTCCCTGGCATGCGCGGACCGGGCACGTCACCCGGCTCCAACTCGCGGTGACGTCGTAGTTGCGCAGCTGCCGCACCGCCGCGCTGAACGACACCGGTCTTATCTCCGCCGAGAACGCGGCGATGACGGTGGCAGGCACGCGCGAGACGTGCCGAAACAGCGGACTCACCGAACCGCGCAGGAGGTGCAGTGCCCGCAGGAGGCGCACGGGCGCGGCACCATCGCGAAAGCGACCGAGCACCTGCATGACACGCCAAAGCATGATGAATGTGGGCAGGCGCCAGAAATGCGAGAGCGGATGCCGCGTCGCATCGAGCACCGACCTGCCTGTGGCAGAGATCGTAGCGACGGACAGCGTGCTCTGTGGCGCAGCGGCAGCAAGCTCCAGCGCGAGGAATCCGCCCATTGAGTGGCCGACCAGATCCCACTCCGTGAAGCCGAGCTGTTCGGCGCATTCGCGCACCAGGGTGCAGACAGCGGCGATGACATCGGCCTCGCCGCGCGGCGTCAGCGAACCGCTGCCCCAGCCGGGGAGGTCGAAGAGCACGGGGTTCTGGATCCGCGTGCCCGCCGCGCTCGCCGCAGCGAACAGCGGCGTCCAGGTCGTCCATGAACCAGCCGCTCCGTGCAGGAAGATCGTTGCTCGCGGAGACGGGTCCGTGCGCCTCGACCAAGCGACGGTAGAGCCGTACTGGTTTGCCGCCTCGCTACGGGTGAGCTGAAGCTCACCGGGGTCTGTCGCAAGGTCGTACGGCGCGTAGCCAGCTCGCGCGCGCCCCATCAGTCGGCCGCCCGGCCGACGATCTCCTCGCGGACCCTGCGCATGTCTTCGAGCAGCGAGCCGACGAGGATCCAATGTTCCGGGTTCGGGGCGACGACCACGAGCGGAGCGGTCAGGGCGGGGACGTCCGACGCCTCTGCTGGTTCATTGGCCGAGTGCTCGGCGTCCTCGCCGAGGAGACGCAGGTCGTGGGCGGCGCGCCTCAGTTCGCGAGCGATGTCTGCAACCACGCGATCCCGCCGGAGCGAAGCGTCGTAATTGTCGTGGATGGCCCGGGCCATCCCGATGATCCTGGTGACGAGCACCGTCAGCAGGGCGTAAATGCGCGCGTCATTCTCGAGCACTCGGCGCAGCTTGCTCCTGCGCGGATTCATGGTGAGGCTGTCTTCGCCGGCGCCCAGCGCGGCCTGCGCGGCGTTCTGCCGAGAACGAAGCGCTCGTGCTCGTGCCAGGAGCGCTGCGAGCGACCTGGCGTCCTGCTCCTGCGTGAGGCTCGCGGCAATATCGTCGAGCGAGGATGCACAGTCGCTGAGCAGTCGGTGGACCGCGATGTGGGCGGGCGCGAGGAGTACCGGCGGCACGATCGCGACATTCACGATGAGCCCGACGACGGCGCCGATGATCGTCTCGATGATGCGGTTCACCGCATAGGCAGGCGTCAGGCCACCGATCGACAACACCAGCATCGCGCTGATGGGGATCTGGTTGCTCGACCCGGGGGATAGCCGAAACGCCCAGGCGAGGAGCAGGGCTACGACGATAACGCTCAGCACGATCCAGGTGCTCGTGCCGAACAGCAACCCCACTCCGAAGGCAAGGCCGACGCCAAAAATAACGCCGAGGCTGCGCTCGACGCCTCGGGAGAATGACTGTGAGACGCTCGGCTGGACGACAAGAAGTGCCGCAATCGCCGCGAAGATGGGCAACGGTTGATCGAGTACCAGGACGCACACGAGCCACGCGACGATCGCCGCTGCCGAGGTCTTCAGCACCTGGAGAAGCGGCGTGCGCGACGGGGCGCGAAGAGTGCCGGCGAGTCTCACTGGTTCAGCCTAGCCAGCGAGGCAGTCGCTCAGCCGACGCGTCGCGTTGTTAACAACTCCCTGCGGTCCG
>DASYEE010000185.1:0-3258 GCA_036499165.1 Galbitalea sp. | reverse complement strand
TCACGCCCGAGTCGGCAAGCGTGGTGACATCGCCCACCGGGCGGTCTTCAGCGACATCCTTCAGGAGGCGACGCATGATCTTGCCCGATCGCGTCTTGGGCAGCTCAGCGACGACCATGATCTGCCTGGGCTGTGCGATCTTGCCGATCTGGGTGGCGACGTGGTCACGCAGTTCCCTCACGACATGCGGTCCGCCGTCGCCCGCCTCGGCGCGCAGGATGACGAAGGCGACGACCGCCTGCCCCGTTGTCTCGTCGGATGCGCCGACAACGGCTGCCTCGGCGACCTTCGCGTTCGACACCAGCGCCGACTCGATTTCCGTCGTCGAGAGGCGGTGCCCGGACACGTTCATCACGTCATCGACGCGGCCGAGGAGCCAGATGTCGCCGTCCTCATCCTTCTTGGCGCCGTCGCCCGCGAAATACATGCCCGGGAACTTCGACCAGTAGGTCTCCTTGTACCGCTCGTCTTCCCCCCAGAGGGTGCGGAGCATCGACGGCCACGGTTCGGTGATGACGAGATAGCCGCCCGATCCATCGGGAACAGAGTTGCCGTCCGAGTCGACAACATCCACCGCGATTCCCGGCAACGCTGTCATGGCTGCGCCCGGCTTTCCTGCGGTGACGCCCGGGAGTGGGCTGATCATGAGGGATCCGGTCTCGGTTTGCCACCAGGTGTCGACAACGGGTGTCACGTCGTGCCCGATGTGCTGGCGGTACCAGACGTATGCCTCTGGGTTGATCGGCTCGCCGACCGATCCGATGACCTTGAGGCTCGACAGGTCGTACTCCTCCGGGATCTCCGCGCCCCACTTCATGAACGTGCGGATGGCCGTGGGCGCGCAATACAGCGTCGTCACCTTGTATTTGTCGATGATTTCCCACCAGCGACCCTTGTGCGGCGTCTCCGGCGTGCCCTCGTACATCACCGACGTGGTGCCGTTCGACAGCGGTCCGTAGACGATGTAGCTGTGCCCGGTGACCCAGCCGATGTCGGCTGCAGTCCAGTAGACATCCGTCTCGGGCTTCAGGTCGAAGACCTCCCACTGCGTGTACGAGCAGCCGAGCAGGTAACCGGCCGAGGTGTGCAGAATGCCCTTCGGCTTACCCGTCGTGCCCGAGGTGTACATGACATAGAGGGGGTGCTCGGAGTCGAACGCCTGCGCCTCGTGTCGAGTGCTCGCCGTCTCGACCGTGTCGTGCCACCACTGGTCGCGCCCGTCCTGCCAGTCGACATCCTGGCCCGTGCGCTTGACGACGAGGACATGCTCGACTTCTGGTCTCGTCGACAGCGCCTGGTCGACGGCCGGCTTCAGCGGAGAGACGGAGCCCTTGCGGTAGCCGCCGTCAGCTGTGATGACGACCCGTGCCTCGCAGTCGTCGATCCTCGTACCGAGAGCGTCGGCCGAGAACCCGCCGAATACGACGGTGTGCGGTGCGCCGATGCGGGCGCACGCGAGCATGGCGACGATTGTCTCCGGGATCATCGGCATGTAGATCGCCACGCGATCTCCCGCCTTCACCCCGAGCGATTCGAGGGTGTTGGCGGCCTGGCAGACCATGTCGGTCAGCTGCGCATATGTGATGGTTCGGGTGTCGCCCGGTTCGCCCTCGAAGTAGTAGGCGACGCGGTCGCCGAGCCCGGCCTCGACGTGTCGATCGAGACAGTTGTACGCGACGTTGAGCTTTCCGCCGACGAACCATTTCGCGAAGGGCGGGTTCGACCAGTCGAGCACCTGGTCCCATGTGGTTTGCCAGCTCAGGCGCTCCGCCTGCTGTGCCCAGAATGCCGGGCGGTCTGCTGCTGCTGCAGCGTAGACGTCAGCTTTGACGTTTGCTTGCGCGGCGAACTCTGGCGTCGGAGGAAAACGGCGTTCCTCTCGCGACAAGTTCGACAACGCTGCTTCGTGGTCAGTCGTTGGATCAGTCATCAGTGACCTGGATGCCCCTTGTGTTGTTGGCTGGACCAGACCGGCAGGATCGCCGAAATGGCAGGTGTTGCTAACACGGTTGCGAGGGAGCCGTACCAAGCGAGGATACCGGTATTGATTTACGAAAATGTCACGGAGGTGGTGTCGACACAACAAAACGGGCGAACAGAGCATCTCCGTTCGCCCGTCGTTGAGGGTGTGGTCCGCCTCGATCAGTCGGCGAGAATGGCGTACAGCGCACGCCTCGTCTCGTCCAGCTTCTCGATTGCTTTTGCGCGCTGCTCGTCGTTCGCCGCGAACCGCAACTGGTGGATTACGCCCATCAGCTTCGCGATGCTCTCGTGGAGTCCGGCGTCAGCCTGGAGTCGCTCTGTTGAGCTTTCCCAAACCCTCGCGAGCTCGTCAGCGTGCTCCGACACCCAGGTGCGACCGAGGTCGGTGAGCTGGTATTCGGGGCGCTTTCCCTCGCCGGTGGTCTCGACGAGTTCTTCGTCCGCCAGTTGCTGGAGGGTGGGGTAGACCGAGCCGGGACTCGGGCGCCAGGTCCCGCCGGAGCGGTCGGTGATCTCCTTGATGAGGCCGTAACCGTTCAGCGACTGCTCGCTGAGCAGCGACAGGATGGCGATGCGAACATCGCCGCGCCGCTTGCGCTGCGGGCCGGGCGGCATGAAACCGCGAGGACCAAAGCCACCGAAGCCGGCCGCGAAGCCAGGAGCGAAACCGGGGCCGAAGCCGCGCCCGCCGTGATCTGCGCGATCGTGTCCGTGCGACTCGTGCCCGCGAGAGTTGCCGTGACTGAAGTCGCGGGGGTCGTGGTGCTGTCGTGATGTGAATTCGTAACGCATTGCGTACGTCCTTTCGTGATTGTGGATCGCCTGCATGTTGGCGATGTGTTAACGATATATCGGTAACGTTCAAGAGTCAAGTCCAACTGACATCCGATTTGTGTCCGTTGATCGCGCGCCGCGGCGCTTTAGCGGTCGAAAAGGTGAGCGACGCCGCTACGATTTCGGTATGGCTGACGACGACGACACTTCAGACGCGGTCGGACCCGACGAACTCTTCTCTCCATCGGGGCCCAGGCGATCCAACTTCACGCCGCCGACGAACGACGCAGAGACACTGGAAGCTGCTAATAACCTCTTCAATGACGACGCAATCGCCGCCGCCCTCGCCGCGGAACTCGCCAAGGTCGCATCCGGCCCCATCCCGATCATTCGGCCACAGGCGATTCCGACCCCCGAGGCCTCCGTACCGGAGGCGCCCCTTGCCGAGCCTGAGCCAGCGGTCATAGTCGAGGCCGAACCTGCGCCCCAGACAGAGCCGGA
>DASYEE010000184.1:0-28811 GCA_036499165.1 Galbitalea sp. | reverse complement strand
GTGGGGAGGCTGTCGAAGATGCCGATTGCGCTCTGGGCTGTGACGCTCGTCACGGCGATTGCGGGCGTCACAAGTGCAGTGACCAGAATTCCGGCGATCGCGCTGAACGCGAGGGTGCCGAGGAGGGCTGCGAGCAGGCCTCGGCGCGGGGGATTTTGGGCAGACATAGAATGTAGGGTACGCGATCGATGCGTTCTGACCCTGAACGAGAGCCGACAAATGCCCAACTGGGAGTACCTTACGACGCCGCTGATCGTGCACAACACGTCAGCGATCTTGAACAACTGGGGCTCTGAGGGGTGGGAGCTGGTGCAGGTCGTCACCGGCCCGGAGGGCGGTCTTGTCGCCTATCTCAAGCGTGAGAAGAAGGACGACGCCTGATGTCGCAGCTGGATGACAAGCTGGCGGAACTCGACCTCACCATTCCGGAGGTCGCGAAGCCGGCCGGCGCATACGTGCCAGCGATCGTGAGCGGCAACCTGGTCTTCACGGCCGGCCAGCTTCCCTCGACGGGTGGGCAGCTCCCCGCGACCGGGAAGGTGGGCGGGGCGGTCTCCGCGGAGGATGCCCAAGCGTTCGCTCGGGTGTGCGTTCTCAATGGGCTTGCCGCAGCCAAGAGTGTGATCGGGTCGCTCGACCGGATCACGCGAGTGGTCAAGGTCGTCGGCTTCGTGGCATCTGTGCCCGAATTCACGGCCCAGCCCGGCGTGATTAACGGTGCATCCGAGTTGCTGGGCGAGCTGTTCGGTGAAGCCGGTGCCCATGCCAGGAGCGCGGTAGGCGTCGCAGTCCTGCCACTCGACGCCCCGGTAGAAATCGAGTTCGTCTTCGAGTTCGCGTGAAACGCCGGGCCCGAAAGCGCCAAGCTGGCGGGCCGCTGGGAGTAGCCTCGGAAATGACGTGTAATGCACGCGTTTCTCTTGCTGCGTAAGCCCTCTTTTGGGTTACACTGATCCGTAGTCAAATGAGAGTTTGACGCGCAACGCCAAGCGATTCCCCCCAATCCGGCGTTGCTGTGGCGGCGCCTGTTCCCCCCAATAGGCGCCGCCCCTCTTTGTTTAAGTGGCGTTCCGCTCCATTCCGATTGCACCGCGTCATTGTCATCTGTCCCTTGTCCTCCCGAGGCTCGGTCGAACGGCGGTTTTGCACGGATGCCCGCGTGCAACCGCTCGTAGCCTTGGCCGTGGTTAGCGTCGGACCGTGGATGACGGTGAAAGGTTTGTGGCTCGGCGGCCGGGAGACGACGGGGTCGATGGGCGCGGTGCGCCTGGCGCTCCCGATCGGCACTTGGCTGGTGTCGAGCCCGCGCGAGCGATAGCGAGTGAGTTCGGTGTGCTCGCTGTGCTCGTCGGTGACGCCGCGGTCACCGATGTCTTTGTCAACGGGGCATCCGGAGTGTGGGCAGACCGCGGCAGCGGGCTCGATCGAGTTCCTCACCTGCATATCGACGAGCCGGAGGTGCGCGAGCTTGCCGTTCGCTTAATGTCGCTGGGCGGGCGTCACATCGACGAGACGAGTCCTTGTGTCGATTCCCGCCTCGACGGCGGCATCCGGGTTCATGCCGTGCTGAGGCCCATCTCGCCGGCGGGCACTCTGCTGTCGATCCGGCTGCCGAGGCCAGAGCCACCGACCCTCGATTTCCTCGACGCCGGCGGTCTCTTCGGTCCGGGGGACCGTGTATTCGTGGAGAGTCTCGTCGATCACCGCGAGAACCTCCTGATCACCGGGGCGGGAGGCAGCGGTAAGACGACGTTTCTCTCTGCACTGCTCGGGCGCGCGTCGCCACGCGAGCGCATCATTGCGATCGAGGATGTCGGGGAACTGCGGGTGCGACATCCGCAGTTCCTCGCGCTGGAGGCCCGCCAGCCCAACCTCGAGGGCGCTGGCGGTCTTGGCCTCGAACGGCTCGTTCGCGAAGCGCTCCGGATGCGCCCGGATCGACTGGTGCTCGGCGAGTGTCGGGGGGCCGAGATCCGCGAACTGCTGGCCGCCCTGAACACCGGGCACGACGGCGGGGCGGGTACATTGCATGCGAATTCGCTTGAGGATGTCCCGGCGCGGCTGGAAGCGCTCGGCGCGCTCGCGGGGATGTCGGCGCCCGCCGTTGCTCGCCAGACGGTGAGCGCGATCGGTGCGGTGTTGCACCTCGAGCGCACCAGTGGCGGACGACGGCTCGCGCAAAAGGGGCGATTCGTGTTGACCGCTCGCGCTCGCCTGTCGATCGAGCCGATCCCGGGGGCTCCCGCGTGAAGAGGCGGGCACCCCCGGTAACCGCAGCGGGGACCGTGGTACAACGCCTCGCGGTGCTGCTTGCCGCCGGGGTTCCCCCAGCGGCAGCGTGGGGATACCTCCGGCACGATGACTTCACTGATGCGATTGCTCGGTCGAGCGACAAGAACGCCGTTCCCGAGGCGATTGTCGGAGCGCTCGACCTGGTTGCGGCATCCGAGAGTGCGATGTGGCGGGGAGTTGCGGTCGCGTGGGCGGTCGCGACCGACGCCGGTGCGCCCTTGGCGCCCACACTGCAGCAATTCGCCGCATCGCTGCGTGACCTTGCAGAAGCCCGGCGACAGGTGGGCGTCGCGCTTGCCGCGCCGGTCGCGACCGCGCGGCTCGTCATGGTGCTTCCCGCGGTCGGTGTGCTGTTCGGCATCGCACTCGGATTCGACACCCCTCGAACCCTCTTCACCACGTTTCCGGGATGGACCTGCCTCGCGGTCGGCGCAGTGCTCATGTACGCGGGATGGCGCTGGAATCGGAGGCTCGTGCGCGCAGCGCAGCCCGGCGACACCACTCCGGGCCTCGAGTTCGACCTCGTGGCGATCGCGGTGAGTGGTGGGGGATCGCTCGGCGCGGCGCGGTCATCCGTTGCAGCATCGGTTGCGCGATTCTCACCCGGAGCCGAAATGGACCTCTCGGCCGTAGACGACGTGCTCGATCTCTCGACTCGAGCCGGGGTGCCCGCGGCCGACCTTCTGCGCAGTGAGGCGATCGAACGTCGACGTGCTGCTCGGGCAAGCGCTCAGGAGAGTGCCCAGCGCCTGTCTGTCCGCTTGATGATTCCGCTCGGCGTGTGCGTATTGCCGGCCTTCATGGTGCTCGGCGTCATTCCACTCCTTATTTCGGTGCTTTCGTCTACGGCGGTGCAGCTGTGACACTCCTCGTGCACAGAAGGCGAATGAGCCTCCGGATCCCCAATTGCACACCGACGCCGCGAATCACGACCACGTCACCGCAAGAATTAGCCTGCTCGTGCCAGGAGGTGAGGCGGGTATGAGGCGACAGAAGAGTGGCAGGCCGAATTGGCTGCGGCGTGAGTCATTGGAGGCAGATGAGGGGTCGGCGACGGCGGAGTATGCGGTGGCGACGCTGGCTGCGGTGGGGTTTGCCGGGCTGCTCGTGGTTATCCTCCGCAGCGACGAGGTGCGGGGCATGCTCACTGACCTGATCCATCATGCGCTTTCGTATTCGGGATGACGAGGGCGCGGTGACTGCGGAATTCGCGATGGCGCTGCCCGCAGTCGTCGTCGTCCTGGTTGTCGCGATGGCGGCAATGAGC
Source organism: Galbitalea sp. (assembly GCA_036499165.1). Classification (GTDB taxonomy): domain Bacteria; phylum Actinomycetota; class Actinomycetes; order Actinomycetales; family Microbacteriaceae; genus Galbitalea. The sequence goes on along the minus strand of DASYEE010000184.1, from coordinate 25,252 downwards.
CTCGTCGGCGAGCAGGTGAGGCTGCAGGGTGCGGTAGCGGGTGCCGCGCGGCTGCTCGGGCGTGGCGACCCGGGTGCCGCGGCGCTCGTCGAAGGCGCAGCGGCGGGCGGCAGGCTCACGATAGTGAGGCGGGGCGACCTGGTCTGCGCGGACGCCCAGGCGCCCGGTGGGCTCGGTCCGTTGCTGTCGATCACGATTACTTCCAGCTCGTGCGCGCTCGATGATGCACTCTGACCGTGGGTCCGGCACCGTTATTGCAGTCGGCATTCTCGGATGTATCGTCGCACTCACGGCCGCAGCTCTCCCCCTATATAGAGGAGTGGCTGTGCTCACGCAGATCCAGGGTTCGGCAGACGCCTCCGCCCTTGCCGGAGCGGATGCCGCGGCCGGTATCGCTGCCGGGTCCCCGTGCGCGGTGGCGGCAGCGGTCGCCAGAGCCAACCACACATCCTTATCCCGCTGCGCCGTCGACGGGTTGGTCGTCGCTGTCACCGCACACGGGTCGTTTCTCGGCTTTTCGCTCGCTGCGGGCGCAACGGCCGGCCCGCCAGTCGGGTAACGAATTAGGGGATAGACGGGTTGACGTGTGTATGGTGTCGCTGACGGGGGCACCATCCCGCACACTCACAGCAACTGCAACAAGAGGAGAACCGTGCCCGGCACGAAGAAGCTGGTCATCGTCGAGTCGCCTGCCAAGGCGAAGACGATCGCCCAGTATTTGGGAGAAGGTTACGAGGTCCAGGCCTCGGTCGGCCACATCCGTGACCTCATCGAGCCGAAGAACCTCCCGGCCGAGCTCAAAAAGGGCCCGATGGGCAAGTTCTCCGTCGATGTCGATAACGACTTTGAGCCGTACTACGTGATCTCCGATGCCAAGAAGAAGACGGTCGCCGACCTGAAGAAGGCGCTTGCCGGTGCGGACGAGCTCTACCTCGCAACTGATGAAGACCGCGAGGGCGAGGCCATCGCGTGGCACCTGCTCGAGGTGCTGAAGCCCAAGGTTCCCGTGCACCGGATGGTCTTCCACGAGATCACGAAGGACGCGATCCAGGCCGCCAGGAACAACACCCGCGAACTCGACACGGCGCTGGTCGATGCGCAGGAGACCCGGCGCATCCTTGACCGGCTCTACGGATACGAAGTCTCGCCGGTGCTCTGGCGCAAGGTCGGCCCCGGACTGTCCGCTGGCCGAGTGCAGTCGGCGGCAACGCGACTCGTCGTGGACCGCGAGCGTGAGCGCCTGGCGTTCGTCGCAGCCGGCTACTGGGATCTCATCGCCCGCCTTGCTCCCGCGAGCGACTCCCAGGACTTCGAGTCGCGCCTCGTGCGTCTCGACGGAAAGCGTGTTGCCGTCGGTCGCGACTATGACGACAAGGGCGCCCTGAAGTCGGAAGCAGTTGCGCTCGACGAGACCGCGGCGCGGGCCATCGCTGAGGCCCTGCGCGATCCGGCCGTCGCGATCACGGTGAGCAGCGTCGAATCGAAGCCGTACACGAGACGCCCCGCGGCCCCGTTCACCACGTCGACTCTTCAGCAGGAGGCATCCCGCAAGCTGCGGTTCTCGGCCCGCCAGACGATGAGCGTTGCGCAGTCGCTGTATGAAAACGGCTACATCACGTACATGCGAACTGACTCGCCCACGCTGTCGCAACAGGCGATCACGGCGGCGCGCACCCAGGCCGCGAAGCTCTACGGTCCGGAAACTGTTCCCGACAAGCCGCGGCTGTACACCGGCAAGAACAAGAGCGCGCAAGAGGCGCACGAGGCGATCCGCCCTTCCGGCGACACCTTCCGTACCCCCACCGAACTGCAGTCGACGCTGCGGGGCAACGACTGGAAGTTGTACGACCTGATCTGGAAGCGCACCGTTGCGTCCCAGATGGCCGACGCCAAGGGCTCGACCGCGACAGTCACGATCGGCGCGACGAGAGACGGCGGGAGCCTCGTCACGACGCCAGGCACCGGCCCGGTTGCGCTCGCCGAGTTCTCTGCGAGCGGCACCGTCATCACCTTCCGCGGCTTCATGCACGCGTACGAGGAGAGCAAGGACGAAGAGCGCAACGAGACGGCGGAGCCGGCCGAGGCGAAGCTTCCGTCGCTCACCGAGGGCCAAAGCCTGACGTTGCTCGAAATCGAGGCCAAGGGTCACGAGACCAGTGCGCCGCCGCGCTACACCGAGGCGAGCCTGGTCAAAACGCTCGAAGAGCTCGGCATCGGGCGTCCGTCGACCTACGCCGCGATCATCTCCACGATCGTCGACCGTGGTTACGTGACTCCGCGGGGCACCGCGCTGGTTCCCAACTGGATCGCGTTCTCGGTTGTCCGGTTGCTGGAGGAGTACTTCAACGACCTGGTGCAATACGACTTCACGGCCGGCATGGAGGACGACCTCGACGCCATCGCCGGAGGCGAAGCCGACCGTGTCGAGTGGCTCACCGGCTTCTACTTCGGCAACGCTAAGCACCGCGGGCTCAGGACCGTCATCGACAACCTCGGTGAGATCGACGCTCGTGAGATCAACTCGGTGCGCATCGCCGACGACATCACGCTGCGTATCGGCAAGTACGGCCCCTACCTCGAGGCACCTGGCGGCGACCCCGATGCGCCGCGCCGCGTGAACGTCCCGGCAGAACTCGCGCCCGATGAACTCACCGCACAGAAGGCGCGCGAACTCATCGACGCGCCCGTCGTCGGCGACCGCGTCATCGGGGTGAACCCGGATAACGGCAAGCTCATTCTCGCGAAGGATGGCCGTTATGGCCCCTATGTGACCGAGGCAGATCCAGAGCCGCCGGCAAGCGACGCCGCAGCGCCGACCGCCGAGGCAGAGCCGCCCGCCGCCGAACTCGTCGACGCCGCAACGGGCGAGGTCGTTGCGACGAAACCGAAGCGCAAGGCCGCGGCTAAGAAGCCGGCCGTCGTCAAGCAGCGCACAGCATCCCTCTTCAAGAGCATGGACCTTGCGACTCTCGACCTCGATACTGCCCTGCGCCTGCTGAACCTCCCACGAGTCGTCGGCGCCGACCCTGAGACCGGCACCGAGATCACGGCGCAGAATGGCAAGTTCGGTGCGTACCTGAAGAAGGGCGTTGACACCCGTTCCCTCCCAAGCGAAGAGCTGATCTTTGATATCGACCTGCCCGGTGCTCTCGAACTGTACGCGCAGCCAAAGTACGGCGGCCGCGCGGCATCGAGTGCGCTGAAGGAGTTCGACGCTGACCCGGAAAGCGGCAAGCCGATCAGGATCAAGGATGGCCGGTTCGGCGCCTACGTGACCGATGGCGTAACCAACGCCACGATTCCTCGCGGCGAAGAGGTCGAGGATGTCGACTTCGAGCGTGCGGTGCAGTTGCTGGCGGACAAGCGCGCTAAGGGGCCGGCAAAGCCCAAGGCGAAGGCTCCGGCCAAGCGGCCAGCGGCCAAGCGCGCTCCCGCGAAGAAGAAGTAGTCGTGGCGGGACTGTTCATCACGCTCGAGGGCGGTGACGGCTCCGGAAAGTCGACGCAATCCGAGTTGCTCGCAACGTGGCTGGAACAGCGTGGGTCGACGGTGTTGCGCACTCGCGAGCCCGGCGGCACAGACCTCGGTGTGGAGTTGCGCAACATCGTCCTGCATCGGCGCGGCCACATCTCGCCGCGCGCGGAGGCGCTCCTCTACGCCGCTGATCGTGCGCATCACATCGCGACGAAGGTCCGTCCAGCACTCGAGCGTGGTGAGATCGTGCTCCAGGATCGCTACCTGGATTCATCGGTCGCCTACCAGGGCGCCGGTCGCGTCCTCGACGCAGGCGAGGTGCGCAACCTTTCGCTCTGGGCGGCAGAGGGACTGCTTCCGGATCTCACGGTGCTGCTCGATCTCGACGAGACCATCGGGCGCGATCGCCTGAAGGCCAGAACGCAGTACGACAGGCTGGAGGATGAGGAGCAGGAGTTCCACGCGCGCGTGCGGGCCGCGTACCTCGCGCTGGCAGATGCCGAACCCGCACGCTTCCTGGTGGTGTCCGCGACGGACAGCATCGAGTCGATTGCCGGCGCGATCCGGGCCCGGGTCGAATCTCTCCTTCCCTGACCTGTGCAGAGCCTCCGACTTATCCACAGCAGAAGCCTGCCGTCAGCCGCGCACCCTAGGCTGACCGCATGAGCGTGTGGGACGAACTGACCGGCCAGGCCGACGCCATAGCGGTGTTCACGGCCGCTGCGGCAGCGACCGCCACCGACTCATCCATGACGCACGCGTGGCTTGTGACGGGGCCTCCCGGGTCTGGTCGTTCCAATCTCGCGTACGCCTTTGCGACTGCCCTCCTTGCCAACAACCCGGAGGACGAAGCCACCGCGCGGCAGGTTGCCGCGCGCACGCATCCTGACCTCGGGGTCCTCAGCACCGAGCGCGTCATCATCAGCATCGACGAGGTGCGCCAGCTGGTGTCCTCGTCGCAATTCTCGCCGTCCGTCGGTCGCTATCGCGTGATGATCATCGAGGACGCCGATCGCATGAGTGAGCGCACGTCCAACGTGCTCCTGAAAGCGCTCGAGGAGCCGCCGCCGCGCACCGTTTGGATCTTGTGCGCGCCGAGTGAGGCCGACCTGATTCCGACGATTCGCTCGCGCGTGCGCAGTGTGCGGCTGCGCGTGCCATCGGTTGACGAGGTCGCAGAGCTGATCAGCAGGCGCGATGGCGTCGACATCGCGACGGCGACGCGCGCTGCGCGTGAGGCACAAAGCCACATTGGGATGGCGCACCGCCTCGCGACCAACGACGATGCGCGCGCACGGCGTGAGCAGACCCTCGAGATCGCGCTCGGAATCCGGTCGGTTGGCGACGCGGTGCGGGCAGCGTCAACGCTCCTCGAACTCGCCGGCGACGATGCGAAGGCGATCACGGAAGAGCGCGATGCTGAGGAACGCGAGAGCGCGCTGCGTTCCCTCGGCGTCGAGCCCGGTGGCACGATTCCGCCAGCACTGCGCGCGCAGCTGAAGAACCTCGAAGAAGACCAGAAGCGGCGCGCAACGCGCAGCCTGCGCGACGGAATCGACCGCATCATGGTCGACCTGCTATCGCTGTATCGCGACATCCTGCTGCTCCAGCTCGGTGCTGCGACGGAGCCGATCAACCTCAGTATCCACTCCAGGCTCATTGCGGCGAGTGAACTCTCAACACCCTCAGAAACGCTTGCAACAATGGACGCCATCGCCACTTCGCGCCGTCGTATCGACGGCAACGTCAGCCCGGCGCTCGCCCTCGAGGCGATGCTGATTTCCGCGGCCAGAAAGGAATCCGTTCGATGAGGTCAACCCTTGGTCGCGGTCGATCTCGGCGCATCGGTGTCGTGGCAGTGCTGGCCGCTGCTGCCCTCGTCCTTTCCGGCTGCACGTCCTGGTTTCTTCCGCCGCGGGCGACGTCTTCGCCCACGAACGAGAACGTCGCGGCCGATTTGGCGCCCTACTACCACCAGGCGCTCATTTGGTCGGCGTGCGACGGTGGTTTCCAGTGCACGACAGCGAAAGCACCGCTCGACTGGAGTAATCCGGGCGGAGCATCGATCAAGCTTGCCCTGATTCGCAAGACCGCGAGTGGGCACCGACTTGGGTCGCTGCTCGTCAACCCCGGCGGCCCCGGCGCATCCGGCTACGACTTTGTGCGAGACAGCCTGAGCTTCGCTGTCGACTCCACGCTGCAGTCGAGTTATGACATCGTGGGATTCGACCCGCGCGGGGTGGGGCATTCGACTCCTGTGAAGTGCGAGTCGAGTCCCAAGCAACTCGACAAATTCCTGTTCACGGTCGTCAAGGCGAAGCCGGGCAGCGCGGCGTGGGTCGCGCAGCAGAAGAAGTCGACTGCTGCGTTTGGTGCGAACTGCCTCAAATACACGGGTGCGCTGCTCGGTCATGTCGACACCGTCAGTGCCGCGCGCGACCTCGACCTGCTGCGCGCGGCTCTCGGCGACAAGAAACTCAACTATCTCGGCTACTCATATGGAACGCTTCTCGGCCAGGTCAACGCGTCCCTCTACCCGACGAAGGTCGGGCGGATGGTGCTCGATGGAGTGGTAGACCCCGCGGTGTCGAACTTCCAGCTCGGTCTCGACCAGGCGAAGTCGTTCGAGACCGACCTCGACAACTACCTGAAGGCGTGCGCATCCTCCGGCAATTGTCCGCTCACTGGTTCGTACGAGACGGACCACCAGCAGGTCATCTCGCTTCTGTCGAGCCTGACGGCGAGCCCGCTGCGCAACGCCGACGGGCGTGAGCTCGATGGCGCGGCAATGGGTCTCGCTATCGCGATCCCGCTCTACCAGGAGAACAGCGCCGACCTGCTCAGCAACCTGTTCGCGAGCGTCATGAAGGGTGATCCGAAGTTCGCTTTCCAGCTGCTCGACAGCTACTACGACCGCAATGCGAACGGCACATATTCAGACAACTCGACCGAAGCGAACATCGCGATCGACTGTCTCGACTACCCACAAGACTTCAGCCCGGCGACCCTCTCGAGCCAGGCCGCAAAGGTTACGGCCGCGGCTCCGCTCCTAGCGCCATCCTTCGCGTATAGCGTCGGATGCTGGAACTGGCCGTTCAAGCCGACCGGCAAGCCGTCGGTGATCACCGCGGACGGCGCAGGTCCGATTCTCGTGGTCGGCACGACTCGCGATCCCGCTACCCCGTATGCGCTTGCGCAGGCTGTCGCTGGCCAGCTTTCGAGCGGTCACCTCGTGACATACAACGGCGACGGGCACACCGCGTACAACAAGGGAACGACGGCGGGAAATAAGTGTGTGAACCGAGCGGTCGACAACTACTTCGTGAGCGGCACGGTTCCGGCCCAAGACCCGGAGTGTTGATCGCGTCGGGTCGAGTGCAACATTGCAGACCATGCAATAATTGAGCTATGACGATCGCAGAAGCCCCTGGGCTCCGCGAACGCAAGCGAATCGCAACCCGTAGGGCGATTCAGCGTGCCGTTCTGGAGTTGGTGCTTGAGCGCGGCCTCGAACACGTGACCGTGGAAGAGATCAGCCGCGCCGCCGACATCTCGCCGCGCACGTTCTTCAACTATTTCGTCTCGAAGGAGGCGGCGATCGCGGGCGATGCGCCCAACTTTCTTGGTGACGACTCTCTCGAAGTCTTCAAGGCGGGTGGGCCGGAGGGCGACCTCTTCCGCGACCTTGGCGTGCTGCTTGCGCACGGTGCTGAACAGGCGACCGAAGACCGCGAGACCCTGGTGATGCGGAAGGACCTGCACAGCAGGTATCCGCACCTGTTTGCGCTGCGAATGGCCGGCATGCGCCACTTTGAAGACGAGCTGGCCGAAGTCGTCGCGGAACGTCTGCGTCACGAAGATCCCGTCCTCGCCGGCGACGGGAAAGTCCTTGCGTCCCGTGCGCGCCTCGTCACCATGATCGCGTTTGGCGCGATGCGCCACGCCTGGACCTGCTGGGCGGATGCCGACCGCAAGACCGACGAGTCGCTCGAGGAGCGCCTGCGCGCATCGTTCAACGAGCTCGACGAAATCCTCGTGCAATCGAGCCGCGCCTGATCGGCTAAGCTTTCATGCTGTGCGCCCGGCAACCCCGGTCTCACGCCGCCTTAGCTCAGTCGGCAGAGCATCTCACTCGTAATGAGAAGGTCGTCAGTTCGATTCTGACAGGCGGCTCCACAGGAATCCGCGGAACTACGCGGAAGCGGCAGCCTTCTATTGCTCTGGCTTCGCCGGAGCGCGGCTCCGTCCCGCTTTGTGCGGTGGGAGCCGCGAATCAGGTCACCGCGATATCCGTAGGTCGCTGAAGCGGAACCCGCCTGGTCCCGGAAGCGCCGCCGTAATTTGCGTGGCGTCGAACGGGAGCTTGGGCTGGATCGACAGGGGCAGGTCATCTGTGGCTGGCGCGGCTTCGGAGACGCCTTCGGCGAGCATCCTTGCCTGCGCTTTGGCGACCAGCGGAAGCTTCATCGTCCACTCGGTGACGTGCGTCGGAACTGGCCTACGACCTCAATGCGACTGATGAGCCGCCGACTGACCGGGGCGCGGTGCCAAGCTGGTCGGATGACGGCCATCGACACCTTTCGCCGGGCGGCGATCGAGTGGGCCATCCGGGGGGACGCCGCGGCCGAAGCGACGGCTATGGGCGTGCGCGACAGCGTCAAGACGGGCATCCTGGTCGAAGGCGTCAGCGATGCGGCCGCGATCGAGGCGCTCGCCGCGGGAAGCGGGCGGGACCTGCAGGATGCACGTGTCTGCGTTATCCCCATGGGCGGCGTGACCAACATCGCGAAGTTTCTCGATGTCCTCGGTGATCGAGGGCTCGACCTGAAAGTTGCCGGGCTGTGCGACGCCAACGAGGAGCGATACTTCCTTCGGGCTCTTGGCCTGGACAGCCGTGCCATCATGGCTGACGCTGGCTTCTTCGTCTGCGTCGACGATCTTGAAGACGAATTCATCCGGGCGCTCGGCGTCGACGAAGTGCAGCGTGTGATGGATGTGAACGGCGACCTCCGCCTGTTCAGGACCTTCCAGAACCAGCCCGCGCAGCGCGAGCGGTCGCTCGAGCGGCAGCTTCGGCGGTTCCTGGGGACGACATCCGGGCGCAAGGAGCGTTACGCAAAGATCTTCGTGGATGCGCTCGAGGAGCCGCGCATCCCGCGGCCGCTCCGTGACCTTCTCGCGTTCGTGTTTTAGAGAGCTGCGATCTTCGGCGCGAGGTAGACGTGGGCGACCGGATGCGGCCCGTCGTCACCGAACCAGTTCGCCACGTATGAGCCCACCCGCAGCCAGCCCTGCCGCTCGTAGAGGGCGATCGCCGCGGTGTTGTGTTCGACGACCTCGAGTGCGAGCGGGAGGCCGACCGCGGCCGCGTAGCCCTCAACTTCGGCGATCAGCGCGGATGCCGCGCCCAGTCCGCGGCCGGCGGGCGCGACGAACAGGCGCGCCAGTCCCAGGACCGTCGCGGGGCCGGCTGGCACCGCTGCATCGAGCCCGGGAGAGGCGAAGTCTCGCACAACGCAGACGTGCGCCACGGCGGTGCCACTCGATTCCGCAACCCAGGCCCGCTCCGCGCCGCCGAAAAGCCACTCGGCGCTCGCGTGTCGTTCGAGGATCGGATAGCCGTCGAGTCGATGCACCTCGAGAAGGGCGGGCACGAGAGCGTCCGCGTCGGAGTCGCGCCGTTCACGTACGAGGAACCGGGGTGGCTCCGCGCTCGTCACAACTCAAAGCTACAACGTGGCACGGCGCGAAGAGGTGTCATCCCGCGGTTGAATGTTTGGCGCAGCCGCGGCAACGGGACCATGATGAGGGTATGGCGACGAGCGACGACGAACCGGACGACGGCAGCGTGCGGGAGCCCCGCCAACACGGCGGCTTCGAGGACCGGGTCGAGCACGCGACGGATTGGCTGAACAACAAGCTGCGTCCCTACATCGGTGCCGCCGAGATCGGGCCGTATGGCCCGGACGACGAGGAGCCCGTGGCCGCTCGACCATGCCCGATCTGTGGGCACCCCATGGGCGAGCATCCTGCGGAGGTCGGAGACGATGGTCGCGTCTACCTGCACCATCCGGACGAGCGCTACCCGGATGTCCTCGACACCGGCATCCAGGAATAGCGAGACACCCCGCCGTCGCGGCACATTGCCCTCGCGCGGCGACGCCAGCCGGAGTGGCTAGGCTGCCGTCATGTCGCACGTTCTGCCGCCGCTCCCGCCAACGGCGGAGCCGGTGGGCCCGCAGCCCCTGCCGGACTGGGGCCCGCCGCCCCAGGCGCTCCTCGCGCCCGTGAAGCCTCCGCGTAAGTGGTGGGGCCCGCGTGGCGGACTCATCGTCGCCGCGGTGCTCGTCGCGATCTGGCTCGTGATTGTGATCTCAGAACATCTTCTCGACGGCGGTCCCGGCGACACCCCGACCGCCGTGCTTCTCGGCGGCTTCACCATCGCCACCGCCTTCCTGTACACGATGGCGTACCGCCTCCGGCCGGAGGACGAGATCTCGGTCGTGCGACTGATCGTCGCGTTCGTCGCGGGCGGGCTCATGTCAACGCTCGTTGCGGCGCCGCTCAACACGGCGATCCACCATTTCACGACACCCGTCGTGCCCACGGTGACACCCAGTCTCGTCGACCACTCGACCGCCGGCATCGTCGAGGAGCTCTGCAAGATCCTCGCAGTCGTGGTGGTCGCGCGCGGGCTCGCGGCGAAGAACGCACGCACTGGCCTCTTCATCGGTGGCGCGGTCGGATTCGGTTTCGCCGCGTTTGAGGACATGGACTACGGGGTTCGTGCCGCACACCTCGCGTTTGGGTCGGACGGTTTCGGCTCGTACATCGAGGTCGTCGTGACCCGCGGCGTGCTTGGGCCGATGGAGCATCCGGTATTCACAGCCCTGTTCGCGGCCGCGCTGTTCGCCGCGACGCGAAATGGGCGGTATCGCATCACGATTGGCGTCATCGGCGCCTACCTCGGCGTCGCGGCAGTGCATGGACTCCTGGATGCCTCGGGCGACTACCTGACGCTGCTATGGCACAACGTGCGCCTCGGCGCTGGGATCGGCGAGGCGATCAGCATCGCCCTCGCGATCGGTTCGGGCGTCACCTGGCTCATCGTCACGCGCAGGCTGCGCGCACGGGACCGCTCCCGGCTGCCCCCGCCGCAGTTCTATCCGGCGGCCCCTCCGCCGCCGCCGAGCTGGCCCGCACCGTAGCGGAGTCCGTCGATAAGCAGGTCGAAGAGTCGTGCGGTCTGGGCAAGCCTGCCCGGACCGTCGGCGATAAGGCTGGCGCCACCGATGGCGATCAGGATGTCGTAGGCGTCGAAGTCGCGTCGGAACAGCCCGGATTCGGCGCCCGCGGCGAGGAGCACTGCCAGCGCGTCCGCGAGAACGTAGCGCGTTGTCATCCTGTCGCTTTCGTCGGCGAGAATCCCGCGCAGCGCGTCACCCATGCCGTGTTTGGTGTCGAGATACTCGGCGAACAGGTCCATCCAGCGCCGAAGCGCGAGGTCCGCTGGCATCGTCGAGAGCAGGTCGGGTGCCGCGTCCGCGAGCTTTCGGGTGGCGGTGCGGTAGGTCGCCTCGACCAGGTGTTCGCGGGTGGGAAACCGTCGATAGAGGGTGCCGACCCCGACGCCGGCTGCGGCGGCGATGTCTCGCATGGAGACATCCGCCCCGCGTTTCGCGAACGCGTCAGCGGCGACGGCCAGGATGCGGTCATGGTTGTCCCGCGCGTCGGCGCGCAGGGTGCGGACGGCAGGCATTCATCATCCATTTCAACGCCAGGGAGTACAAGCGGAACAGCGTCCGTTTACACTGTAGGTAGCGGACGACGTTCCGCTTATCAGTCTAGAACATCGCTGAAAGGACGCGCGTCGACATGACTACGCCAACATTTTCCATCCCGTTCGGAGCAACAACCACCGCGGCAGAGGTGGTGCGCGGCGTCGACCTGCATGGCAAACGCGCAATTGTCACGGGCGCGTCGTCGGGTATCGGCGTCGAGACTGCACGCGCGCTAGCCAGCGCGGGTGCCGACGTGACCCTGGCTGTGCGCAGTGTCGCGGCGGGGCAGCGGGCCGCGGCAGACATCGAGTCGACAACGCACAGGATGCCGCGAGTCGCACAGGTCGACATGGTCGACCGCGCATCCATCGCTCGTTTCGCCGGCGACTGGTCCGGCCCCCTGCACATTCTCGTGAACAACGCCGGGATCATGGCGCTCCCCGAACTGACGCGCTCGCCCGAGGGGTGGGAACTGCAGTTCGCCACCAATCACCTCGGCCACTTTGCGCTCGCGAACGCGCTCCACGCGTGGCTTGTCGAGGCGGCCGGCGCGCGCATCGTCTCGGTCAGTTCGGTCGGCCACATCGACGGCGCAGTCGACTTCGACGACATCCAGTTCGAGCGTCGCGCCTACAACCAGTGGGTGGCGTACGGGCAGTCGAAGACGGCCAACATCCTGTTCGCGGTCGAGGGCGCGCGGCGGTGGGCAGGAGAGGGCATCACCTCGAACGCGCTGAACCCGGGCTGGATCCCGGCAACCGGCCTCAGCAGGCACCTGGCGACCAAGGGAGCAGCGCTGCCAGCCGCCGCGCCAGGCGTCGCTAACAGCACCGGTGTTTCGGTGAAGTCGGTCGAGCAGGGTGCCTCGACATCCGTGCTCCTCGCGGCATCTCCTTTGATCGACGGAGTGACGGGCCGATACTTCGAGGATGCCCAGCTCGCGGCACCGCTGGTGCCGGGCATTCGTCGCGGTGTCGCAGACTTCGCCGTCGACCCGGCCAATGCCGAGCGTCTCTGGGAGGTGTCGACTGCCCTTCTGGCGCGATGACACAACGCAGTGACACGCCCCCAATTCGAGGGGAGACGCTGCGGTTTTGTCCCCCTCGAAGCTTGTTTTAGCCGGTCAACGGGCATAGCGTTGCATTGAGCGCCAGTTCTGTGGGGGATGGCGCCACGTTGTATGGGGGTACAAACGTGTCGAAACGTTCAGTGTTTTTCGCGACGGTTGTCGCAGTCGCGGTGATCGCGACACTGCCGGTGGGGGCATCAGGAGCGGTACTGGGAGCCGGTGCATCACCAGCCGAATCATCGGTGACGATCGATTCCGGCGAGGCCGCGGCGATCACGACGGCGGCGACCGCGCTCGTGCACTCTCCTGCTCTGAAGCGCGCGGAGACGGGTACGGCAACGCCGGCATCCGATCCCGTCTCGGGCTCGACACCGCCAGCGGCCACCTCGCCGACACCGCCACCGGCCGCGGCCGCGTCGCCGACACGGTCGAGCACTGTCGTGTCGCACGCACCAGCGACATCGTCGGTTACCGCCGCGCCAGCCGCCCACGCGCTGCGAGGCCACACCGCGCACGCGACCCCGGCGGTCGCTCCTCCTCGCACCACGGCACCGAAGCCGCCTGCTGCGCCCGCCTGCGAGGGGATGCCAGGCGGCGCAACGACTGCCGCTCCCGGCCATGTTGATGGCGCTGGCGTGACCGGCACGACCTCGGCAGACGTGGCATCCTTCGCGATCGCCTACGACCGGATTCGCGTCGCGCACTGCTTGAAGCCGCTGCCGCTCGCCAACATTCGCTTCAGCACATGCCTTGAGCAGCGCATGTTCTGGATGGCCGACGACCCGAGCACCAATCCGGCCAGCGCGTGGGGCCACACCAACGTTGCCAAGCGCAGCGACGGCGTCAAGATCGTTGGCTGCGACGGCGACATCGCGGGCGGCATGAGCGACACCGGTGCAACGGATGCGCAGGAATGGTGGACGTCGCTCGATCACCGCGACTCGCTGTACCAGCCTCTCTACAAGGGCAGCACGGCCCACATCTGCATCGCATTCGCCATCACACACGGTGGCGTGCCGAACGATCCGTACGGATTCACCCGCTCGGCGGCATATTGGGAGAGCTGCTAGCAGCCGACTGCCAGCGTTCCTCCCGGCGAACCATGAGGCTATCGCCGATAGGATTCTCTGGTGAGCGAGCCACAGCAGCCCTCGAGCCGTCGCGAGGCACGAAACCTGGCAAGCCAGGGCTCGCAGGGCAATGGGGGCCCGCGGGATGACGGTAGTTCGGGTGGCGGCATGCCGTCCCGCACAAGGGTCGGCCTGATCGCCGGCGGACTGGCTCTCGCCTTCGTCTTGCTCGGCACTGGCGCGGTTTTCGCCGGGGTCGCGGCGGGCAAGGGCAGCACGCCCGCGACCTCGGGCGGTGCCGAGCACAGCGGGGCGCCGACCCGAACCGTCCCTGCCGACGTCGTTGCGGCATCCCGCATCCCGACCTGCTCGATTGCGAAGGCCGCGAGCAATCCAGCCCTCCAGAAACTCTACGGTTCCGTGCTCGCTGTGGGCGCCGTTGGCAGCCCATACGCGAACAACGAGGATGACGCAGAGGCCCCTGCAAGCGCCGAGAAAGTGCTCACTGCCGCGGCCGCCATATCGAAGCTGGGCCCGACCTTTCGCATCACCACCTCGGTTGTCGACGGCGTGACTCCCGGCTCCATCACGCTCGTCGGGCAGGGCGACGCTACCCTCAGCGGTGTAGCGGAAGGCAAGAGCGTTTACGGGGGAGCGCCGACGATGGCGAGCCTCGCTGCCAAGACCCTCACCGCGTACAACAAGGCGCATCCAGGCGTTCCGATAACCCAGGTGGTGCTCGACGCCTCATATTGGGACCCGTCCGACAACTGGGACAGCACCGTGCCGCGCAGCGAGCAAACCGGCGGCTTCCTGTCGGAGACGACAGCACTGCAGGTCGACGGCGACCGGCAGGATCCGGCCGCCCAGGTGAGCCCGCGGGGAACCGATCCTGTGATGGCCGCGGGCAACGCATTTGTGTCTGCGCTCGGTCTGACGGGGGTCAGCCTCATCACGGGGCAGGCAGAGAACGGCGCACCGACGCTCGCCTCCGTGCAGTCGCAGCCGGTATCCATGCTCGTCAAGCAGATGCTCCTGACCTCTGATAACACGCTGGCCGAGATGCTCGCACGAATCATCTCCGTGAAGTCGGCACTGAACGGATCGTTGGCCTCGCTCGGCCAGGCAATTCCGGCCAACCTGTCGAAGTATGGCCTCGACAATTCCGTCGTCACCGTGCACGACGGATCCGGCGAGAGCCCGTCCGACCAGGTGCCAGCCTCCTTCCTCGCACACCTGATGTCCCTCGTGGCGCAAGGCAAGAACGGGCTGAATTTCGTCGCGGCAGGAATCCCCGTCTCGGGCAAAACAGGCAGCCTCGCGACGCGATTCACGGGAGCAAACGCGGATGCCGTCGGCCACGTGAGCGCCAAGCCCGGCTTCATCGCCGGCTCATACACATTGAGCGGCTACACGAGAGCGAAGGACGGCACCCTGATGTCGTTCTCCTTCTTCGCCGTCGGTGAAGGGGTCTCGTCGTCCGCGAACGCTGCGCTGGATTCTCTCGCTGCGACCGTGTACCGCTGCGGCAATAACCTGACGAGCGAGTAGGGGGCAGAACTTATGCGCGCGCTATTCATCATCGATGTCCAGAACGACTTCACTGAGGGCGGCTCGCTCGCGGTCGCAGGCGGCAAGGCGGTTGCGAGGGGCATCACCGACTACCTGCTCACGAACCCGGACCGCTATGACGTCGTCATCGCATCCCGCGATTGGCACGACGGCGCGAGCGATAACGGTGGTCACTTCGCGACCGATGCCGCCCCCGACTTCGTCGACACGTGGCCGTCGCACTGCGTGGCGGGTACCGAGGGCGCTGAATACGACCCAGGCATCGACGAATCGCTTATCGATATCCATGTGCGCAAAGGCCAGGGCGTGCCGGCGTACTCGATCTTCGAGGGCACGGTTTTCGATCCGGCAGCGGGCGATGGCGAGACCATTGCGCAAAAGCTCGACGAGCTCGGTGTCACAGACATCGACGTCGCCGGAATCGCAACCGATTTTTGTGTGAGGGCGTCAGCGCTCGATGCACTCGCCACGCACCGCCGCGTGCGCATCCTCAGCGACCTCGTTGCGGGCGTCGCTCCAGACTCGAGTGCGGCCGCTCTCGAGCAACTGACCCAAGCTGGCGCCGCAGTCGTCGCCACGAAGGAGCAAGATCATGTCTGATTCGACCGAGACCGCGCTGCTTGCGAAGGTGCCGGACAAGCTGTTCATCGGCGGCGAATGGGTCGAATCGACCTCGGGGCGCAGCATCACCGTTTCAGATCCCGCGACGGGCAAGGCGATCAAGACAATCGCGGATGCCTCAGTCGACGACGCGAAGCGGGCCATGGATGTCGCGGCCGACACCCAGGCTTCCTGGGGGTCGACCGCTCCTCGGGTGCGCGGCGAGATCCTCCGCGGCGCGTGGGAGCTGCTGCAGGAGCGCGCGGATGAGTTCGCGCTGCTGATGACGCTCGAGATGGGCAAGCCCCTTGCCGAGGCTCGTGGCGAGGTCGGATACGGCGGTGAGTTCCTGCGCTGGTTCGGTGAAGAGGCCGTGCGCATTTCGGGCCGGTACGGCATCAACCCCGAGGGCACCGGTCGCGCCATCGTCACGCACCTGCCGGTCGGCCCGTCGTTCCTCATCACGCCGTGGAATTTCCCGCTCGCTATGGCGACGCGCAAGATCGCACCGGCACTCGCCGCCGGCTGCACCGCCATCATCAAGCCGGCCGAGCTTACTCCCCTCACAACGCTCTACTTTGCGAAGCTGCTCGAAGATGCAGGCCTGCCTGCCGGCGTTCTCGGAGTGCTGACGACATCCGCCTCCTCGGCCATTTCAGCGCCGATCATCGCTGATCCTCGGCTGCGCAAGCTCTCGTTCACGGGATCGACTCCGGTAGGCGTTGCGCTGCTGAAGCAGGCGGCGGATGGCGTCCTGCGCACATCCATGGAGCTCGGCGGCAACGCGCCATTCCTGGTGTTCGAGGACGCCGATCTCGACAAGGCGGTCGAGGGCGCAATGCTCGCCAAGTTCCGCAACATCGGCGAGGCGTGTACTGCGGCGAACCGCTTCATCGTGCACGAGTCGGTCGCCGAGGAGTTCGCTGCACGGGTCACCGAGCGGGTGAAGGCCCTGAAGATCGGCCGTGGCACCGAGGACGGCGTATCCATCGGCCCGCTCATCAACGCGGCTGCCGTCGATAAGGCCGATGCGCTCGTTCAGGACGCGGTCAGCCGCGGCGCTACGGTGCTCGCCGGCGGCAACCGGGTCGATCGGGATGGCACGTTCTACGCACCTACCGTCGTCTCCGGCGTGGTCGCTGGCAGCGACATCCTGCGCGAGGAGATCTTCGGGCCGGTGCTGTCGATCACCACGTTCAGCGACGAGGCGGACGCGGTGGCGAAGGCCAACGACACGGAGTACGGATTGGTCGGCTACGTCTACACGCGCGACCTGGCTCGCGGGCTGCGCCTGATCGAGTCGCTGCAGACCGGGATGATGGGGCTCAACGCCGGAGTCATCTCGAACGCAGCTGCGCCCTTCGGCGGGGTGAAGCAGTCGGGGCTCGGTCGCGAGGGCGGCCTCGAGGGAATCCACGAGTACCTCTCGACCAAATACGTGATGACGCCGAACCCCTTCGCCTGATCCGGCCGTCGCAAAGTCGGTAATGCGGGCGACACGCCGTCATTCTCGTGCGGAAACGCCGGGCTGGGAGTGGGATTACCGACTTTGCGAGAGGGCGAGAGGGCGAGAGGGCGAGAGGGCGAGAGGACCAGAGGGCGAGAGGCGAGGCCGAGATGAGTGAGGCTGCGGCGAAAGGGAGAGACGCAGGATGCCGCTGACCCCGATCACCTCGCTCGCCGACCCCCGC
Source organism: Galbitalea sp. (assembly GCA_036499165.1). Taxonomy (GTDB): domain Bacteria; phylum Actinomycetota; class Actinomycetes; order Actinomycetales; family Microbacteriaceae; genus Galbitalea. The sequence goes on along the minus strand of DASYEE010000184.1, from coordinate 7,995 downwards.
CTGGCCGACTACTCACACCAGACGGATGTCGCCCTTCGCAAGAGCGCGGGCGGCTTGTACATAGCGGAGTCGTTGCTGGTTCTGCAGCGGGCGATCGCGGCTGGGCACGTTCCCCGGTCGGTGCTGGCCCTCGGCTCGTCGGTCGACGACGCCATCGCCGCGACGGAGGGGTTCGACATCCCGATCTTCACGGGGCCGGGCGAGCTGCTCGAAGAACTCACCGGCTACCTCCTTCACCGCGGACTGATTGCGGCGATGCACCGACCGCCGTTGCCCGCAGTCGAAGACCTCATTCGCGACGCGCGCCGCATCGTCGTGCTCGAGAACGTGGCCGACCCGACCAACGTTGGCGCGATCTTCCGCTCGGTTGCCGCGATCGGTGCCGACGCGGTGCTCGTGACCCCACGGTGCTCCGATCCCTACTATCGCCGTGCAATCCGCGTGAGCATGGGGACGGTGCTGCAGGTTCCGTGGACACGGGTTGGGGGCTGGGAGTCGACCAGGGGCATCCTGGTCGCGGCAGGCTTCCATATCGCGGCGCTTGCGCTTTCGGAGGATTCGGTCACGCTGAAGGAGTTCGCTGCAACGGCTCCAGAGCGGGTCGCTCTCGTGCTCGGCGCCGAGGGGGACGGGTTGACCGATGGCGCGCTGGCTGCAGCAGACACTGTGGTACGCATCCCGATGGCTCGCGGAATCGACAGCCTGAACGTCGCGGCGACCGCAGCGGTTGCGATGTACGCGCTGGCCTGAGGGCGTTCGGCGGGTCAGACGCTCGCCGGGTCAGGGCGATTGCCCGGCTTTGCTGACCCCGGCAGCCGAGCACGGCGCGACTCGATGCCAGCCGCTGCCGCTAGCCCCGCGATCGTCACCAGCGCGCCGAGGATGAGAGCCGAGGGCTCGCCCGCCCGCAGCAGGTGAGTCTGCTGCCCGACTGTCGCCGCCGCGACCGGCACCCCCAGCTGGGCGGCCGCCATCGCGCTGAGGGTGATGGGCTGCCGGACCAGCCGAAGCACGACGTGCGCAAGCAGCGCGCCCACCCCGAGCGCGAGCCCGAGGAGGATGAGGGATGGGTCCGCGACCAGCGGCCGGAGCGACAGGGATGCGCCGAGCCAGACGTAGAACACCGGGCCCAGGAATCCGTCGTTCAGAGCAAACAGCTGCTTGGCGAGGCGCTGCGGCTCGCCTACCGCAGAGACCGCCAGCCCGAAGGCGAACCCCGCGAGGAGGATCGACACGTGGGTCGTGACGGCCAGCGCGCCAAGGCTGAACAGGATGATGAGGCTGACGCGCAACTCGAGAGCAAAGTGGCGTTTCTCGCTCACCTTGTGGAACCGGCGCATGAGACCCCGCCGGTCGAAGAACCTGAGGACGAAGTAGAGCAGCACTGCCGCCGCCGCGATGAGCAGCGCGCCAAGCGCAGCCCCAGGAGCGTTGCGAGGGTCGAGAACCAGCGGCACCGCGACGATGCACGCCGTGTCGGCGATTGCGACCTGGGCGAGCATCGCGAGGATCTTCGGGCCGCCGAGCCCCAGCTCACCGACAACCGGCAGGATGAGCGCGGCTGAAGACGACGCCATCAGGACCGCATAGAGCGCGGCATGCCCGGTGTGGAAAATGCTGGCGAGCAGCACGCCGAGTATGGCAGCCGCGATCCCGACGCCAACCACTCTCGCGAGCGCGACGATCAGCACTGGGCGAAGCCGGGCATCCCTGATCGGCACCTTGCTTCCGGCGACGAACATCGTGAGCCCGAAGCCCAACTGGGCGAGAAAGGTGAGGGTCGGCTCTGATGAGTGCACCAGCCCGAACCCGGACTGGCCGACCAGGATCCCGCCGAGAAGTTCGCCGAGGACGACCGGGATGCGCCACCGAGTCGGCCATGCCAACAGCGGCCCGGCGAGGGCGACGATGCCGACGATGACGAGCACGGGAAAGGACACGATCGGAGCATATCCGCAAGGGCGTGCGGGCGGCCCGAGCTACACCAGCAACTGGTGCTTCGCGAGCTCCTTGTACAACGGCGTCGTTGTCACCAACTCTGAATGCGTGCCCGTTCCGATCACCCGGCCGTGGTCGAGCACCACGATCTGGTCGGAGTCGACGACGGTCGAAAGCCGGTGCGCGATCACGATCAGGGTGCGATTCTCGGCGACCGCGTCGATCGCCTCGCGGAGCAGCTGCTCGTTGAGGCCGTCGAGCGACGACGTCGACTCATCGAGTAGCAGGATGGGAGGCGCGGCGAGCAGCGTGCGCGCGATCGCCAGCCGCTGACGCTCGCCGCCCGAGAGCATGACGCCGTCTTCACCGACTGGCGCATCGAGCCCCAGCGCGTTCCGCTCGAGGACCTCTGTGAGATTCACGGCGTGCAGCACCTCGACACATTCTGCGTCGCTCGCGTCGGGTGCCCCGAGGACGAGGTTCTCGCGGATCGTGCCTGCCAGCACCGGCGCATCCTGCTCGACATAGCCGATCTGCGCGCGAAGCTCCTCGCGATCGATGCCCCGGATATCCGTCCCGCCCAGTCGTACGACACCGGAGGTGGGGTCGTAGAACCGCTCGATGAGAGCGAGGATGGTGCTCTTGCCCGCTCCAGACGGACCGACGAGCGCGGTGCGCTTGCCGCGTTGGGCCGTGAAGCTGACGCCGTGGAGGACGGTGCGGTCGTGCTCAGGGAGCGCATCGGGTGCCACCTCTGCGATGACCTTCTCCGTCTCCGATTTGTGGGCCTTCTCAGGGTAGGTGAAGACGACCTCGTCGAAGCTGATGGCGGCATCCACATGTGTCTCGACCGGTGCTGCCGCAACAACGCCGGCATCCTGTTCGCTTTCGCTCGGCAGGTCGATGATCTCCTGGATGCGGCCGAGGGCGCCAAGCGCCTGGCTCACGGATGTGACGGCTCCGAACGCGGAGCCGAGCGGCGCGATCAGGGTGAACAGCAGGATGATGAAGGCGATCAGCGACGCGATGGACAGGGCGCCGCTCGCGACGCGGAATCCGCCGACTCCGAGGACGACCAGGACAGACACCTGCAGCGCGACGCCCGCGATCGGAACGACGAGGGCCGAGACCTTCGCGACCCGGATGCCCATCTTCCACGCGCCCTCCGCGTCCTTCTGCACCGTCTCGATCTCGCGGTCGGTTGCGTTCGATGCGCGCACCGTGCGAATGGCGCCGACGGCACGAGTGACGCTCGCGCCGAGTTCGCCCACCTTGGTCTGCTGTTGCTGGCTGGCAATCCGGATGCGACCGGACAGCGCCCCGACGCCAACGATCGATACGCCGATGACCAGAAGCGTGAGGCCGAGGAGGATGGGATCGATGAACGCCATTGCGATCAGCGAGCCGACGAACTGCAGCGCACCGCCGACCGAGTCGATGAGGCCCTGGGTCATCACGGAGTAGAGCAGCGTCGTGTCCGAACCGACGCGCGAGACGAGGTCGCCGGTGCGGCGAGTGTCGAACTCGCTGATCGGCAGGCCAAGGAGTCGCCTGACCAGGCGCTTTCGCACGGAATAGACGACGGTCGTGCCCATCCGCTGCAGGAGGTAGTGCTGCAGCCCGCTGACGAGCGCGGATGCGACGAGCAGCACGATCACGATGACCGCGATCCAGCCCCACGGTTTGCCGGCCTGGAAGACCGTGATCCCTTCACGCACGAGGAGCGGCTGGGCGACGGTCGCGAGCGACCCGATCACGCTGAGCGCGATGACTACCGCGACGAGTGGCTTGTTCTGGAGGATATACGGCAGGAGCTGGCTGAATCGGGCCCTCGGGCCCTCGGTCTTCCGTGCGCGGCCGAAGAGGCCGCCGCGGGCGGGGGGCGCGGATGTTGCTGTGCTCATGGTGTTAGCTTCGTCCGTACTTCTTGTGAACTGCCTGTTTGGAGACGCCGAGCGCGAGCGCGATCAGTTGCCAGGATGCGTTGGAGTTGCGCGCGCGCCTGACGGCGAGCAGCTCGATCCGATCGAGTTCTTTGCGCAGTTTCTCGATGGCGCGGAGGGCCTGGATCGGGTCATCCGATGCCGCTTCGCCCGCGAGGGTGTGTATTGTCGGGACATCCATGCGTCAACCGTAGTTGACGAATGTTGGGACGTCAACATAAGTTGACGACGGGCGCCACGCCGGGACAGGTCCCTTCCGGCGTCCGACCGTGGTTCGCCCGACCGGCGGAAATCCGGCGTATCGGTGGTCTGGTCTAGGCTCGAATCCGTGCCACAAGCCGTCATCACAGCGTCGTCTCTGACCAAAAAGTACAAGGATTTCGTCGCAGTAGACGGCATCTCGTTCGAGGTCGCGCCAGGCGAGTCCTTCGGGCTCCTCGGGCCAAACGGCGCAGGCAAGTCGACCACCATGCGCATGGTCGGAGCGGTTTCCACGCGCACGAGCGGTTCCCTGTCGATCCTCGGGCTCGACCCCAACGACCACGGGCCCGAGATTCGGTCACAGCTCGGCGTCGTCCCGCAGCAGGACAACCTCGACCAGGAACTGCGCGTCCGCGACAATCTGATCGTCTACGGCCGCTACTTCGGAATTCCGACGAAGCAGGTCGCCAAGCGGGCAGACGAACTGCTCGAGTTCGCCCAGCTGGGTGACCGGGCGAAGTCACGGGTGGATGACCTCTCTGGCGGCATGAAGCGCCGGCTGACCATCGCGCGTGCCCTCGTCAACGACCCTCGCATCCTGCTGCTCGACGAGCCGACGACCGGTCTCGATCCGCAGGCGCGACACATCCTGTGGGACAGGCTGTTCCGTCTGAAGGAACAGGGCACGACGCTCGTGCTGACGACCCACTACATGGATGAAGCGGAGCAGCTGTGCGACCGGTTGGTCGTCGTCGACAAAGGTCAGATCATGGCGGAGGGCTCGCCCGCAGCCCTGATCCGCGAGTACTCGACGCGCGAGGTGGTCGAGGTGCGCTTCGGATCAGATCGCAACGCCGAGGTCGCAGTGCAGCTTCAGGGCATCGGCGACCGGCACGAGGTCTTACCTGACCGCATCCTGATCTACAGCGAGAACGGGGAGGCCGAGCTCGCGAAGATCATCGCGCGCGGCCTCGAGCCGCTCACCAGCCTCGTTCGTCGGTCGAGCCTCGAGGACGTCTTCCTGCGGCTGACCGGCCGGAGCCTGATCGAATGACGGACATCGATCACGCGGGCGCATCGGGCGCCGATTTCACCGACCTCGGCATCCGCGAGGCGATCCTTCGCGCGGGAGCGAAACCGCGACGCTGGGGGTCGTGGTACGTCGCTGAGCACCGGATCCGGGCGATGCGCGCCTATCTGCAGACGCTCGTCGTCACGAGTGTCGGTAACCCGCTCGTCTACCTCTTCGGTCTCGGCGTTGGTCTCGCCCGCCTCGTGCCAACGACCGTGGATGGCGCGAGCTACCTGCAGTTCGTGGCGCCCGCGCTCCTGGCCTCCGCCGCGGTGACGGTCGCAGCAGAGGAGTGTACGTACCCGGTGCTGATGGGCTTCAAGTGGAATCCCATCTTCTCCGCGATGAATGCCGCGCCGATCTCCGGCGCGCAGATCACGAACGGCCTGGTGATCGCTGTCTCGGTACGAATGCTCCCCACCGTCGCGATCTACTTCATCTTCATGCTGCTGTTCGGCGCGGTGCCAAGCGCGCTCGGCGTTCTGGCCATCCTGGTCGCGGTCTTCACGGGCATGTCGGTCGGGCTTCTGATCATGGCGTACACGTCGACAATCATCGAGGATCGCGGGCAGATGGCGCTGATCCAGCGATTCGGTATCGTTCCGATGTTCCTGTTCTCCGGCACGTTCTTCCCGATTACGCAGCTGCCGATCTACCTGCAGTGGATCGGCTGGATCTCGCCGCTCTGGCACGGCACGCAGCTTGGCCGGGACGTCACATATGGCCTCGGCGAGCCGACCTGGCTGGTTGCCGTGCACATCGCCTATCCGCTGGCGCTCGGCGCGTTCGGCTGGTGGGCGACGGCCCGCACGATCACCAGGAGGCTGAACGCATGAGCGTAACGCCGACCGCACCGTCGAGCGCGCCGTCCCTCGTCGCCGCCAGGACTCGTAACCGCTTGCTCGGCTCGATCTATGCCGGCAACTCGCGCGCGGTGCTCGGCCGGGGCGTGCTCGCAACCCGGACATCCAACTACTGGATCATCCTCTCCGGATTCTTCGAGCCCGTCTTCTACCTGCTCTCGCTCGGCATCGGGCTCGGATCGCTCATCCATGGGGTGCACACCTCGACCGGGCAGCTCGTGCCGTACCAGGCATATATTGCACCGGCACTCCTCGCGGTGTCCGCGATGAACGGCGCGATCTACGACTCGACCTGGAACGTCTTCTTCAAGATGAACTACGCGAAGCTCTACGAGGGCATGCTCGCGACCTCGATCGGACCGTTCGACGTCGCGCTCGGCGAAATCGCCTTCGCGCTGCTGCGTGGGCTGCTCTACGCGATCGGATTCATGATCGTGATGCAGGCGTTCGGGTTGAACCTCGCATGGACTGCGATCCTCGCCCTGCCTGCCGTGCTGCTGATTGCGTTCGGATTCGCCAGCCTCGGGATGGCGATCACCAGCTACATGAAGACGTTCCAGCAGATGGACTGGATCAACTTCGTGCTCCTGCCGATGTTCATCTTCTCTGCAACCTTCTACCCGATCACGGTCTACCCGCAGGCAATCCAGTACGTCGTCGAGGCGCTGCCGCTCTGGCACGGCGTCGAACTCGTTCGCGGCCTGACGACCGGGTCGCTCAGCTGGGGCCTGCTCTGGCACGTGCTGTATTACGTCGTCATGATCGCGGTTGGGCTGGTCTTCACGACGAAGCGGCTCAGGGCGCTGTTCCTGAACTGATGGCCGCGCGCAAGCGGCGCTGGCGTCGACCGGCCCTCATCCCGCTTCTCCCGATCGTGGCAAGCATCCTCGCCGTCGTCGCAATCGTGGTCGGTGTCGTGCTGATACGCCCCGTCTCGCCCGCAAAGCCGGCCCACTCCGCGCTCCGCGCCCTGTGTCCGAAGGTCGCGCCGGTCGTGGTCGCCCGCTGGAGGGTGCCGGCGGGGCCGATTGCCGGTTTCTGCCAGGCGCAGTTGATCAATGCCGTGCATATCGTCTCGACCGGGCACAACTCGAACATTCCCGATCGCGGCATAGAAATCGCGGTGATGACGGCCATCGGCGAGTCCGGGCTGCGTAATCTCGACTACGGGGACACGGCCGGCCCAGACAGTCGCGGACTGTTCCAGCAGCGATCCAACTGGGGTTCGCTCGAAGAACGAATGAATCCAAACGTCGCCGCGCGGCTGTTTTACACACGGATGATCCAGCTGCCCGGATTCGACACGTTGCCGCCGACGGTGGTCGCGCATCGCATCCAGGGCAACGCTGATCCCGACTACTACACGCAGTTCTTCGCTCGGGCCGAGGAGATCGTTGCCGCGTTTTCGCTGGATGCGCGCATCCAGCCGGTGCCAATCCCCGGCCCCACCTTCGGCTGAGTTGCGTCGCCGCGGCGGTTCCCCGCTTTGTGCTATTCCAGCGTTACCAGCGGCGGTGGCGCGGGGGCTGCGCGCCCACGTACTGCACCGCCTCGGCGCCGGCGACGATGCCGGCGCCAACCGCTCCGACGAGGTCGTGCCCGGTTGCCAGGGCCGCCGCTAGTGCGCCGGCGAACGCATCCCCGGCCCCGGTGGTGTCGACGACCGGCACGCGAACGGCAGGTACGTGCTGCACCCCGGAGGAGTCCGCAACCACGACGCCATTGCCGCCGAGGGTGAGAACGACAGACCTGCTCGACTGGGCGAGCCGCGCGGCAACGATCTCGGCATCCCTGGGGCTGTCGATCATCGAGTTGGTGAGCTCCGACGCCTCGGTTTCGTTCACGATCAGCGGGTCAGCGATGCTGAGCATCCTGACCGAAACGGTGGTCGACGGGGACAGGTTGAGCACGAACCGGCCGTTGCGCTTCTCGACCTCGTCCGCGACATCCTCGACGACGGCGAGTGGGATCTCGAGCT
>DASYEE010000183.1:0-9098 GCA_036499165.1 Galbitalea sp. | reverse complement strand
GGGTGGCTACCCAGCTGACGCGGAGGGTGGTTCGGACTCAGGACCGCCCGTTCACGCGCATCGGCATGTTGAAGCCGCATGTGGGAGGCACGAAGGTCGGCTGGACGCACTACGGTGTGATGCTCCCAGACCTCCCGGAGCCGCACCGCTACTTCAGTACGATGGTCATTGCCGGGCTCCCCGGTGCCACGGCGCTCGACAACGATGCTGCTGTGAGCACGACTCCTCGCGACACCGTGACCGTCTCTGCTTCCACCGCTGCCGCAGGGGCGGCCTTCTTCCGCGCCTACTCGATGGCCAACGACTGCGACCTGCGCGCGGACGGCTCGGTGCTCGACTTCGGCGGTGACGTGGTGATCAGCGGCGAGTTCCCGGAATTCGACGTTGCGGTCCGGGCTGAAGGATTCAATGCCAGCCTGCACCTCCACGCCACCGGACAGGTCGCATGGTTCGCGCGGACCCTGGGATACGACCACCTCAGCCTCATGGTCGAGTACTCGGGCCACGTCGCGACTGGTGAGGTGAAGACCGAGGTCAGTGGCTTCGGCACCTTCGAGTACGCAGCCTGCATCGGACTCCACGGTTTCCTCGATCGCCCCCTGGCCCCGTCCTCCAAGGCCCCGGTGGACTTCTTCAGTTACCACGTGGTGGCCATCGACGAGACCTCCCAGCTGCTGCTCGCCGACGTCCACGTCGCCGGCCGACCGATCGTGACGATGGTCTACCACCGGACCGCGCAGGGCGAGACCTGGGGCACGAGCGACGACGTCCGTCTCACCGTCACCGAGTACGCCACCGAGACGACGATGGATCCCTTCGGCAACCCGATGCGTCTGCCGATCAGGTTCACCTGGACCGCCGGAGATGACCTGGCGCTCCGCGGAACTGTCGACTCGCCTCCCCGCTTCGGCGTGGGCCGCGGATACATCATCGGCTATCGCTGCGAAGGCGTGATCCGAGGCCAGCGCTTCGCCTCTCGCGGATACATGGAGTACATCGACGCCGAACCGATCAACCGCGTCGCCCCTGATTTCGACCCTCGGCGCTAGGGCACCCGCGAACGCAGCAGACCCGCGGGCTCTCGCCGTCGGAGGTGCCGACGGTGGCGCCTAGTCCCCGATCCGTGGCCGCTCCGAAGCCTCATCAGTGGTCGCGCCAGGGTGCTTGCGCGCGTAGTGCCTGCGTGCTTTGGACCGGTTCCCGCAGCTGGTCATCGAGCACCACCTGCGGGCGCCGGCCTTGGAGAGGTCGTAGAAGCGCAGCGGACACTCCGGATTGGCGCACTTCCGGATCCGCTCGGGCTTCTGCTCGAGCAACCGGAGGTAGGCCTCGGCCGCACGCCAGCTCGCCTCCCAGGCGGGGATGTCGGTCTCCACGATGCTTACGGGTCCGTCTGCCCCGAGCTCACGGCGCACGCGCCCATGGCTGAGTGTGGCGTTGAGCAGTTCCCGCGCGAGCGCAGGGTCGGGGTGGCTTGGGCGCACAGCCGCGAGCAGCGCATCCCGGGTGGACCGCAACGCCGCGAGGGACTCCTCAGACTCCGGCACCTGTCCGGCCAGGCCGACTGACGACAGCCAGATCCTCAACCCACCGGGCTGGTCGAAAAGATCGTAGGCGCCGTCGTCGTCGCTCCAGCGGGTGTTGAGCAGGTCCAGCGGCAGCGGCTCACCGACCAGTGGGCGCGGGTCCGGGCGAGTGCTCATCGGAGCAGTCTAACCAGTCATCAAGCGTTCACCGGTTGATCTTTTGAAGACTAACCGCTAAATTTATTTTCATCGGTTAAATTGCTTCTTGAAAGGGACACCCTGATGAGCACCAAGTTCGCGACGGGCCACGTCGGCCTCAACGTCACCGACCTCGACCGGTCACTGCCGTTCTACTCCCGGGTCTTCGGGTTCGACACGCTCACTGAGGGCACCGACGCGGACCGCCGATGGGCATTCCTTGGCCAGGACGGCGACCTGGTCCTGACGTTGTGGCAGCAGAGCGACGCGTCGTTCTCCAGCGCTGCTGCGGGCCTGCATCACTTGTCATTCCAGGTCGACTCGCTCGAGGACGTGACCGCCACCGAGGCGGTACTCAAGGAGCTGGGGGCCGACTTCGCTCACGACGGTGTCGTGGCGCACGCCGAGGGCGCCGGCTCCGGCGGCATCTTCTTCGCCGACCCCGACGGAGTGCGGCTGGAGATCTTCGCTGGCGCCGGCGCGGAGGGCGCACCGGCCCCGTCGGGCGAAGCCCCGACGTGCGGCTTCTTCTGAGCCGAACCCGCCCCCGTTGCTCGTGGCACCCCCGGCGGCCGTCCGGGGGTGCCGAGGAAGAAGGAGCCAGACATGGCATCGCCGTACCACTCCGGTGAGCTGACCGCTCAGCGCAAGGCGGGCCTGCTCGAGGAGGCAGCCCGCGTCGCCGCAGTGATCAACCGCGAGATTCCGCCGGTAGCAGCGGCGTTTCTCGAGCATCAGCCGATGCTGGTGATCAGTGCTGTCGACGACACCGGCAGCGTCTGGGCGACGATGCTGACTGGCGCGCCGGGCTTCATCAGCGTGGTGGGCCCGTCGACGGTAGTCGTGGCCGACGCCCCGGCGCCCGGCGACCCGCTGTACGAGGCCCTGGCCGCAGCGCGCCAGGTGGGACTGATCGCGATCGAACCAGGCACCCGGCGACGGGTGCGGATGAACGGCACCGCTCACCCCGAGTCCGGGGGTCTGCGTATCAACCTGGCACAGATCTACGCCAACTGTCCGAAGTACATCCAGCGGCGCGTGCCGGCACAGGCCGCGTCGAGCCCGTCCGAACCGCGAGTCGGGACCGCGCTCTCCACGTCGGACCTGGAGCAGCTGGCTATCACCGACACCTTCTTCGTCGCCACCGCCGACGTCGACGGCGATGCCGACGCGTCACACCGCGGCGGCAATCCCGGCTTCCTCCGCGCCCTGGATGCCACCCACCTGCAGTGGCCCGACTACGTCGGCAATTCGATGTTCAACACCTTCGGCAACCTCGAGGTCAATCCGCGGGCCGGTCTGCTGCTGCCAGATTGGGACACCGGCACGCTTCTGCACCTGACCGGCAGCGCCCGCGTCGACTGGGATCCCGCCCACGCAGCCGCCGTGCCGGGAGCCCAGCGACTCGTCGAGTTCACCGTCGAGAGATCGGTACGCGTCCCTGGCGCCTCGCCGCTTCGGTGGAGCGAGCCCGAGTTCTCCCGCTTCAACCCGCCCCCTCTCCCAGACTCAGCCGCTCAACCGCATTGCGAGACCGTGCGCTAACGGGGCCGTCGATCGGAGGCGACCACCACGACACCCTCCACCTCGTGCTCGACGTCGAGTCCGTGCGCGCCAATGACGACCGGCATCCCGCTGTCCTCATCTCGAAGCACGAACGGCCCCTCGCCATTCTGGAGGTGGGTGCTGCCCCACTGCATCAGTGCAAATACGGCCGGCATGAGATCGAGTCCCTTGGCCGTGAGGACGTACTCGGATTGGGCGCGCCTCCCGGCCTCCTTGTAGCGCTGCTTGGCCAGAATGCCTTCACCGACCAGTTTCTTCAGCCGCGCCGCGACGATGGCCTCGGCGCTCCCTGTTCGCTTGACGAAGTCGTCGAAGCGGGTTGTCCCGTAGAGCGCCTCACGAAGGACGAGGATCGTTGACTTCGTGCCGATGACATCCATCGCGGCTGCGATCGGACACTGGTCGATGCGCCATTGCGCCCGATCCTCGAGTCGTGCTTCGAGTGAGACCCGCATGGTTCCTCCTGGCTTTGCCGCATTGATGCGGAACGCTACCCTCTGACTACTACTTTTAATAGTCAGAGATGGAGACGAGCATGCCCGAGATGGACTTCACGTACGCAACGGCCGTAGAGCTGGCAGACGCACTACGAACGTCACAGATCTCCGCTCTCGAGCTTGCGCAGGCAGCCATCGCGCGTATCGAGTCGCTGGACGTTGATGTCAACGCCGTGCCCGTTCACGATTTCGATCGTGCGATTCAAGCCGCGAAGGAGGCCGACGGCCTGCTTGCTGCGGGCGTCTCGAGTCCATTGCTCGGCGTGCCGGTAACGGTCAAGGAGTCGTTCAACGTAGCGGGCTTGCCAACCACGTGGGGCATTGCGCCGTTCAAGGACTTCATCCCCGACCACGACTCGCTCCCCGTCACTCGCCTTCGCGATGCCGGCGCCGTGATCTTGGGCAAGACCAACATCCCGGTTGCCCTCGGAGACCTCCAGTCGTACAACCCGATCTATGGTTCGACGAGCAATCCCTGGAACACAGACACGACACCCGGTGGTTCGTCCGGCGGTTCAGCGGCAGCGCTCGCGGCGGGCTTCGGGGCTGTTTCGGTCGGCTCGGACATCGCTGGATCGCTGCGGGTGCCTGCGCACTTCTGCGGTGTGTTCGCCCACAAGCCGACCTTCGGCCTGGTTCCCTCGCGTGGGCATAATCCGCCGGCTGTCCCGCCGCTCGCGTACGACCGGGATCTCACCGTCGTGGGACCCATGGCACGCAGTGCGGCTGACTTGGAACTCCTCCTTGAGCTTCTTGCCGCGCCCGACGCCCCGCTCAGCCGTGCGCACCGGCTGGCCTTGGCGCCCTCGCGTCACGAGAAGCTGTCCGACTTCCGGGTACTCGTCGTGGACTCCGACCCTGATATCGACACATCGTCGGCAGTTCGATCTGCCATTCAAGAAGTCGCAGCGACCCTCGAATCCTCTGGCGCGACCCTGAGTCGGTCCAGTGACCTGCTTCCCGACCCCACGGAAGCGAACCGCATCTACATGCAGCTGCTGATGAGCTCGATCGCAGCCTCTCTCCCGCCCGACGCCTACGCGGATGCCAGGGCCGCAGCAGCCTCGGTCCCCGAGACCGACACCAGTCTTGCAGCGGCACGAGCGCGAGGTGCCGCCGCGTCGTATCGCGACTGGATCGCGGTCGACGTTGCCAGGACCCGGCTGCGCGCCCAGTGGGCAACCTTGTTCGACGACTTCGATGCGGTCCTCTGTCCTGCGTCGCCGACGCCCGCTTTCGCACACGACCACTCACCGGATCAATGGGGGCGGAAGATCACGATCGACGGCAGCGAGTTCGACTACGCGGACCAGCTCGTATGGGCCGGGATCGCGTCTGCTCCTGGGCTGCCGGCAACAGTGATGCCGGTCCAGCGGACTGAGGACGGTCTGCCGGTCGGGGTTCAGCTCGTCGGCCCGATGCACGAGGACCGGACGACGATTCGCCTGGCAGCACTGCTGGCGCGTCACATCGGAGGATTCGTCAGGCCTCCGCTCTTTGCCTGAAGACCTCCACAGCCCGAGTCCCTGCTCGCGAGCTCGTCAGATGGCGAAGGCCTCGTCCAGAATCGCGCTGCCCTCAGTGGCATGTCGACGAGGAGACCCTGTCGCTGGGGCCGCGGAGGATCTCCGCGCGATCACGCGTCCGAGGTGCCCGAGCGAGGGCCCCACCTCGGTCGCGATGTAGGTCCAGGCGCCCTGGTTCCGAGGCTCTTCCTGCAGCCAGACGGACTCAGCGTTCGGGTAACGGCCCAGTGCAGCCGAGAGCTCGTCGAGAGGGGCTGGGAAGAGACGTTCGATACGAACCAACGCGAACCGTTCGCGCTGTCCGGGTTCCAGGGCATCGAGCCGAGCCCGGAGGTCGTAATAGACCTTCCCTGACACGACCAGAACCCGCGCGACCTTGTCCGGTCCGGTCACGTTCGGATCATCGAGAACTGGACGGAACCTCCCGCCGGTCAGGTCCTGGACCTCGCTGGTGGCCGTTCGTGCACGGAGCATCGACTTGGGCGTGAAGACCACGAGCGGCTTGGGAGACGAGCGATATGCCTGCTCGCGAAGCAGGTGGAAGTAGGACGCAGGCGTCGTCGGTTGAGCGAGCACCATGTTGTCCTCCGCACACAGCTGCAAGAAGCGCTCGATCCGGGCCGACGAGTGATCGGGGCCCTGTCCCTCATATCCGTGCGGGAGGAGCAGAACGAGAGCATTGGCCTGGCCCCACTTCTGCTCGGCGGAGCAGAGGAACTCGTCGACGACGATCTGCGCCCCGTTGACGAAGTCGCCGAACTGAGCCTCCCACAGGACGAGCGTTCGAGGACTCTCGACCGAATAGCCATACTCAAAGGCCATCGCGGCGTACTCGCTGAGGATCGAATCGTGCACGTTCGCGTGCGCGCCGCTTCGTGCGACCGCCTCGAGTGCAGACCAGCGAGCACCTGTGGCCTGGTCGTAGACCAGGGCGTGCCGCTGCGCGAAGGTCCCGCGACCAGTGTCCTGCCCGATGAGTCTCACCGACGTCCCACGGCTCGCCACCGAGCCCAGCGCAAGGAGCTCTCCTGTCGCCCAGTCGATGTTTCCCGAGACCGACATCTCTCGACGCTTCTCCAGGAGCTTTGCTACCCGAGCATGCGGCGCGAACGATTCGGGCGGCGTCGTCAGCATCTCCCCGATCTTCTGCAATTCACGTGGGGTGGGAGGAGCCGGCGGTGGCACGACTGGCATCAAGCTGTCCCGTCGTAGATCCGTGGGTTCCGCCTCAGCGTCTCGTGCCTCGGCGAGCGAAGCCTCGAGAAGCGCGTAGAACGCCTCGTGTGCTTCCTCATATTCGTGTCGCGACACGTCTCCACGGCCGAGCAGCGAATCCAGATAGAGGCTCCGCACACTCGGCTTCGCGTCGATCAGGCCGTACATCCGAGGCTGCGTCATCGATGGGTCGTCGGCCTCGTTGTGCCCACGGCGCCGGTAGGAGACGAGGTCGATGACGACGTCGCGCTGGAACTCTTGGCGATATTCGAAGGCGATACGAGCCGCTCGTACGACGGCTTCGGGGTCGTCTCCGTTGACGTGGAGAACGGGCACTTGGATGGACTTCACGACGTCGGTCGAGTACGTCGACGTGCGCGCGTCACTCGGCAGGGTCGTGAACCCGATCTGGTTGTTCACGTTGATGCGAACGGTGCCACCGATGTCGTAGGCCGCGAGCTTCGACATCTGCATGGTCTCGCTGACCACTCCCTGCCCCGCCATTGCCGCGTCCCCGTGGATGATGATGGGGAGCGTCGCATAGGCACGGGTCTCGTTCCTGTCCTGCCGAGCCCGTGTGATTCCCATCGAGACGGCGTCGACAGCATCGAGATGCGACGGGTTGGCAGCGAGGTACACCGGCAGCTTGTAGCCGCACTCGCTCGTGTAGCTCCCGTTGGTACCTAGGTGGTACTTCACGTCGCCGGAGCCGTCTGGAAGCGAAGTCCCGTCGAACTCTTGGAACAGAGTGGAATAGCGCTTCCCGGCGATGTTGGTCAGGACGTTGAGACGGCCTCTGTGGGCCATCGCGATGGTCGCTCCGTCCAGCTGCTGCTCGGCTGCTTGGCGCATGAGCTCGTCGAGAAGGGCGATCAGAGACTCTGAACCCTCGAGGCTGAACCGGGTCTGGCCGACGTACTTCGTCTGCAGGAACGTCTCGAATGCTTCGGCCTCATTGAGCTTGTTGAGCACTCTCAGCTGCTCTGCTCGCGCCGGCTTGTCGTACGGCCGTTCGAGCCGGGACTGGAACCAGGACCTCTGTGCCGGGTCGGCGATATGCATGTACTCGACGCCCGTGGTGCGGCAGTACGCGTCGCGAAGGATGCCGAGAATGTCGCGCAGCGGCATCACCGGCCGCTCCGCGCCTCCGAGGTCGCCAGCTAGGTGATCACGCTCGAGATCCCACAGAGTGAGGCCGTGAGTCGCCAGCTCTAGGTCCGGGTGGGTGCGCTGCTCGTATCCGACCGGATTCGTGTCAGCCATGAGATGCCCCCGCGCTCGGAACGCCTCGATGAGCGCGTGCACACGGGTCTGCTTGGAGATCTCGGAGTACTCGTCAGGCGCGATGTCGATGGCGGACTGGATCGGCACGTACGGGATGCCGAGCGCAGCGAAGATGTCTTCGTAGAAGCCGTCAGCCCCGTTGAGCAGGGCGTGCAGGTGTCCGAGGAATTCGCCTGACACAGCTCCCTGGATAATGCGGTGGTCGTACGTGCTCGTCATCGTCACTACCGGGCCGATACCGAGGTCTGCGAGCGTTCGGGGCGCCGACCCCGAGTGGGCGGCGGGGTGCTCGAGTGCGCCGACACCGATGACCGCGCCCTGACCGACCATGAGCCGGGGCACAGACTGCTTGGTCCCAGCGGCTCCGGGATTGGTCAACGTAATCGTGGCACCACTCATGTCAGCAGCCGTGATCGAGCCGTTGAGAGCCCGGGCGACCAGACCGTCGAAAGTGCTGACGAAGTCACGGAAGCCGAGCTGTTCGGCTGCCTGGATCGTGGGCAGGAGAAGGGTTCTCGAGCCATCGGCACGCACAGTGTCCACGGCGATACCGAGATTCACGTGTGCAGGCGTCACGAGGGCCGGCTTGCCGTCGAGGACCGTGTAATGGCAGTTCATGCCCGGCTGAGATGCGACGGCCCGTACCAGCGACCAGCCGATGAGGTGGCTGTACGTGACCTTGCCGCCGATGGTGCGGTGAAGGTGGTTGTTGATGACGATCCGGTTGTCGCTCAGAAGCTTTGCAGGCACCGATCTGACGCTTGTCGCCGTCGGAACCTGCAGGCTCAGGTCCATGTTGGTTGCAATCGCCTTGGCAACGCCGCGCATGGGCTGCGCTGTCGGCGGTCCATCGTGACCGAGCGGGGCGGTCAGCGAGACTTCGTTCGGCTGGCTGTGATTCGAGTCGACGGTCACCGTCGATGTCACCTTCGGTCCTGTTCTGATCGCCAGTACGGTCCATGCCCCTGGCTGTTTGCTCTGGTCGGCTGCGGCGCAGGTCGTTCGACTACAGCCCCAGTTCGCTGAGCCCTGGTTGATCGTGCGGCCGCGGCCCTAGAGGCCAGTCGAGAAGTCGATCTGCGGCCGAGATGCGGACGTCGTTGATGCTGGCGTGACGCGCAGACATCAGTCCGCTCTCATCGAACTCCCAGTTCTCGTTGCCGTGCGATCGCGTCCACTGGCCGTCCACATCGCAGCTCTCGTAGACGAATCTCACGGCGATCCTGTTGCCGCCGAATGCCCACAACTCCTTGATCAGGCGGTACTCACGTTCGCGTTCCCACTTT
>DASYEE010000182.1:0-94776 GCA_036499165.1 Galbitalea sp. | reverse complement strand
CGGCGCGTCATAGCAGGCTCAAATCTGACCTGCGCAGAAGGCGGAGGTACACGGCGGAGAGGGCGAGGATGAAGATGGTGATGATGTAGGAGATCGCCGAGCCGATGCCGAAGTTCTGGTCGGAGAACGCCGTCTCGTAGGCGAAGTATGCGACCGTCGACGTGCTGTCGATGGGACCCCCGCGAGTCATGGCGTAGATGATGTCGAACACCTTGAACGCCTCGACGGTGCGCAGCACGAGCACGATGGAAATCGACGGCACGAGCATCGGAAGCACGATGGAACGGAAGATCCTCGGCCAGCTCGCGCGGTCGAGTTTCGCCGCCTCATAGAGCTCGGTGGGGATCGAGGTGAGCCCCGCGAGAAGGAAGAAGGCGACGAGCGGCACCGTCTTCCAGACATCCGCAAGGATGACCATGTTGAGTGCGAGGTTGGGGTCACCCAGCCACGCCTGGTAGGTGTGGATGATGCCGAGCTGGGTGAGCAGGGCATTCAGCGCGCCATACTGCGCATTGAAGATTCCCTTCCACATCGCGGCGTTCACGATGGTCGGGATCGCCCAGGGAATGACCACGATGGTTCTGAACAGCCAGCGCCAGCGCAGCTTCGCGTTCAGCAGGCCGGCGACGACCAACCCGAGCACGAGTTCCAGCGCCGTCGAGACCAGCGTGAAGTAGAAGGTGCGACCGATTGATGCCCAGAAGTCAGAGTTGGCAAGCACCGAGAGGTAGTTGCCAAGCCCGACGAACGGGGTGACGGTTGCCAGCGCGGAGTTGACCTGGAAGAGCGACACGACGAGCGTGCGGAACATCGGGTAGATGATGACCCCGAACACCGCGACGCACGCGGGCAGCAGCAGCCAGAAGGCCAGTCTGCCCTGCTTGTCGAACTTCTTCCTGCGTTTCACCGGTGGTGAAACCAGGTCTTCCTTCGTGCTGGCAACCGTCATGATGATCCCGTATTCCGGTACGGTGCTTAGCCGAGCGCGTTCGCCTGCTTGACGGCGTCATCCATTGCGGCCTGCGGCGACTCCTTGCCGAGCAGCGCCTTCTGGATGTCGACCTGCAGGATCTGCGACACCTCGTTGTAATCCGCAACCTCGGGGCGCGAGAGCAGCGAGTCGTATGCCGTGCCCGCTGCCGCGAAGACCTCGGGGTTCGACTGCGTGATCGCTGGCTGCGTGTAGCTGGACTTCCAGTTGGTCATCGAACTCTTCACGTACGTGTTCTGCACGGATTCGCTGGTGATGTACTTGATGAAGGTCCACGCGGCCGTCTTGTGCTTCGAGCCGGTCGGGATGGCGAGCGCCATCGAGCCATTGACGCCCGGGTTCAGGCCAGTCGGGCCGGTCGGGGGAGCGGAGACCGCAGCGTCACCGACGATCTTGGAGATCGACGAGTCGTTCAGGTCGCGGAACGTCGACTCCCAGTTCAGCTCCATTGCGGTCTTGCCTGCCGCCATCGACTTGTCTGTGTCGTCCTCGAGGAAGGTGAGCGACGCGGGGTCGGTCAGGCCGTCTGTGATGGTCTTGCGCATCCAGGTCAGTGCTTCGACGCCGGCCTGGTTGTTGACATCCAGCTTGCCGGACGAGTCGGTGAACTGGCCGCCGAATGCACCGAGCATGACGGCGTAGTCACAGATGAGCGCCTCGGCCTGCGACCAGCTCCATGACAGCGGGTACTTGACGACCCCGGCATCCTTCAGCTTCTTCGCGACCGCGAGCACACCGGCCCATGTCTTCACGTCGTCAGCGGTGGCGCCGACCTTCGCGAGCATCGCCTTGTTGTAGAAGAACAGCTTGGTCGACGGGCCCCACGGCACACCGTAGTACTGGCCCTTGTACTCAGCAGACGACAGCGCGCCGCCGAGCATGCTCGACTTCCAGCTCGCCGGGAACTTCTTCGTCACGTTGGTAATGAGGCCCTTCGAGGCGAACTCGGCCGGCCAGATGACATCCATGTGGACGACGTCGTATGTGCCAGCGGGCGCAGACGTCACGATCTTGTCGTGAAGCGCCTCGTATGCAACGAAGGTCGGCTTGACGGTGATCTTCGGATACTTCTTCTCGAACGACTTGATGATGGCGTTGACGTCAGACTCCGAATAACCGGCCTGCTTCATGAACAGGGCGTTGATGGTGCCGGAGTTGCCGCCCGCCGAGCCAGCGTCGCTGCTGGCGCCGGTGACGCTACACCCGGAGACGATGAGCGTGGCGACAGCGGCGATGCCGATGCCCACCATCGCCCGACGGATCCGTTTGCTGGTGAATTTCATGTGATCCTCCATTAGTTCGATTGTGCGGTTGTGATTGTGCCTTCGGTACTGAGGGTGTTCAAACTGTGCGGTTGGTGCGATTTCGTTGGGTTGTGAGGCAGATGTGCAGGCGAGAGCTTTCTTGCGAGCGCGACGGCCCCAACGACCGGAGCGACGGTGAGCAGTTCTACCGTCAGGCCGAGCCCAAGGTCGTCGATGTGCCGGGCGAGCGCCCGGTACAGGCGGGGCTGGTTGGTGATGACACCACCAGCGCAGATGACCGAAGTTCCGACGGCACCCCGGGCATGAACTCGACCGACGTCGCGGGCGAGCGTCCTGGCCGAATCGTCGATGACGGTGGAGGCGAGTTCGCTTCCCGCATCGGCCGCCGTGAAAACGAGCGGTGCGAGGGGAGCCCAGGTCGCCAGGCGCGCATCGGCGGAGAACGCGTAGGAGAGCTCCACGATGTCGCCGACGCCGAAGTGGCGCATGAATTCGTCTGCAAGGCGATCCGGCTTCTCGCCCAGGTCGTACGCGTCCAGGAGGGCTTTCACCCCGTCGCGGGCGAGGGATGCCGCGCTGCCGGGGTCACTGAGGAGAAATCCGTGACCGCCCGCGTTGACGGTCGAGCCGTCCGCCGCGTGGCCGACGACCTTCGACCCTGTGCCGACGATGACGGCGATCGCGTGGTCGAGGCCCGCGGCCGGCGCGACCAGTTCCACATCGTTGACAGCAAGGATGCTGCCGGAGTGCTGCGCGGACATCCTGGCGGAGAATTCGCGGATCTGCCAGTCGCTGTCGAGGCCGTGCGCGCCGATGGCGATGCTGGCCGTGGCAGAGTCATCGAGATCGTGGATGAGGTCGAGTAGCCGACCGGCGTTGCCCTCGTCGTCGAGCAGCTCACCGCGCTGCCAGCTCCGGGTGGGGACGACCGTGTCACGCACCGTCTGCCCGCCGGACTCCGCGACGACCCGCGTCTTGGTGCCTCCGAGGTCGATGCCGATGATCACGTGCGCTCCCGGGGGTTTTGGGGGTGGCCAGCAACCGGCTCTGGTTGCCAGGACTTCTTTCTTATCGAAGTGATAAGAAGTGAAGGTAACACTAGCCAGCCTGCGCCACGCCTGTCAACCACCCCGGAGAGCGTTTTCCCGATCGTAACAAAAGCGTATTCAGTGCGACTCGCGCCGCTAGTACGCGAGGTAGGCGAAGTCGTTGACCTCGGTGGCCGCGAGCTCCGCGACGCCCAGCAGCACGGCATCCTCACGGAAGGTCGCGGCTTCGACCCGCGGTACCCGGATGATGCGGCCGGTGAGCCTGCGCTGGATCGCCGGAATCGCGGTCTCGGCGCTCCCGAGGAAGCTGCTGCCGACGACCACCAGCTCCGGATCGAGCACGATCACGAGCGCGGCAATCGCGATCGAGACCATGTCGAGGATTTCGTCGGCGATCTCGCCTGCTGCCTCGTTTCCTGCGCTGGCGAGGGCGAAGATGTCTTCGGCGGTCACGACGCCCTTGTCTGGGATCGGGATGCCGCTCTCGAGCGCCTGCTTCGTCAGCGCCACCGAACCGATGCGGTCTTCGAGGTCACCGTATTCGTTGTACGAGCGCCCGAGCGCCGCCCTGTCCATCAGCAGGTAGCCGACCTCGCCCGCCTCCGCGCGAGCGCCGCGGTGCAGCTCACCATTCGTGATGATGCCTGCACCGAAACCACGATCGAGAAATAGCGCAACGAGACTCGACAACCCCTTGCCCGCGCCCCGGTGAAGTTCACCGAATGCAAGGGCGTTTGCGTCATTCTCGACGACGACGGGGATGCCGGTGCGCTCGCGGAACAGGCGCCCGAGCGGCACATCATTCCAGCCGAACTCCGGCATCCTGCCCACGGAGCCTTCAGGAAACTGGACGACGCCCGGCACGGCGACGCCGACGGCAAGGCACGGCGCGCCCATGCTCGAAGCTGTCGCCAGGAGTACGTCGAAGAGATCGAGGATGCGCGAAAGCTGTTGCTCCTGGTCGCGAGCAGCCAGCTCCGCGGAGCGGTCTGCGGTGCGATCGGCGACAAGGGAGGTCGACGCGAAGACGGTGTCACGGCGGAATACGATCTTGCCGTCGAAATCGACGAGCACCCCCGACGCTCGATCCGCGTGGAGCTGCATCGCCGCAACCAGGCGTGACCCGCCTGAGTAGCGCAGCAGGATCGACGGGCGGCCACCGGTGGATGGCACCTGGCCTGCCGGTTCGACGACCCCCTCGCCGATCAGGGCTGCCGTCAGTCGGTTGACCGTCGCGGGGCTCAGCCCAGTCGCTCCTCCGATCTGCTGGCGTGACAGGGCGCCGGTGTTACGAAGGAGCTCGAGGATGGCCGTCTGGTTGACACGGGCAAGAGTGCTCGTGGTCGCCGTGCTCTGCCGCCGCTTAGACATCCGTACCCCCGGCTACCGGAATGACGACGCGCTCGCGTCGGACTTTAGTATCACACTGCCGACTTATTCGCGCACGTCGTGTGACGCCGTGTTGTGCCGATCCCCAGGGGCTCAGCGGTGCCTGCGGAGCATGTTTAGACTTGTGCGGTGAAGGTTTTGGCTGCAATGAGTGGGGGAGTGGACTCCGCCGTCGCTGCGGCGCGCGCCGTCGACGCCGGGCACGACGTGGTCGGAGTGCACCTGGCCCTCAGCCGGATGCCCGGGACCCTCCGGACCGGATCGCGCGGATGCTGCACCATCGAAGACTCCATGGACGCCCAGCGAGCGGCCAATCTCATCGGCATCCCGTACTACGTCTGGGACTTCTCCGAACGATTCAAGCTCGACGTCGTCGACGACTTCGTTGCTGAGTATTCAGCGGGCAGAACCCCGAATCCCTGCATGCGCTGCAACGAGCGCATCAAGTTCGCCGCTCTCCTTGAGAAGGCGCTCGCGCTCGGCTTTGACGCCGTAGCAACCGGCCACTACGCCACAATCCTCACCGACTCCGACGGCAATCGCGAGCTACATCGTGCATCCGCCTGGGCCAAAGACCAGTCGTACGTTCTCGGCGTTCTCACCGCGGACCAGCTCGCGCACAGCATGTTTCCACTCGGGGCTACTCCTTCCAAGGCCGAGGTGCGCGCCGAGGCGGCCGCACGGGGTTTCAGCGTCGCGTCGAAGCCGGACAGCCACGACATCTGCTTCATCCCAGATGGTGACACGAGAGGCTGGCTCGCCGAGCGCGTCGGTGCCGAAACGGGGGATATCCTCGACCGCACCGGGGCTGTGGTGGGCAAGCACGAGGGCGCTCACGCCTTCACAATCGGACAGCGCAAGGGCCTGAATGTCGGATTCCCGACGGATGACGGCAAGCCGCGCTTCGTGCTCGAGGTGCGTCCGAAGGACAACACCGTCGTCGTCGGCCCTCGCGAGGCGCTCGATATCGCGGAGATCGCCGGCAGCAAGGTGAGCTGGGCGGGTCTCGCGCCTGTCGAACCGGAGACACCGTTCGAGTGCGACGTGCAGATCCGCGCCCACGCCGACCCGGTGCCAGCCGTCGCATTCGTGCGCGATGGCGAGCTCGTCATCCAACCGATTTCGCCGCTGAACGGCGTAGCGCCCGGCCAGTCTGCCGTCGTCTACATCGGAACGCGCGTGCTCGGCCAGTGCACGATCGATCGCACCGTCAGCGCTGTTCCGGTCGCCACCTAACGACCTGCTGAACGTCGGGGGTCGGCCGTAAAGTGATGGTGTGGCAGACACTTACACGATCGACGAACTGGATGCGGCGCGAGAAGAAGCTGACGGCCTGACTGCCCGCATTCTCGAACTCCGCGACGCGTATTACGAGCGTGACGAGGTGCTCGAGAGCGACGAGGCCTACGACAGGATGATCCGTCGGCTCGAGGAGCTTGAGCGACTGTTCCCGGAGCTGCAGAGCCAGGACAGCCCGACCCAGACGGTCGGCGGCCGAGCGGAGACGACACTCTTCGCCCCGGTGACCCATGCCGAGCGCATGCTGAGCCTCGACAACGTGTTCTCGATCGATGAGCTGCTCGCCTGGGCGACCAAGGTCGAGCGCGATTCAGATCGTCGGGTCGACTACCTGTGCGAGCTGAAGATCGACGGCCTCGCGATCAACCTGCGCTACATCGACGGCGTCCTCGTTAGTGCCGCCACCCGGGGGGATGGCGTCGTCGGCGAAGACGTGACGGAGAATATCGCGTACGTCACGAGCATCCCCGGCCGCCTGGCCACCGACGCTCCGCCCCCGCTCGTCGAGGTGCGCGGAGAGGTCTTCTTCAACGTCGACACCTTCCGCGAGCTGAATGCGCAACAGGCAGCAGAAGGCGAACGCATCTTCGCGAATCCGCGCAACGCCGCGTCCGGAAGCCTCCGCCAGGTGCGCGAGGGCAAGAGCGCCGCGGCGCTGGTGCGGATGGACCGGCGCCTCGCGGGTCTCCGGATGCTGGTCCACGGGATCGGGGCATGGGCGAATCCGCCCGTCGATAGCCAATCGAAGACCTACGACCTGCTGAAGGAGTGGGGCCTGCCGACGAGCACCCACTACAAGGTGGTCGCGACCAAGGAGGAGGCCGCGGAATTCGTCACGTATTTCGGCGAGCATCGCGACAGCGTCGAGCACGAGATCGACGGCATCGTGATCAAGGTCGACGAGCTGGCGCTGCACGAGGAACTCGGTGCCACCAGCCGCGCGCCGCGCTGGGCGATTGCGTACAAATACCCGCCGGAGCAGGTCAACACGAAGCTGATCGACATCGTCGTGAGCGTCGGGCGCACCGGTCGCGCGACGCCCTTCGCCGTCATGGAGCCCGTGCGCGTCGCAGGCTCGACGGTACGCCAGGCCACGCTGCACAACCAGGATGTCGTGAAGGCGAAGGGCGTCCTCATCGGCGACACCGTGGTGTTGCGCAAAGCCGGCGACGTCATCCCCGAGGTGCTCGGCCCCGTCGTCGAACTGCGTGACGGCACAGAACGCGAGTTCGTGATGCCGACGAACTGCCCGGAGTGCGGCACGCGTCTCGCGCCCGCGAAGGAGGGCGACGTCGACTTGCGCTGCCCGAATGCCTTCAGCTGCCCGGCGCAGGTGCGCGGCCGCGTCGAGCATGTCGGCAGCAGGGGAGCGCTCGACATCGAGGTGCTCGGCGAAGTGACGGCCGCCGCCCTCACCCAGCCGTACGAGCCCGCCGAACCGCCGATTCGCAACGAGGCCGGACTCTTCGACCTCACGCTCGAAACGATCTTCCCCGTCGCGGTTGTGGTGCGAGACAACGAAACGGGAATGCCGAAGCTCGACGATCGCGGCGAGCTGAAGCGCGAGACGCCGTTCAAGCGCAAGCGCCAGAAGAAGGATGGCCCGTTCGAGCCCGGCAGCAGCGCAGGGTTTACCGGCGACGAAGAATACGTACCGTCGACCGCCGCGACGAACCTCATCGCCAACCTCGAGAAGGCGAAGACGAGCCCGTTGTGGCGCATCCTGGTCGCCCTCAGCATCCGTCACGTCGGCCCCGTCGCCGCGCGTGCTCTCGCGGACTACTTCGGGTCGATCAAGGCTATTCGCACCGCAAGCCGCGACGAGCTTGCTGCCGTCGAGGGCGTCGGAGGAATCATCGCCGATGCTCTCATCGATTGGTTCGCGGTGGACTGGCACCAGGACATCATCGAGCGATGGACGGCGGCCGGCGTGCAGTTCACGACCCCGGGGCACCCCGGCCCGGGCGCGGCCGGTGGCTCGGACGGTCCGCTCGCCGGCCTCACGGTGGTCGCTACGGGCAGTCTCGACGGCTTCAGCCGGGAGGGCGCGATCGAGGCGATCATCGCGGCGGGCGGCAAGGCGGCATCCAGCGTCAGCAAGAAGACCGACTTCGTCGCTGCCGGGCCGGGCGCCGGCTCGAAACTGGGCAAGGCCGAGGCGCTTGGCCTCAGGATCATCGACGCGGAACAGTTCGCGAGGCTGCTCGAGGGCGGTCCGGCCGCGCTCGACGACGCGCAGTCAGAGTGACTGGTGTGGTCATCGTCGCTATGAGTTAGGGCGCTACCCCCAAAACGGGAGGTTCTACCCCCTAATATTGGGAGTGCATGGCCCCCAAGCCGCTGGGAACTGCTTTGGGGCCTGTGAATGAGGGGAACTAACCCGAATTGCTGTTTGACGTCGCAGCGCTTCTGATCACCTCGGCCGCACTGGGACCCGCCGCCGAGGCCCCTGTCGAGCCTGCAACTACGCAGATCAGCCAGGTTATTGACCTTCCCGTCTACGGCGCACCGTCGAACAGTCACAGCGTTGTCCCTATTGACCCGGCCGCCATCGGGCACCCCGTGTCTATCTCGATGTTCCGCGTTACCGGCGTTTCCGACGCATCCCTCGAGACCCTTTCAGGCATGGACCTGCTGCGCGAACTGTCCGTGCTGCCGAGCACCCAGGTGGCCTCGTACCTCTCGTCGCACCCGTCGGTTGTGACCGACCTGATCGCGCATCCCCCGGCCGTCCAGCAGGTCAACGACTGGTGGACGGGTCTCACCGCATCGGAACAGGATGTGCTCACGATCACCGCTCCCCGGCTCGTCGGCAACCTCGACGGTCTACCGGTGACCGTTCGCGACCGCTCCAATCGGGCCTGGGTTTCGCAGTCGATCTCGTCGCTCGGAACATCCATTTCGGGCGCCGACGGCCGCGCCATCGCTCAGAACGATCAGCACTCGCTGCACATGCTGAAGCAGATCGAGGCAGCGTTGAAGCAGCCGAAGGCCAAGTCTGCGCCGAAGCGTTCGCTGCTCGAGGTCGATGCATCCGGATCGGGCAAGGCCGCGATCGTGCTTGGCAACCTGCAGACCGCCGACTACGTGACATACATGGTTCCCGGCATGTTCTTCACAGTCGACGGCCAGATGGGCGACTGGACGGGGGATGCCGCAGACCTGTACGCCCAGCAGGTCACGTGGCTGCACAAGCTCGGCAAGGTCGACCCGGATGACCGGGGCAAGACCGTCGCGGTTGTCTCCTGGATGGGCTACCAGACCCCTGACCTCACCAACGTCGGATCCCTCGACCTGGCATACAAGGGCAGGGACGAGCTGGCTCACGCGGTCCAGGGGCTGCAGGCGCTTCGCGCGGCGGACGAGCCTTATACGACGATCGTTGCGCACAGCTACGGCTCCACCGCGGCACTCATGGCGTTGACGGAATACAACTTCCGGGTAGACGCACTCGTGCTCGTTGGTACGCCCGGGAGCGCGGCACAGTCGGTCGACGCGCTGCATGTTCGCAACCACAACGTGTTCGTCGGTGCCGCAGCGTGGGATCCCGTGCCGGCGAGTGCATACTTCGGCAGCGATCCGTCGTCGCCGAGCTATGGTGCGAAGGTGCTGGGCGTTGGGGGAGCGGTCGACCCGATCACGGGGAAGCACCTCGGCGCATCCATCGGCCACAACGGGTATTTCGATGTCGGCTCAGAGTCGATCCGCAACATGGCGCTGATCGGGATAGATCATCCTGAACTGGCGATGACCGGCTCGGCGAAGGACAAGACCCGCACGCTGTCCCTCGAGCACTGATGGCACCGGGGCGAGTGGCGCATCAGCCGCCCTGCTCGCCTGTGCAGGTGAGGCACTGGACGTATGAAAGCGACCCGGATGCGCCAGAGTCGTCGAATCCCAGCGTCACGCCGACCCGTGGGCTCGTGATCGCCAGCTGGCCGCTCGTCAGCGTCGAGAAGCTGAACGACGCATCCACGACACGAAGGACGTAGTCCTCTGACGTCGAGTTCGGGTCGTCACAGTTGGCGATCGTGTGTACAACCACATGGTCGGCGACGATCTGGCCGGCGTTCTGGATGTAGTGCGCGGTGACGGTGGTGCAGGTCGAGTCTGCACGCAAAGTTCCATTCTTGTTGAATTGGAGCGCGACACCGTGTGGGTAGTACCCCGTTGTTGCGCTTGCGCCGTCGAAACCCAGGAACGAGACACTCGAAAGTGACCACACGTGCCCGATCATGCGGGTCATCGGGTGGAACAGCGCGCGCACATAGTGCAGGTCGATTCCGGGCGCGAGCAGATCGAGAACACCTCCTGTCACGGTTGCAGAACGCACGTAGTTGAGGGCGTTCATGTAGCGCATCTCGAGACTCTGTTGCAGCGCGCTGCCGCAGTCGATCGTGTGCGGAAGTGTGGCCGTTACCCAGAGCGACTGCGCCATCCCCAGGAACCTCGCGTGGTAGTCACTGCAGCTCGAGCGTCCGGTTGTATCTGTGTCGCCGTCGATCGTGAGTGTGATCGTCTGGCCGAGCAGATCGATCGTGCCTCCGGCGTCGGTGGCGGAGGTGAGCTGCCACTGGCCCTGGATGCGCGGGTCGGCGCCCCCGTGGTCGCCGGCCGTCGCGCACGATGAGAGCACTAAAGCGCCTGCGATCGCAAGGGTGAGCGCGGCGAGCATCCGTCGCCTTGCCAGCAACCCGCACACACCGCGCAGCCTTGTCACCGGCATCAGACTAGAGGTTCCCTGCGCGGAAGCTCATGAAGGTGTGATTACGCGGGTTGGTCGTGACGAGCGTGCCCTTTCCGATGCTGAACTGGAAGCCCTGGCTGAGCGCAGACATGACGTCGGCGCGATTCTGGTTGTCGTCCGGTGTCGTACACGCGGCGGTGGCGTGGGCGACGTGGTCGAGCACGATCTCGCCGGCGTCCTGCGTCCATCGGCCTGTGAGGTCGGGGCACGCGCCCACGGACATCCTGAAGGTGTAGTCACGCAACAGGATGATCGCGCCGGCCGGATCGCTGAAGTCGGCGCTGGAGCCGTCAGGCTCGATGAGGGTTTCGTATTGGGCATCCCAGGGAATGTCGACGATCCCGCCGATCATGAAGTGCGCCACCCGGTGATACCTGAGCCTTGTCTTTGGCGAACTGAAGGTGAGGTCGTCGCCATCGATCGACCCCACCGAGCTGTCGTGCAAGGCGGTCAGATAGCGATGATCAAGCTGCGGCGACTGGCTGTCGGTGCACATCGCGATCGCGCGATCGGTCACCGAGACAAAGACCGGTCCCGGCCTGCCGATGATTTTCGCCTGGTAGTCGCTGCATGGGCCGCGACCGGAGGCCGATTCACCCTCGTCGATCGTGAGCGTGATGTACGTGCCGTTCAGGGGGAGCTTGCCGACTTCGTCGGAGGCCGAGACAAGCACCCATTGGCCCACGAAGCTCGAGCCGGTGTTCTTCGATGCGCCAGGGACCGTGCATCCGGAGATGGCGGCGGCCACGGTCGCCGCCATCGCGATCGCGGCGAGCAGCATCGGCGCGTGCTTCATGGCTCAAGTTTCGCAGAACGCCCAGGAAGTGGCGCGGATTGTGGCTAACTTGTGAACCGCACCGTCTCCTCGAGTCGAGGGTTCGTGATGAAGAGTCCGCCCGGCACTCCCGAGAAGGTGAACCCGCCGGTGAGCAAGTCGACGAGGCCCGCGTGGATGCCGGTGGACTGAGCGGCCTGGCATCCCACGTCACCGTTCTGCACGCTTGATAGCTGGATGTAACCGGCCTCGACGCGCATGCGCGCCGTCGTGACCGCGCAGTCGGCTATCGACAGGGTGAGCGTGCGTTCGGTTGGGAAGCGCAGGGTGGCGTCGACGGTAAGGATGTTGCCGCTCTGTGTCATCACGGTGTCCTCGGTCATCCAGCTGGTGTGGAGGAGTGCCGACATGTTGACCGGCGGGGCGGCTTTGAAGTCCAGTGTCGTCCGACGGCTCCTGAGGGTCAGGATGCGGTTATCGACTTCGGCGAATGTCGTCGCCCGCAAGGCCGCGAGGAGGCGCGTGTCGAGCTGGTTCGCGGTCGGTGCATCGCAGACCCCGAATGAGACGTGCCGCACCTTGACGAACACGGCACCCGGCTGTCCGAACAGGTCGAGGGAATAGTCGCGACACGGGCCGCGCGCGATCACCGATGTTCCTGATCCAATTGTCAGACCGGACGGGATGTCGCCCACAGTCAGCACGCCCCTGGCATCCCGGCCGCCGGTGAAGGTCCACTGCCCCGCGAACGGACTGCGCTCGGGTTGCGGCTTCTGCGCCGCCGAGCATCCGGCCAGCGCGAGACCGACCAGCAACACCAGGACGAGCGCCCGCAGCAGCCTCGCCGCGGCTGGACCTGCCGCGGCGTGCCCGGCCGTCACCGCGCCTGCCGCGGCGTGCCCGGCCGTCATCCGGTGCCCTTTGGCACGAATATCGCGGCGAGCCCCGCCCCGCTGTTGGTGATCGTCAGCGTGGTCCCGTGGTCGCCGCCCGCATACGCGATGTCTGCGGTGAAAGGGGTGAACAGGAGGCGCTGGAGGCGGTCGTCCAGGGACTTGCCGCTCGTGGTGCAACCCTTGATCCGGAACCCGATCAGCGTCGAGCCAACGCGAACCGATGTCCCGGACACCGTGTAGTGCGTCGTGAACCCGGAACACACCGTCTTCACCGTGAGCCCGTCGTATCCGTTGAATTCGAGCGAGACGGGCGGATCGTACGCACCAACCGGGGCCCGGGATCCGCCCTGTGATGGCAGCTCGGCGAGCAGCCAGGTTGCCTTCTCGATGTCGGGCAACGGCAGGGCGGTCTTGCTGTAGTGCAGCGTCGTTGTCGGCGAGCTCAGCGTGAGCTGGCCGGCCGCCAGTCTTGAGAACTGTGCCTTCTGTAGGGCCGTCAGATACCGCGCATCCAGTTTCGTGGCCGCGGGATTCGGACAGTCCTCGCCGCCCGCGCTTTGAAATGCCTGCACATAGACGACGCCGACGCCGCCGGAGACCGTCGCGCTGTAACCGTTGCAGGGCGACGAACCGCCGGTGAACCTGCCGATCGTGAGGGTGATGTTCGTTCCGTCCAGGTTCATCGTGCCCTTGTCGTCGTGGGCCGAGACAAGGTGCCACGTGCCACCGAGCCGCGGATCGGGCGCGGAGACCCCGGGTGAAGCGCACCCGGCGAGAGCGAGCAGCACCGCGGTCAGGAGCGCAAGACGGAACGCGATCGTCGAAACGCCCGTCCCGCGCGCTGCTGCCTTCGTCGGCGCGGCGTTCGCGCTCATCGACCCGTGGGCCTCCATGCCACCACTCTCTCACTCAGCGCGACCAGACGGGCGGCCAATCGTGACCCAATAGAATTGATGCGATTCCCCCCACCACTGTCGTCACGGAGCCGCATGTCTGAAACAGAACGCCTCACACCTGATGTCGTTCGTCATCTCGCCGGTCTTGCGCGCATCGCGCTCACCGACGATGAGGTCACCAAGCTGACGGGTGAGCTCGGCATCATCCTCGACAGCATCGAGAAGGTGAGCGAGGTCGCGACGCCCGATGTCCCGGGCACGAGTCACCCGATCCCGCTGACGAACGTCTTTCGCGCAGACATCCCCGGCAAGACGCTCACGTCTGAGGAGGCGCTCGCGGGCGCCCCTGACCACGACGGCAGCCGCTTCCGCGTGACCGCAATTCTGGGAGAAGAGCAGTGAGCCCCACCGACCTGACCACCTTCACCGCTGCGCAGCTCGGCGAGAAGATCGCCTCGGGAGAGACGACCTCAGTGGAGGTCACGAAAGCGCACCTCGACCGAATTGCCGCGGTCGATGGCGACGTTCACGCGTTCCTGCACATCAACGAGAAGGCGCTCGAAACTGCCGCCGCGATTGATGCCTCGCGCAGGAACGGCGACGCCCTTGGCCCTCTGGCTGGTGTGCCCATCGCGATCAAAGACGTGCTCTGCACACTTGGCATGCCCTCTACCGCCGGTTCGCGCATCCTCGAGGGATGGGTTCCGCCGTACGACGCAACCGTTGTTGCTCGTCTTCGCGACGCCGGGCTGGTGCTTCTCGGCAAGACCAACATGGACGAGTTCGCGATGGGCTCGTCAACAGAGCATTCTGCCTTCGGACCGACCCACAACCCGTGGGATCTCGATCGCATCCCGGGTGGCTCCGGCGGTGGGTCGGCCGCTGCCGTTGCTGCCTTCGAGGCGCCTATCGCCCTCGGCTCCGACACCGGTGGGTCGATCCGCCAGCCAGCTGCCGTCACCGGCTCGGTGGGAGTGAAGCCGACGTACGGCGGAGTCTCGCGCTACGGTGCCATCGCTTTGGCGTCATCCCTCGACCAGGTCGGGCCGGTCAGCCGCACCGTTCTCGATGCCGCCCTGGTACACGACATCATCGGTGGTCACGACCCGCGCGACTCCACGAGCCTCACCGACCAGTGGCCGTCGTTCGCGGATGCCGCGCGCGATGGCGCCCGCCAGGACTCCCTCAAGGGACTGCGTATTGGTGTTGTCAAAGAGCTTGATGCGCCGGGCTTCCAGGCCGGCGTCACCCAGCGCTTCCATGAGGCGCTTGCCTTGCTGGAGGGCGCAGGGGCCGAGATCGTCGAGGTGTCTGCCCCTAACTTCGAGTACGCGGTCGCTGCCTATTACCTGATTCTTCCTGCTGAGGCTTCGAGCAATCTTGCGAAGTTCGATTCTGTGCGATTCGGCCTTCGCGTGAACCCTGTGGGGGGAGGGACGGTCGAGGATGTCATGGCTGCGACGCGCGAGGCCGGTTTCGGCCCCGAGGTGAAGCGTCGCATCATCCTCGGTACCTATGCGCTCAGCGCCGGCTACTACGACGCCTATTACGGGAGCGCGCAGAAGGTGCGTACCCTGATCCAGCGCGACTTTGCCAAGGCGTTCTCGCAGGCCGACGTGCTGGTCAGCCCGGCAGCTCCGACCACGGCGTTCAAGCTCGGGGAGAAGCTCGAGGACCCGCTGGCGATGTACCTGAACGACGTCACCACCATCCCGGCGAACCTCGCAGGGGTGCCCGGCATGGGGCTGCCCATGGGACTCGCGCCGGAGGACGGACTGCCGGTCGGCATCCAGCTCATGGCGCCAGCCCACGCGGACGACCGCCTCTACCGCCTTGGAGCGACGCTCGAGCGCCTGCTCGAGGCGCGTTGGGGGAGCCCACTCCTCAACAGCGCGCCGAGCCTCACCTAGCCCGAGGGCGCATAGCGCCGAGCACTGTCACGCAGCCATGGTCGCTCGGCAGCGGCCCATCTGCCTCCACACGCTCTGCGGATCGAGCCACGGCGGCGCGAGCAGATGGGGCCGGCCGTCGATCATTTTCATGGTGAATTCCGATGCGTGCAGGGCATGGTGGTGCGCCGAACACAGGAGCGCCCCGTTGTCGATATCGGTCTTGCCGCCGCGCTCCCATTCGACAACGTGATGGGCCTCGCACCAGCCGGGCGGCGCCGAGCATCCTGGCCACACGCACCCGCCATCCCGCACGGCGAGAGCTTTGCGTTGCGCTGACGTGAAAAGCCGTTCAGCCCGCCCCAGGTAGAGCACCTCGCCCGCGTCGCCGAGGATCATCGTGCGCACGCCGCCGTCGCAGGCCAGCTGTCGAATGGTCGCAATCGATACCGGCTCGGCGACGTCGTCCAGCCAGCCGGCACCGGTGCCGTTTTCCAGATCGTGGAGGGAAACGACTGCCGTCACCGAACTGAGCGGACGCAGGCTCGGAGCCTTCTCGGCGCGCCGGAGACCAGCGGCGATCACTCCCATGAGGATGTCGTGCTGACGCTGCTCGCGGGTGCGCGGGTCACGGAAGGTGGTGATCACGCCCTCGTCGCCATGGTGGTCGCTGCTCGCAGCACCTCCGCTGCCAGCCGTACGATCTTCGTCGCTCAGAAACCGCGGCTGCGCGTGGGGATTGGCCCCGTTTGACAGCATCGCACGCAGCAAGGCGCCGGACGCCGGGTCAGCCCAGCCGTGAAACGGCGTCATGCCCTCTACCTCGCGCCCGAGAGTGAATGCTCGACGCCTGCGGTGTGCTTCATCGCGCGGCTCGGCGCCATCGGGGTTGAGTGCCTCTCGCCAGACGCGGGCGTGGACGCCAACGAGATCGGTCGACTCCTCGCGCGCGACCGCCACGAGCCGTGCCTCACCGGCTACCACCAGGTCTTCTTCGACGTAGGGGCTCGCGTCGCCGAGACATCGGATCACGATCGAGGCCGCATCGACCCCGACGGCGCCGTCCGCCATGGCATCGGCGAGCGCGGGATGCTCGGCCGGAAGGGCGTCGCCGCCGAGGGTTGATCGAGGAGAAATCGCCCGCCCCACCCGGATGCGCCGGGCTGCGTCGCCCTGGCTGGCCCGCGTCAGTTGCTCGATCAGCAGGGCGGACCGCACGCATCCCAGCCGCTGCGCGAGGCCGTCGGACCCAAGCGATCGCCGCGAACGCTCGTCGATCTCGGCCGCCGTGAACGCGCGCAGGGTGTCGAGCAGACGGCCGGCACCCTCAAGGTCTGCGGTGAACGCGCACAGTTCGTCGTCGGCAAGGCGAACGATAGCGCGATCGCCGTTGGCCGCCGCAGCGAGGTCGCCGAGCAACCGCGTCGCCGTCGCGAGCGTCGTCGCGAGATCGGGTGCCGTTTGGTCCATGTGAACAGTCTCACAGGGGCCACCGACATTCTCTTTATGCAGGTCAGAGCCTGTTTATAAGCCGTGGACAACTTTGATTTCCCGCGCCTGTGGAGGAGTAGACGCGCGCCCGCAAAGAACCCGCCCAGCACCCTCGCACGCCGAGAATCGCCCCCCGCGAACCCCCGTCTCTCGCCCCGGTAGAATTGCCCCGTGGCTAAAGCTGAACTCATGGACTACGACAAGGCCCTCGAACTGTTCGAGCCGGTGCTCGGTTTCGAGGTGCACGTCGAACTGAATACGAAGACGAAGATGTTCAGCGACGCCCCCAACTTCTTCGGCGGCGAGCCCAACACCAACATCACGCCGGTTGACCTCGGTCTTCCGGGTTCGCTGCCGGTGGTCAACGAGCAGGCCATCAAATATTCGATCAGTCTCGGGCTTGCTCTCGGGTGCTCGATCGCGGCATCCAGTCGCTTCGCTCGCAAGAACTACTTCTACCCAGACCTCGCCAAGAACTACCAGATCAGCCAGTTCGATGAGCCGATCGCGTTCGAGGGTTCAGTGGATGTCGTGCTCCCGAACGGCCGAGAGTTCTCTGTGCCGATCGAGCGTGCTCACATGGAGGAGGACGCGGGCAAGCTGACCCACGTCGGCGGCGCGACCGGGCGCATCCAGGGTGCCGAATATTCGCTGGTGGACTACAACCGCGCGGGCGTTCCGCTGGTCGAGATCGTGACGCACATGATCACCGGCGCAGAGAAGGATGCCCCGGAACTCGCCAAGGCGTACGTCTCGACCATCCGCGACATCGTCGTCTCGCTCGGCATCTCCGACGCGAAGATGGAGCGCGGCAACATCCGCTGTGACGCCAACATCTCGCTCAGCCCGCGTGGCTCGGGCAAGCTCGGAACCCGCACGGAGACCAAGAACGTCAACTCGCTGCGGTCGGTTGAGCGCGCGATTCGCTACGAAATCCAGCGCCAGGCCGCGATCCTCGACGCGGGTGGAACCATCACCCAGGAGACCCGCCACTGGCACGAAGACACGGGCACGACCTCGCCCGGCCGCCCGAAGAGCGACGCCGACGACTACCGCTACTTTCCTGAGCCCGACCTGCTGCCCGTTGAGCCATCGCTCGAGCTCATTGAGCAGTTGCGCGAGGCCCTGCCCGAGAAGCCGGCCGTGCGTCGCCGTCGCTTGCAGGAGGCGTGGAGCTTCACCGACCTCGAGTTCCAGGATGTCGTCAACTCGGGCCTGCTGGTCGAGATCGAGGAGACCGTCGCGGAGGGCGCAATCGCGCAGTCTGCTCGCAAGTGGTGGACCGGCGAGATCGCCCGCGTCGCCAATGAACGCGGGGTAGATGCCGCGTCACTCGTGAGCCCGAAGGATGTCTCTGAGCTGATCGCCCTCATCGAGGCCGGCGATCTCACCGACCGCCTTGCTCGGCAGGTGCTCCTCGGCACGATCGACGGCGAGGGTGCGCCGCACGTCGTCGTCGAGGCCCGTGGGCTGAAGGTCGTCTCGGATGACACCGCTCTCCTCGCGGCAATCGACGAGGCGCTCGCCGCGCAACCCGATGTGCTCGAGAAGATCCGGGATGGCAAGGTCCAGGCTGCCGGTGCTGTGATCGGTGCGGTCATGAAGGCGATGAAGGGCACCGCGGATGCCGCTCGCGTGCGCGAGCTGGTGCTGGAGCGGGCGGGGTCTTAGACCGCTGTGATCGACAGGGAATGACCCTGTCGCTATGTTGTGACGATGATTCGAATCACGGTTTCGTCCGACTCCGAGAACGCGGTCGCGCAGACGATACCCGCAATTACGGTAGTCGACTACTCGCGGAAGGAAGATGCGTCTGAATGGCTGCTTCGTCCCGACGGACTTGACGCACTCGCAGAGCGGACTCCCAAGCAATGGGACATTCCTGAGTCTGCGTCCGGGCTGCTGCAATCGGTCGTTTCTGATGCGCGCGGCTCGAATGTGTACCTCGGCGAAAGTCCCGAAACGTGGAGCCCGCTCGGGTCTGCGGATGACTTGAGCGCAGTCGCTCGTTGGGAGAGTACACACGAACTTGAGCGAGAGTATTTTGGACCGCGCAGTCCGGAAAGCACTAATTCGGACGCCGACATCGAATTTGGCGGCGAGCTTTCGAATGGTCATCGAATGGTGAGCATGCGACTTGGAGCAAATGTCATTGGCGCCTTTGCGTTCCTTAGCGAGGCGTTCATCGTCTCAATCCCGTCCGGAACGTTGGATATCAAAGTCGCCAATCGGGAATGGAAGGAGAGGAACACCGACGAAGTCGAGATGATCCGTGCTCAGCTGAACGCCATCTTGCCTGGTGTCGCGATTCGGTACTCGCTTGCTTGGAGAATTTATGTCGGCTCTAACACTCGCGTGCTGGACGGAACAAGTTCTCGAAGTGAGCATGCTTTCACGATCCGCCACGACGGAGCGGAGGGGTTGGCTGTTCTGGTGGGTAGGATTTTTCTCTCAGCCAACGTCTTGTTGAACAGAGACAGGCCAGATCCGACCGCACGGAGCAGGCTTGATCGTCACAGCTGGGCGGACCGTCCCACTGCGGGTGGATGCCCGTCTTTGCTTGATCAAACCGCACACGTTCACGACGGCGTGATCGCCATTCACGGGACGATGGCCTGTGGAATTCCGCTCGCCAAAGTGCTGCGAACAGCAGTCGACGATGAGATCCCAGTATTTAGATTCGAGCACGATACGTGGCTACCAATCGGACAGAATGCAAAAGAACTTGCCGAGCATATTCGCCGACTTAAACTCAGGCGGGTTGTGCTCGTTTCTCATTCGCGCGGTGGATTGGTTGCGCGGGACACCGTCAAGCGCCTACGAAATGAGGGCATAGAGTTTCAACTCATCTCGCTTGGAACGCCCTACGAGGGAACGCCAATAGTTGATCTAGCGCAGGGAGGGCTGCTGACAACGTTCGCGATAATGGGTGCCCTAAAAGTTCTCCACAATCCACTGGTTGACGTCGCGACCCGCCTCGCGGGATTCCTCATAAAGGTAAAGCTGCCGCGCGGCATCGAGTCGATGCGGCCATGCGCAGAATATCTGAGCGGTTTCGCGGGCGAGAGCGTCGCGCGACTGGACGCGTTTGCTGGTCGGGCAGACAGATCAGGCATTAGCAACAGCTACGGCGTAGATTTTTCTAGGGGATTTGCGACGGCGGCGTTTCCGGACGGTGGTAACGACTACGTTGTGTCGATCGACTCCGCATTGGTGGCGGCAGGCGGGGCACAAGTGGAGCTGCAAACAGATCATTTTTCGTATTTGGACCAGAAGATGGTTGTGGATCGTCTTGCCAAAATACGTTTCTGAAGGCTGGTCGAAACGTCTCGCGATCGAAATACCAAATCAGCGTCGCGACTTTCGTAATCGGCACGCCCGACGGAATTGAACTGGCCCGCATTCACCTTGGTTGCAAGGGAGTCGCCCAAGGCATCCGTGTTCGCACCAGCACTGGGTGGCTGATCGAGCAGAGAATATGCGATGGAGAGTGTGCGACTTCTTAGCATGGTCGTGCGGAGTGCGGAGCGGGTAACCGCACGACTTCTTGCACTGACCACAGAACGGGATCGAGATACTCGGTCGTATTTCGATCGCGCCAATGAGTCAGCCCGCCGCCGTGCCCATAGCACGCCCCACCGCCTCCACCGCAAACGCAACATCCGCAGCATCCGTACTCCAGTTGCTCACGGAGATCCGCAGGATGTCGCGCCCCTGCCAGCGCGACCCAGACATCCACACGGCTCCGTCGGCGATGAGCGCTGCCGTAACCGCGCGAGTGCGCTCATCCGACCCGAATGACAGTGACACCTGGGTAAAGACGACATCGTTGAGCACTTCGACATCGGGCAGGGCTAGCAGCCCAACGGCAAGAGCGCGAGCGTTGGCGGCCAAGCCATCGACGAGAGAGACCACACCCGAGCGACCCAGCTGGCGAAGAGCCGCCCATACAGGAACACCCCTCGCGCGCCGCGACATCTCGGGTGTGAGGTCGTAGGGGTCTGAGGCCTCGCCATCCTTGATCAGGTAGCTGGTCTGGGCGCCTAGAGCAGCGCGAGCGGTGCCCGGCCGCGCGATGATCGCTACGCCGCAGTCGTACGGAACGTTGAGGGTCTTGTGCGCATCCGTCGCCCAGGAATCCGCGAGTTCGATGCCATCCAGGAGCGGTCGCAGCGGTGGCGAAGCTGCGGCCCAGAGGCCGAACGCGCCATCCACATGCGCCCAGGCACCGTGTTGGTGGGCGACTTCGATTGCGTGGCGCATTGGGTCGAACGCTCCGGAGTGCAGGTTGCCGGCCTGCAGGCAGACGATCGTCGGGCCATCAGTTTGCTCCAGGGCCTCGCGGAGAGAGTCGACGATGAGGCATCCCTGGTCGTCGGCGGCGACGAGAGTCGGGGTGCCGAATCCGAGGTAGCGGAGGGCGAGATCGAGGGATGCGTGGCGCTCGGCGCCCGCAATGACGTTGACGCGCGGCGCGCCCTGAAGGCCGTCGCGGTTGACGTCCCAGCCCACCTGGTCGAGCACGTAAGCGCGAGCGGCGGCGAGGCAGGTCCAGTTGCCCGTCGTCGCTCCGGTGGTGAAGCCGACGTCGGAACCAGCGGGGAGGCCAAGCAGGTCGACGAGCCACTCGCCCGCCACCTCCTCGATCGCGGCGGTCGCGGGGGAGGCGTACCGCATGGCGGCGTTCTGGTCCCAGGCGCTGACCAGCAGGTCTGCTCCGAGTGCGGCTGGCAGCGTTCCGCCGATCACCCAACCGAAGAAGCGGCCGGATGGCATCGCCATGAGCCCCGGCTCGGCCTCGGTTGCCAGCTGGTCGACGACCGCCACCGGATCGGTTGGATGCTCGGGCAGCGGCACCCCGAAAACTGCCTTCATCGCCTCGACGTTCGCGGTCGGGGCGACGCGTCGCTCAGGCAGCGAATCGATCCACTCGAGGGAGCGCTTCTGCGCCTGGTCGAGGACGGCCCTGTACTCGTCGGGGTTCAGATTCATGACAGCAAGCTACTCCCGGGTGCGCCGCGGTGCTTGGCGCCGCCGAGAACGGCACCCGTATAGCCTTGCTATGCGTATACTTGCGCTATACGATTCTGTCGTGATCAAAAGCTTCCGCCATAAGGGGCTCGAGCGATTCTTCACGAAGGGCAGCAAGGCAGGCATCCGGCCCGAGCACGCCGACAAGCTCACAAGGCAACTCGCAGTACTGGACAATGCTGCCTCGCTAGCCGACATCCCAGCCGCCTGGAAACCGCATCCGTTAGTTGGGTCGACGTCAGGTGGCAAAACAACCGACGGCCACCACGCGATTTGGGTGTCAGGCAACTGGCGACTGACCTTCGAGTTCGACGGTGCCGACTTCCACCTGCTGGACTACCTCGACTACCACTAATCAAGGACTGCGATATGAGCGCAATGTTTGAACCGCCCCATCCCGGGGCCCTGCTCGATGACTACCTCGGCGACGTGAGCCTGGCGGAGGCCGCCCGCCGAATCGGAGTTACACGGGCTACTCTGTCGCGGATCCACAACGGACACGCATCCATCAGCGCAGACATGGCGGTGCGGCTCGCTGAGCTCTTTGGGACGAGCGCGGAACTCTGGCTGGGGATGCAGACCGCGCACGACCTGTGGATCGCGCGCACGCGGGAGCGACCGAAAGTACTCCCGCTGAAGAGCTAGCTACTTCTCGATGTTCTCGTTGACGTCATCCTCTTCGCGGATGTCCTCTTCGACCGTGGCCTGGCTGTCATTGGTTTCGCCATCGTCGAGGTGGTCGTCGTTGACGGGCAGGTCGGTCTGGTCATCGGTCGAGTCGTTTCCGAGCGCGCGGGCGGCGGCAGCGGGGATGAATGGCATCTGGTTCGTCATGGTTGGCTCCTTCGGTTGGTGTCTTTCCAGCCAACGCCCGTGAGGCGCGTGCGACAAGGGGCTTGCGCGCGACCGGAAAAGCGTCAGCTATGCCGCACCGAACCGCGCGGCAGACCGTGCGCGAGCCTTCGCCGCCTCAACCTCGCGGTCTTTCGGCGGAGCGGTGGCAACCAGGTCTTCGAGCAGGTGCTGCGTGATGTGGGCAATCTCGTGCACCGCGCGATCAAAGGCCTCGGTATTCGCCTTGGACGGCTTCGTCGATCCGCTGATCTTGCGCACGTACTGGAGGGCCGCGGCGTGCACCTCTTCGTCGTTGGCGGCGGGCTCGAAATTATGCAGGGTGTGGATGTTTCGGCACATGCGACGAGGGTAACCCCGGCCGCCGACGCGGTTCAATGGTGAGGTGGTGGTGCCCGATCCCGCACCCACTCACGACGACGCCGGCCCCCAGCACCGTTCACATTGCGCGTCACGATGCCGTCTTCGGCCGAAACTGGTCGCGCACCTTCCGCACCTTCGGTTTCGCAAAGGCCCCTCGTGTACCTCGTCCTGCGGGCGCTGTC
This sequence comes from Galbitalea sp., assembly GCA_036499165.1. Lineage (GTDB taxonomy): Bacteria > Actinomycetota > Actinomycetes > Actinomycetales > Microbacteriaceae > Galbitalea. The sequence continues at coordinate 71,661 of DASYEE010000182.1, read as the reverse complement.
CGCGCTCAACGGCCGCTGAGGCCGAGCCCGCCTGGCAATCGCTCGTAGGCTCGGATGCGTGACCCTCATCGAGCTCGACTCAACCGCTGCAACATCCATCGACTACTACTCGGCGGCGACACCGCCGGTGGCAACCGTCACGCCGGGCGACACAATCTCGGTGCACACGCTCGACGCGAACGGGCACACGGAGCGTCAGCGCACGCCCGGCGAGGATGTCGCCATGCTGCTCCCGGGCGGCCGCGGACACTGTCTCGTCGGCCCGATCGCGATCGAGAGCGCGACCGCAGGAAGGACGCTGGCCGTTCACATCGAAGACCTGCGACCGGATGACTGGGGCTTCACCAGTGCGGGCAAGGCAGACACTGCGCTGAACAGGCGGCTGGGCATCGACGAGCCCGCGTCGCTGCTGTGGCAACTGGACGCGGATGCCGCGACCGGCACGAGCAACCTGGGGCACACGGTGGCGCTCGCTCCGTTTCTCGGCGTCATCGGCATCGCCCCCGAGGCGACGGGGGAGTTCTCGACGATTCCGCCGCGAACGGTTGGCGGTGGCAACATCGACTGCCGCGAACTCGTCGCCGGCTCCACGTTGTTCCTGCCGATCGCCGTCGACAACGCCCTCCTCTTCGTCGGGGACGGCCACGCGGCGCAGGGCGATGGGGAGGTGGGCGGAACGGCGATCGAGTGCGGGATGACCACCAGGCTCACGCTCGACGTGATCGACGACGCCGCCCTCGGCAGCATCCATGCCATCACGCCCGCCGGCCGCATAACGTTGGGATTCGACGCCGACCTCAACGAAGCGACAGCCCAGGCGCTCGAGGCGATGGTCGTGTGGATGCGGCAGCTCTACGGGATCGGCAAGTCGGAGGCACTCGCCCTCGCGAGCGTCGTCGTCAGCATGCGAGTGACGCAGGTCGCGAACCAGACCTGGGGTGTGCACGCGCTGCTTCCGGATGGGGCTGTCGGCTAGGTCGTCAGTTCGCTGATCACCCGGAGCGCTCGGCCGCCTCCTGGCGAGTTCGTGCCTGCGAAGCCCGCCGCGACGATCAGCGCCTTCCAGATCGCCCAGCCGCGCGCACGCGACCAGGTGTCGTCATCCAGCTCAACCGCATCCCGAAACGCCGCGCGGCTGGGCTCGTCGAAGAAGGTCCAGGCGATCACGAGGTCGCAGGCCGGGTCGCCCACTCCCGAGGTACCGAAGTCGATCACGGCAGACAGCCGGCCGCCCTGCACGAGGAGGTTACCGTCGCTGATATCGCCGTGAAACCAGACGGGCGCTAGCGTCCAGGTGGTCGCGAGCGCGGCATCCCAGACCGCGGTCGCGGCGCTCACATCGACGACCCCGTTGAGTGTCTCGAGCGCTCGCCGGGTCTCCTCGTCGTAGAAGTCCAGCGAGCCGCCGCGCTGGAAGCTGTGGTCACCGGCCAGAGGGCCATCCGTCGCATCCACCCCGCGCAGCGCGACGAGGAATCGCCCGAGCGTGGCTGCAAACCCACGCAGGTCGGGGATATCCGCTCGGGTCGCCGCCGTGCCGCCCAGCCAGCCATAGACAGACCACGGTCGCGAGAAGGTGGGCGAAGGATGGCCGAGCCCCACCGGGTTCGGGATGGGCAGCGGCAGCTGCGGCGCCAGCACTGGCAGCCAGCGCTGCTCCTTCTCGACCTGCGGCACGTAGCCGTCTGCGCTCGGGAGCCGGACGCTCATGGCGTCGCCGAGGTGAAACGTGCGATTGTCCCAGCCGCCATGCTCGACCGGTGTGATCGGAAGGTGCGCCCACTCCGGAAACTGCTCGGCGACGAGGCGTGCCACCAGGGCGGTGTCGATCTCTGGTTCCGGGAGTGAGGTCATCCGTTCCAGCCTAGGAGAGGCGCGGTGCGCGGTCGGTGGTCGGCGCTAACCTGATGCCATGAAACCGGGCGAGCTTCGCGAACTGTGCCTCGCGCAAATGCAGGCGACCGAGACCTTTCCGTTTGGCGAGGAGACGTCGGTATTCAAGGCGAGCGGCAACGGCAAGATTTTCGCGCTGTCGCATCTGGCCGGCGAGCCGCTCGAGGTGTCTCTGAAGGTCGACCCGGAGGACAGCATCGCGCTGCGGGCTGAGTTTGATGCGATTCGGCCGGGCTATCACCTCAACAAGAAGCACTGGGTGACGATCGTGGTCGACGGGGTCGACGACGAGCTCATCGAGCAGTTGGTGCACGAGAGCCACGCGCTCGTCGCGCCGAAGGTGCGCGCGCGCAACCAGCCGTAGCCGGTCATCGCGCCACTGCCGAGTGCGGGAGGATGGAGTGGATGACCACCGCGCAGCAGTTCGACCCGCGTCGCTGGCGAGGGCTCTTCGTTCTGCTGCTCGGCCAGTTTTGCGCCCTGCTGGACGTGAGCGTGACGAACGTCGCCCTTCCGTCGATCGGGCGCGCCACTGGCGCATCCTCGTCGGAGCTCCAGTGGGTCGTGAGCGGCTATGTCCTCGCCTTCGGACTCATGCCGGTCATTGGTGGGCGACTCGGCGACGATCACGGCCGTCGTCGCATCTTCATCATCGGCGTCATCGGATTCGTGATCGCGAGTGCGACGGTCGGCCTTTCTCCTGACCCGATCCTGATCATCGTGGCCAGGGTCATCCAGGGGCTCTTCGGCGGCATTGTCGGGCCGCAGATCTCCGGTTACATCCAGAGCGCGTTTCCGCGCAACGAACGCGGCCGCGCGTTCGGCGGTCTCGGCGTCACGGTAGGAGTTGCGACCGCTCTTGGTCCGGTTGTCGGTGGCCTCCTCATCGGTCTCGGAGGCGACCAGTTCGGCTGGCGCCTGGTGTTCTTCATCAACGTGCCGATCGGCATCGCTGCCGTGATTCTTGCCATGGCGTGGGTGAGCAGGCTCGAGCCGGCGGCAGGCAAGTCCCCGTCGCGGTTGGATGCGCCAGGTGCGGCACTCCTCGGTCTCACGATCCTGCTGGTGCTGTTCCCTGCGGTCGAACTCGACACGTTCCACAGCGGCTGGTTGTTCCTGCTGCTGATCCCTGCCGGCATCCTGCTTTTCGCGTTTGTCCGACGCGAGTCTCGACTCACCCGAGAGCACCGCGAACCCCTGCTCGACCTTCGGTTGTTCCGCAAGCCATCTTTCGCGTTCGGAACAGCATTCATCCTGCTGTATTTCTGCGGATTCACCGGACTGCCACTCGTGCTCTCGCTGTACTACCAGCAGGGAGCGGGCTTTTCGGCGCTGCAGGCCGGTCTCGGGGTGTCGGCGTTCGCGGTCGGATCGGCGATCGCCGCTCCCATCGCCGGCCGCCTGGTTGGCCGCTTCGGGCGTCCCCTCGTCGTCGTCGGCGTGAGTGTCTTCATGCTGTCATCCGTCACGATCGGCATCGTCGTCGGCAGCGACCGCGGGCTGACCGACCCGACCGAGATCATCCTGCGACTTGCTGTTCCGCTGTTCTTCCTCGGCATCGGCGGGGGAGCAGTGATCACCCCGAACCAGACGCTGTCGCTTGCGGATGTCGACCCGGCCATCGGCGGGTCGGCTGGCGGTGTGCTCCAGACGTCGCAGCGCGTCGGCTCAGCGATCGGGCAGGCGGCCATCGGGGCGACGTTCTTCGCCGCGGTCGGCGGGGCGGCGGCGTCGAGGGTCCCAGGGCATCCGGCTGCTCATCCCGAAGCGTTCGCTGGTGCCTTGACCGTGAGTATCTTCGCCGCGGTCGCTTTCTCGTTGCTCGCGCTCGCCCTCGGAATCACGGATGCCGCGATCGGGCATCGCCGCAAGGGCGAGCAACAGCGGGATAGCCAGCGGGGCGGCCCGCAGCCCGGCGATCAGCCAGCGACCTGAGATCGCCGTGATGATCACCCACCACAGGGGCCGACGGCGAGGCAGGAGATCGCGAGTGCGGTCAGACCTGCGGTTGCCGCGGTCGTTGCCGCAACAAATCCAGCGGCACCCGTTGGTAGGAGGAACCCACCGTGCACCGACTCGAGCTGGATACCGGCGCGCATCCAGAATGCGATCAGCCACGAGTCGAAGACGGTGGCGGCCGCGATCGAGAGCGGGATCAGGACCAGTCCGGGGAGGGGCGCGAAGTGGTAAAGCTCGGTGCCGAGCAGCATCCCGACAACACGGAATTGCGAGGCTGATCAGGGGGAAGCGCTTCACAAGCAACAAATCCTCCGCGGATAGTTGCCCCTAAGCGCCGTCCTCCGTGCCCGCCGTTGCCGCATCGGCGGCGGTCTGGGCGAGCATCCTCGGCCTCAGCCGGATGCGGCCGGCGTGCGGAGCCTTGCCCGTCTCGATTACCGATCCACGGGACTTCAGGAAGTCGGAGAACGTCGTGAACCCGAGCGACTTCTCGTTGAACGATGGGTCCATGCGCTGCATCTGGCTCTTGACCCCGCCGCTGTGCAGCCACGGGTCGTCACTCTTTGCGTGCCCCACGCGCATCGCGCGTACGAGAAGGTCCGTCGGGTTGACCTTGCGCTGGTTGTCGTCGGCAGCCTCTGCGGTCGCGGCGCCCGCGGGCTTCGACTTGCGGCCAGCGGCAGGAGCGGGTGCGGGATCCGCCTCGGCGGGTGCCGAGTCTGCCACCCGGTCATCCTGCTTCACACCCGGCAGGTCGGTGTAGTACGCGAACTCGTCGCAGGCAGCTGCAAGGTACTTGCCAGTCGAGCCGGCGACACCGATCCCGATCACGTAGCGGCCCAGGCGTCGGCTGCGCTGTGCGAGTGAGATGTAGTCGGAGTCACCGGCAACGATCACGACGTGGGTGATGTCATCGAGCCGGAACAGGTCTTCGACGACGTCGACGGCGAGTCGGATGTCTGCGCCATTCTTCAGCTGCGCGGTGGTGGTGAAGAGCTGGGTAAGGTCTACCGCGCGCTCGTTGAGCTCATTCTTGTAGCTGGCGTTTACGGCGACCGACCAATCGGCGTACGCACGCGAGATCACCATCGTTCCGAACGACAGCGCGTAGTCGAGGATGGCGTCGACGCTGATCTTGGCGGCGTCGAGCTTGTCGCGAATCAGGTTCGACCCGCTGTTGCGGGCGCCGTCCTTGGAGAAGCGGCCCTGCCCATGTACCTGGTCGTAGCGCGAGATGACGATGTTGTCGAAGTCGATGTAGACGGCGACGCGCGCCTCAGTTTGCTCGGCCAATGTGTGGACCCTTCACTAACGACGGCGAACCCGGTTCTGGGGCAAGCTTGCCCCGTCGCCGGGTTCGCCGCAACGAACCGCCAGCTGCAGCTACGCGGTCGCGCCCTGGCCCTCGATCATCTTCTTGAAGTTCGCGAGGTCTTTCTTGATCGCGTGATCGTCGACGCCGACCGCGGCTCCGATGGCCTCGACGGCACCGGTGGGCTGCCAGTCGAGCTGAACCGTTACGCGCGACTGGTTGTCGGAGAGTCGGTGGAAAGTCACGACGCCGGCCTGGTTCTCGTCGCCTCCCGTGCTCTTCCACGCGATGCGCTCGTCTTGGTTCTGCTCGGTCGTTACCGCGTCGAATTCGCGCTCCGCTCCGCCGATCCTGACCTTCCAGTGAGTGTGCGTCGCGTCGGTCTGGACGATCGACTCCACGAAATCGAGGAAGTGCGGGAACGATTCAAACTGCGTCCACTGGTTGTACGAGACCGAGACGGGAACGTCCACATCAACGCTTTCGGTGACTTGTGCCATGGTCATACTCCTTTTCGTTAGATGTAAGGGGGCTATTCCACGGTAGGCAGAGCGCACGAGTCATCCATAGGCCTTGCCTTCTGGGCGAGAGGAGCTAGGGTCGCGCCGCCGCCGTCACCGACGGCGGGTGAAGTGGGCGAACGCCTGGCTGAACGCCCAGTCGGCCTGCGCCACCCCGGAGCAGTCGTTCGCGCCCTTCGTGCTGACACAGCCGCCGTTGTCGCGCTCGAGGGCCCAGAAGCTGATCTCGTTGACGTGCTTCGACGACGCCCATTTCACGAACGGAGCGGCCTCGCCAGCGCTGAATGTCTCGGTTGGGCCGTAGTCGTCGATCCCATTCATCTGGATAATGCCGACCATGCACCGGAGCCTTGCCGCACCGGTGTGCGATGCGATGGTCTGCTTCAGTTGCGTGACGACCCCCGCCGCGGCAGTCTGCGCAACATGAGCGCGGAACTTCGCGGCGGAGCCCATCAGCGCGATCCCCGTGCCGCCGAGCCCCTGCGGGGTGGATGGCAACGGATAGGCGATCGCGAGCCTGTGGTGCGTGTGCGTTGCCCACGCCTCGACCTCGCGGATGGCCTGGTTGCGCCGATCGATGCCTGCAGTGTTGCTGAGTCGAGACGCTGCACCTTGTCGGTCGTTACGACGTTCTCGTAAGCGCGTGCGTGCGGTGTAACCGCCGAACGAGGGGATCACGTCCCCGCCCTGCGGATCCGGTTGAGCTGCGCCCCGAAGGTGGAGGTGGAGACCGGCGTCGCGGTGTCGCCAGCCCAGTACACGGTGCAGGATCCAGGCGCATCCGTCTGGAACGTTACAGAGCGCCCGTCCAGCGCGCACGACCTCAGGGTTCGAGCAGTCCTCGGATGTCGTCCGCGGTCAGCGTCGAGCTGAAGATCGCATCGTCGTCGAGCACTGCATCGAATAGCTGCGCTTTTTGAGCCTTGAGCGCCATCACCTTCTCTTCGATTGTGCCGTCGGCGACCATCCGGTAGACCATTACCTGGCGCGTCTGCCCAATGCGGTGGGTGCGATCAACGGCTTGCGACTCCGCCGCCGGATTCCACCACGGGTCGAGCAGGAAGACGTAGTCGGCCTCCGTGAGGTTCAGCCCGAAACCGCCGGCCTTCAGGCTGATCAGGAAGACGGGGGCCCGGCCATTCCTGAACTGGTCGATCACTTCTGCGCGGCGCCTCGTCGATCCATCGAGATACGCGTATTCGATGCCGAGAGCGTCGAGGCGTGCTGCCGCGCGGTGGAGGAACGAGGTGAACTGGCTGAAAATGAGGGCTCGGTGCCCCTCGGCCACGACATCCTCCAGCTGTTCCTCGAGCGCGTCGAGCTTCGACGACGGGATGTCGGAGTACGCCGGGTCGATCAGCGAAGCGTCGAGGCTCAGCATGCGCAGCAGTGTGATCGAACGAAACACGATGAACCGGTTGCGATCGAGATCGTCGATGAGTCCAAGCAGTTTCTGGCGTTCGCGCTGGAGCACCACGTCGTAGAGCTTCCGATGGCGTGGCGAGAGCTCAATGCGCAGCTCCTGTTCCTGCCTGGCGGGCAGGTCGTTCGCGACGAGTTCCTTGGTCCGGCGCAGCATGAGCGGTCGGATGCGTCGCCGCAGTCGCGCGATCAGCATCCTCGAGTGCTCGTCCGAGCTATCGTCGGCTCGTGCTCCCGAGACGCCGACTGTGCCGGCGGCCTTTCGCGATCGGGCATTCGACCCCCGTTCGATGGGCCGCACGTATTGCTCGGTGAAGCGGCGAAGGGACGGAAACAGCCCCGGTGCCGTCACGGCGAACATCGACCACACGTCGGTGAGGCTGTTCTCGAGCGGAGTCCCCGTGAGTGCCAGTTTGAATTGCGTACGCAGCTCGACGGCGCACTGGTGCACCTTTGACGCCGGGTTTTTCAGAAACTGGGCCTCGTCGAAGACGGCGCCCGCCCAATCGATCGCCTGGTATGCATCGAAGTCGAGCCGCAGCAGCGCATAGCTGGTGACGAGGATGTTCGCGTCGGCGGCGAGTTCGGCGAGTGAGCGTCCAGCCTTCTTCTGTGTCGTCGCGATCGTCGCAACGGCGAGAGTCGGTGTGAACTTCTCGGCCTCGCGCGCCCAGTTGGAGACCACGGAAGTCGGGGCGACGACAAGGAATGGCTTTTTCGCCTCCGCTGAGCCCGCCTCTATGGCGTGCGCGATCAGCGCGAGCGTCTGCAGCGTCTTACCGAGGCCCATGTCGTCAGCCAGGACTCCGCCAAGTTCATGCCGCCAGAGGAATGTAAGCCAGTCGAAGCCCGCCTTCTGGTAGGGCCGAAGCTCGGCCGCGATCGCCGCGGGTTGGGCGGTCGACTCGACCTTCGCATCCAGCAGCGCGTGCGCAGTAGCGCGCCAGGCGATCGCCTCGTCCGTCTCGTCCGCGAGGTCCTCGAAGTCGGCGAAGAGGCTGGCTTGGTAGCGGCTGATGCGCGGCCCGGTCTCCCACTCTGTGAGCAGCCCGGCCTCGTCGATGAGTTCGCGCAGGCGGTCGAAGACGGGCTGGTCGAGCGACAGGTAGCTGTTGTCGACAAGCAGCATCTTCTTGCGACCGGTGGAGATGGCCTTGAAGAGCGGGGTGAAGGGGATCACGCGGCCATCAACAGTGACCGTGACGCCGAGGTCGAGCCAATCGCGGCGGTCGGATTGCATCGTCGTGATCGAGAGGTGCGGCTGTTCGACGAGCTCGCGATAGTCGGGCTGGACGCCGACGATGTCGACGCGCACCCCAGGTGTTGCCTCCACCATGGGCAGGGTACTCGCGCTGAACTCGGCCGCATCAAGTTCTGTGAGGGTGGTCGAACGCAGCGGAACTCCCGGCAGTTCGCGGAGGCGATCAAGCGTGGCCGGGTCGCCGGAGGCATGCTCGACGGGTGCAACCTCACCGGTGTCGAACTCCCAGTGCCATTCCAGTTGCAGTACATGCTTGGGCGCGTATGTTGCCGTGAGCACCAGGACCGGGGGCAGAAGCTCCGGGAGCTGGACGCTGCCGTCGACGCTTGAGATCTCGACGCTGCGTCGCAGTCGTGGGTAGTACGCAGCCAGAAATTCGCCCACGTCGGCGGCGGGAATCCGCACCGGACTGTCTTGCGAGAGCAGCTGCTTCTGCTCGGCGGTGAGCGCCGAGGGCGTCGGCGCGAGTGTGATCGATGGCGCAGGCGCGAAGGCGTACGTGTACAGGCCGTGGTCGCCGATCGTGGCCGATGCTCCCGGTGCGGAGGGGATGCCGTCTATTTCGAGGACGGTGCGCAGCAGAATGTCGCGTCCGGCATCCGCGCTGCCGGCATCGAGCGTCACGTCGAGCCGTACCTCCGCGTGCTCGCCGACCCGGACTGATCCTCCTCGGGAGCCGAGCATCGCGATGCCGAGGCGCTCCGCGTCGGCGAGGAGGGGCCAGAGCACCGGACCGACGAACTCGTCGAGGTAGAGCCAGTCGGCGTCCTGGCCGAGAAAGGTCACGCGGGTCGAGCGATGCAGGGCCGCGAATTGGAGGAACCAGCGATGCTGGCGTTCGTCGAGCCCGAGCCGATTGACCTGGTGCGGGAGCGTTGTCCAGGTGACGTTCTGGCGAGTCCACCCTCCCGACCTCCCACGGATGACGGGACGAAGGCCGAGGCGGTAACTGCCTTCACCCGGATCGCTGGCACGGGCCGTTCGGGCTGTTGGGCCGCGCCACCGGTCGAGGGTCCGCGGTGTCTGTTCGCGCAGCTCGAACTGCAGGCCGAGCGGAGTTTGTGCCGGGCCGCGAGCCGGGCTGGAGGGTTTGCGCGCCTCCGGGATGCCAGCCACGGCTGAGCGCCAGGTCGGCCCATCGGATTGCATGCCCCAAGAATCGCACGCGCCGCCGACCTCCGTCGCATTCGCTGGCTCAGACGGGCACACGGGAGTAGCGTCGCGAGGACAGCAACGGCACGGGAACCCCGAGGGAGAGCGCAATGACGACGAACTGGGTACACGGGAACGCGACGGTCGTCGAGTCGCCGGAGAATCTCAGTCAGGTCGGCTATTTCGGCTGGGGCGCCGACATGTACGTCAGGCCGGGGCAGAAGAGCTGGTTCCACATCCCGCTACCAACGCCCTCTGTCGTCGATGGCGCGGCCGGTGTGCTCGAGTCGATCGTTCTGCTCTACGGCTGCGACTCCGGGCACATCGCCGAGATCGACGTCTACGACGGGCCGACGCGACTGCACTCGTTTACGGGGCTGACGCTCACGGGCGAACATCGCGGCGCCCAGGACGCGTCGACGAACTACCTGCTGCCTGCGCCGCATCCGATGCGGTTCGGCGCCAGCCTGTCGTTCTGGTTCCTGGCCGATATTGGCCTCGACAGTGCGATCCCGGATGCCCGCGTCTCGATCTCATCTGCCGCTGCAAACTTCTCCATGGAGCGCATCTTCGAGCGACCGATCGCCCGCGAGGTCGACCTCCATGAGGTGCGAAAGGTGGAGCCCTGACGCCGACACGCAGCCGCGCCACCGCACCCTCGTCGGGAGCACCGACAATCACTTAGCGCGTGAATCCGACCTGGTGGAATGGCGCGTATGGATCGCTCGCGGCGACCTGTTCGACGACCGTGCCGAACTTCCCCGAGGAAATCCAGATGTCGCACCGCGTCTGCGACCCGTCGTTCGAGTCCGGGAGCGGCTGGCACCTGACCTGGGTCAAGTCGACTCCCGTCTTCGAGAAGTCGGACATGACGCGATTCTGCATACCGGTTGGGGTCAGCTCTGCGGCCCGCTCGGCCGAGGTCAATGCGACCGGAGTGGTCGGGGCGGTGACGGATGCCGGAGTCTGGTTGGCCGCGTGCTCAGTGCCGTAGACAACCAGGGGAATCGCTACCGCCGCCGCGATGGCCATCAGGATGATCGCGAAATACGTCAGCATCGGCCCCAGCGCCCTTGGGCCGACGCGCGCGACCCGGAGGATGAGGTAAACGGGCAGAATGAGGGCCCACAGCGCGGAAGTGCGTCGGAATCCTCGAGCCTCGAGCCGCTGGCCGTCCACGTGAGCGAGTCCGCAGAGGATCGCAAAAGTGCCGATGATCGCGATCCCGTCCTGGGCAAGCGGCGGCAGGGCGAATGAGACGAGGCCGAGAGCGACACGTGCGGCGCCGATCCAGAGCGGGGAGAAGGCCAGGAACCAGGCGGGAAGGGTCTGGGCGCTCCTGCGTGCGTTCGCGGAGACCGCCGCATCCTGTTCGGCACCCCAGTTATGCGTAAAGGGAACGTATGCGGCCTCGACCGAGCGTTGCTGCGCGGCGGCGGCAGCGGCGTGCGCTGACGCGATCTCGCCTGCTGTCGGCTGCGGTGGCGGGACCTGCACGTGCTCGGTCCAGTTCGTGCCATTCCACCAGCGCAGGCGGGCAGCGTCGGCGGGATCTGTGAACCAGCCGGATGGGGTCGACGGAGGCGCGGCAGGCACCTGTGTGTCCGTCATCTCGAATTCCCCCACTCGGTGTGACTGCCTAAAAGTTTAGGGATATCGGGAATCGAGCGCTGTACCCAGTCCGTGTGACACTCGGCCGGGCGACAGGATCTCTCGCCTCTGAGCAACAATTGAGGGATGACCACGACGGCCCCCTACGGTTCCTGGATTTCGCCCATCAGCGCTCGCGATCTCGCTTCGAGCGCGCATCCGGTGGTTGGGGGTGCGTTCGTGGGTAATGAGACGTGGTGGCTCGAGGGGAGGCCGAGTGAGGGCGGCCGGTATGCGGTTCGCACCGAGCGCCACGGAGCCGTTGTCGACATCCTGCCCGCGCCCTGGAACGCCCGCACCCGGGTGCACGAGTACGGCGGCGGAGCGTGGACCGTGACGGATGACGCAACGCTCGTCTTCGCGGAGTTCACCGACCAGCGTCTCTACCGGCTCGATGCCGGCAGCGGCACCCCGGTGGCGATCACGCCCGAGCCCGTCGAGTCGGCCGGCGTTCGATTCGCGAGTCTCTCAGTGCGCGGCCGCGAGGTGATCGCCGTGCGAGAGACTCATCACGACGGTGACCTCACGCGCGACATCGTGGCCGTTGCGCTCGATGGCAGCGGGATCCGCTCGATCGTCGGGGGAACGCGATTCCTCGCCTACCCGCGGTTTTCGCCCGACGGAGCACGGCTCGCCTGGATCGCGTGGGAGCACCCGCAGATGCCGTGGGACGGCACGGAGCTGCGCGTCGCCGACATCGTGGATGGCGTGGCATCCCATGTGCGCGTCCTCGCGGGATCGACGACAGAGTCGGTGCTCGAGCCCCAGTGGATCGACAACGAGACGCTCACGGCGACCACCGACCGCAGCGGCTTCTGGAATCTCGTACGGATCGACCTCGACGGCACCGTCGACCTGCTGCACGAGGACCGCTCAGACTTCGGCGGCCCGCTCTGGAGCCTCGGCTCGCACTGGTACGAACACCTTGGCGGCGGACGCTTCCTCGCCGTCTCGACATCTGGCACGACCCGTCTCGTGCTGCTCGATACGACCACGGGGACGACGACAGAGCTCGCTCCTTCGCTGACCCACGTCGAGCTGGCCGGGATCCGACGCGGTCGCGTGCTGGTAGTCTCCGCAAGTTCCACCCTTCCGTCCGGGCTTCGCGAAGTCGACATCGAGACTGGCGCTGTCACCGACATCCGGCTGTCGGTGGATGCCGTGCCCGGGCTCGGCTACCTGTCGCCGGCGCAGGCTCGCACGTTCCGGGGCGCGCGCGATGTCCACGCGTTCGTCTTTCCACCGCGAAATGATGACTTCGTGGGGCCGGAAGGCGAGCTTCCGCCGTACATCGCGTTCGTGCACGGTGGTCCCACCGGGCACGTCTTCGGCGACCTCTCGCTGACCGTCGCATACTTCACCAGCCGCGGAATCGGCGTCGTCGATGTCAACTACGGCGGTTCGACCGGCTATGGCCGCGAGTACCGTGAGCGGCTCAAGGGGCAGTGGGGAGTCGTCGACGTTGAGGACACGGTTGCCGCGGTGCTCGGTCTCGCGGACGCCGGGCTCGCAGACCGCGACCGCCTCGCGATTCGTGGTGGCTCGGCGGGCGGGTGGACGGTCCTTGCCGCGCTGACGGCGACAGGAGTCTTCGCGGCCGGCGCATCCTATTTCGGCGTCGGAGACGCGATGCTGCTCGCGACCGATACGCACGACTTCGAGTCGCGCTACCTCGACGGGCTCATCGGTCCGCTGCCGGAAGCGACGGAACTCTACGCGGAGCGAGCACCGATCAACCACGTCGACCGCCTGTCCACGCCGGTGTTGCTGCTGCAGGGGCTCGATGATCCCATCGTGACACCCGCGCAATCCCGGACTTTCCGCGATGCGCTCGCGGCGAAGGGGCTCACCCACGCCTACCTCGAATACGAGGGCGAGTCACACGGATTCCGGCGGGCCGAGACGATCGTCCACGCAACGGAGTCTGAGCTCTCGTTCTACGGGCAGGTGATGGGATTCTCCCCTGCGGGCGTGCCGACGCTTCCGCTCGACTAGGTCGAAAACGAGCGGTCTAGACGAGACGGAGGAGGAACGCGAGCACCACGAGATCGGCCACCAGCACACCGAAGATCACGACGGCGGCGATGCGGTCACGGAAGGTCAGTGCAGCGCGCAGCGTGTGGGCCCTGGCCTCGCGCTCGATAGTGGTCTCGTCTATCGGATCGGCCGCAACGGCCTCCATGATCGGGTCGACGATGGCGATCGGCCGGGTCGGTGCGTCGGAGTAGTACTCCGTCCACTCCGTGCCATCCCACCAGCGACGGCGCGACCGATCCTCGCGGCAGGGATACCACCCTGCCGGGATTCGGTGCGCGATGTCTGCTGTGATCGCCATGGCCTCAAAAATCTAATCGGATTCTTAGTGATTTCGAGGCTACGACTCACATTTGTTGTTTACTAACCCCAATTCGGGGTGTGAGAAGACTGTTGCGGGATCGTTAGGCGCCGGGCGCTCGTTCGGCCGCACGTCCTGCGTAGACGCGGTCGGTCAGCCACGGGAACAGCGTGTTGGCGAGCACCGCCAGTCGATACCTGAACGGCAAAACGACCCGGCGTCGCGTGCGCGTGAGGCAGGTCTCGATCGCATCCACCACGATCTCGGGGCCTGGCATCCTCAGGGCGCTGCCTGCCATGAGTGGCGTGTCGATGTAGCCGGGCTCGATCAGCGAGACATGGATGCCGCTTCCCGCGACCTCCCGGCGCACGGAGTCGGTGATTCCCCGCAGCCCGAACTTGGTCGCCGAGTAGAGCCCGTTCACACCGATCTCGCCCGCCACCGACCCGATGTTGACGATGGCGCCCGAGCGCTGTGCGCGCATGATCGGGACGACGAGTCGCATGAGCCGGATGGGGGCGAGCAGGTTTGTCTGCACGATGCGCTCGAGGTCAGCGTCTTCGGTGAGAATCGAGTGCATCCTGCCAATGCCCGCGACGTTCACGAGCACGTCGATGCGGCCAGAAAGCACGCGTGCTTCCTCGACGACGTTGATGACATCCCTCAGCTTCGTGAGGTCGGCCTGCACAGACAGGGCCGATCCACCGGACGCCTTGATCGCATCCTTCACGGCCGCGAGCTCATGGGCGCGCCGCGCCACGAGCAAGACGGTGTAGCCGTGGCCGGCGAGGCGGAGCGCGGTCGCCCTGCCGATTCCGCTCGAGGCGCCTGTCACTATCGCGACTGGTCGCGGGCCCGCGGGCCGGGTCGTCGTCATCTCAGGCGAGCGCCGAGAAATCCGTCGGCTCCATCACCACGGCGACGATGTTCGCGGCGAGCGGTCCGTCGACTTCGGAGGCGGCTTTCGCGGCGATCCACTCGTCGTCGGCCTGGAACGCGCGCCAGTTCGCCTTCGGGTCGCCGTGGTGCTGCAGAACGTAGACCAGGGTGTCGGTCGAATCGATGGGAATCCAGTACCCGATGCTCACCATGCCGTGCTTCTCGAAGAGCCGAACGGTGTGGTCGCGGAAGCGGGCGGCCAACGCGTCGAGCTTTCCTTCGTGGGCGGTGTACGTGCGAAGTTCATAGGTCATGGCTCTAGTCTCCACGGTTCACGGCGAACTCTAAGCAAGATCACGATTTGGTAACAGGCACGAGGGCCAGTCTGATCTCACAGCACAGAACTGACATCAGAAACACCCGGCCGCCGCGGAATACCGAGGCGGCCGGAGATGTGTCCGGGCACCGTCACTCCGTCGCAAAGTCGGTAATCCGTGCGCCACGCCGACGGGTGAGGGTTGCTAGCCCGGCGTTTCGCTCAGACCTCCGACTTTGCGCGCGGTCAGAGCGCGGCGGCACTCGTGCGAAGCCGCTCGCGGGTGACGGCGTCGGTCGTGAGCGAGATCGCCTTGGCGTACGCGGCCGCAGCCTCCTCTCGGCGGCCGGCACGCACGAGCAGGTGCGCTCGCGTCGCCCAGGCGGGCTGGAATCGAGGGGCGTCAATTGCGTCGAGTTGCAGAAGCCCGGCCTCCGCACCATCCACCTCGCCAATCGTCGCGGCGAGCGAAACACGCGCCCCCAGAGTCGGCGCGACGGCGACGAGCGCGATGTACAGCGTCTTCAGCGCGGCAAAATCGGTGTACCCGAGCGTCTTGCGCGCGCAATGTACCGACTGGATGGCCGCCTCCAGCTGGAACCGTCCGATGCGGTTGCCGGCGTGCGCGCGTCGTAACGCGGCCTCGCCCCGGGCGATGAGGGCGTCATCCCACAGGCTCGTGTCCTGTTCGTCGAGCGGGGTGCCGCCTGCGCGTGCCTCGGCTCGCGAAAACGAAAGCGCGATCAGTGCCGTGAGCCCCCACGCCTCCGGCTCCGTTTCGAGCAGGGTCGCGAGCGTCCCGGCGAGATACAGCGCCTCCGCGGCGAGACTCTCTCGGCTCGCCTCGGCAGACACGGCCATCCAGTCGATCGAGTACGCGCCGTAGATGGCCTCGAGGAGTGCTGGCAGGCGGGAGCCCAGCTCGTCGAGCGTCGGCACCGTGAACGGTACTCGGGCGTCGCGGATCCGGCGCTTCGCCCGCACCAGCCGCTGGGCCATCGCGGGCGCAGGAACCGCGAACGCCTCAGCAATGTGGGCGGCATCGAACCCGAGAACCGTCTGCAGCATGAGGGGCGTGCGGATGCCAGGGTCAATGGCGAGGTGAGCGCAGACGAACAGCAACTCGAGCCGTTTGTCAGGGATCGCATCGAGCTCGAGATCATCGAAGACCGCGTGCACGTCGTTGAGCGTTGCGCTGGTCTTGACCGCGGAGGACTTGTAACGGTCGCGCAGTCGATTGCGGGCCACGGTGATCAGCCATCCTTCCGGGTTGTCCGGGACACCGGACGCGGGCCAGGCGGCGAGTGCTCGCTCGAACGCATCGGCGAGGGCGTCCTCCGCAGCGGGGATATCGCCCGTCGCCGACGCAACGATCGCGAGAAGTCGCCCGTACGACTCGCGGGCGACCTGCGCAGCGCGCGTCGCCGCAGCTGGGGAATCGGTCACGTGCGGCTAGAGCGCACTGTGCCACTCACCGTCGTGGAAGATCACGGCTGATGGACGGATCTCGACGGCACCGTACTGCGCTCCCGGGCATTTCCCTGCCCAGGCGATCGCGGCGTCCAGGTCAGGCACCTCGAGCACGAACGTGCCGTTCAGGCGCTCCTTGGTG
This sequence comes from Galbitalea sp., assembly GCA_036499165.1. GTDB lineage: Bacteria > Actinomycetota > Actinomycetes > Actinomycetales > Microbacteriaceae > Galbitalea. The sequence goes on along the minus strand of DASYEE010000182.1, from coordinate 55,349 downwards.
TCGGCGAACGGGCCATCCTGCACCTGCGTTGCTCCATCGCGCACGCTGACCGTCGTCGACACCGCGACCGGCTGCAGGATGTCGGCGGAGACGAGGACACCGGCCGCATCGAGCGACTTCGCGTAGGCGTCGAACGCGGCGCGGCCCCAGGCGAGGGTCTCCTCGTCGATCTCGGCGTCCTGCGCCTCCTGGCTCATGACGAGAAGTGAGTACTGCATGGGAGGTTCCTTCCGATTGGTCGATACTGGCACTCCTATGACGAGTGGGCCAGCCTCCAATCGACAGTCCGCGAGAACTTCCTGCCCGGAGTCTCGGCGTCGCGCTCTAGTCGCTGCAGAGGAACGCGATGGCCGCATCCCTGAACGCCCGCGAGGTCGGCGCGTTGAAATGCCCACGTCCGGGGATCTCGAAGAAGCTTCCCTGGGGCGCGGCTGCGGCCAGCGAGCGGGATGCTCCGACGATGCGGTCGTCGCTGCCCGTCGCGAAGAGAAGTGGCTGGGTGGGCGGGTTCGCCGGATCGGGCTGCAGGCCACCGCGCATCCCCTCCACCAGCGCGACGAGCGCGGCGAGATCGTTGCCCGGGATGCCAGCGGCCATGTCGAGGTACGTGCGCGTCAGTCGATCCTCGACCGGCTGCCCGCCGGAGATGAACGCGCGAGCGTGTTCGAGCTCGAAACGGGTGAGCGGGTCGCCGTCCGGAATTCCGCCGAGCACCGCTCGCGAGATGTGATTCGGAAGGTCGATGGCCGCCTGCCAGCCGACCCGCGCTCCGAGAGAATAGCCGGCAAACCTGGCGTCGTCCACCAGGTAGGTGTCCATGACGCTCGTGAGATCGGCGATCAGGTTCTGCATCGTGTACGCGCCCGGATCGTGCGGCTTGTCGCTCAGCCCGTGCCCCCGCTGGTCGAGCGCGATCGCCCGGAACCCTGCGCGAGTGAGGTCGCGCACCCAGCCGGTCGCGAGCCAGTTGACCACGGCGCTCGACGCGAACCCATGGGCGAGCACGACGACCGGCGCGTCGTCGTCTCCCCAGGAGTACGTGGCGAGCTTCAGCCCATCGGCCGACATGACAAAGACGGGATCGGGAGAGACGCCGGGGAGCATGGCTCTATTCTTCCGGCCGAGTGAGCTCGAGCACGGCGAGGTCGCCCTCGATCCCGACCTCGACGAGGCGCACCTCGCCCACATAGCCAGAAGCGGGCTCGATGAACAGCCCGGCCTTCAGCCCGCCGAACGTCACCGTGAGGCTGGCCCGCAGCACGGACGGGTCCGGCACACTGCCGTCGTCAGGATCTATTCCGCTCGGAATATCGACGGCGACGACCACCGGATGCGCGTGGCGCGCCCGTGCGCCGAGAATCGCTTCCACGACCTCGCGCGCGGTGCCGCGCAAGGCCGGGTTCGCGTTGGTTCCGATGCCGAGGATTCCGTCCACCACGATGTCGGTCGCCAGGAAGAGGTCGACGACGTGACCGGCGTCGCGTCGCTGGGCGCCGGCATTCAGGGCGGCGTCCAGAGCCTCCGGGTTGGGATGATCCGTGGTCGGCACGATCACGACATCCACGCCCGCCGCCGCGAGTCTCGCACCAGCCCAGAGGGCGTCCGCGCCGTTGTTGCCCGCTCCGACCAGCAATAGCACCGAACCGGGCAGCATGCCCGCGATCGCGGCGGCGAGGCCATCTGCCGCTCGCTGCATGAGCGGCACTCCCGCAGCGAGGTACGGAGCCTCTGCCGCGCGGATCTGCGCCGCCGTGTACACGCGCACCATGGCTCAACTATGGCACCCGGTGTGGGGCGTGGCGGCGAGCGTTGGTCGCGGTAATGTGACTGGCGTCGCGTGCTGGACGTGCGACGCGCGAGAGGGGTGGCGGTGCGCACACGACGGGGCAGGGTGCTGGCTCTTGCCGCGGTCATCCTTCTGACGGGGCTCGCGACGAGTGGATGCGCGCCCGTCACGTTTGTGAACCAGCTCGGCAACAGGTTCGCGGACTCGGCCGCGAAACCCAAGGTCGGCCAGTGCTGGAGCGCCACCTTCGCCGACGTTTCGACGACCCCGACCTCCGGCCGCACCTCCGGGGTGCCCTGTGCCGAGACGCACCAGTCGTACACCGTCGCCGTCGAGAAGGTGAAGGGAACCTTCACGGGCTCGTGGGTCGGGACCCCGGGCCATGTGAGCGAGGAAGTGGATGCCGCGGCGGGCACAGCCTGCGTCGACCGACAGAGACAGATCATGCCGAACATGACGCGAGACGCCGTGCTCCTCGTGCCGACCTATAAGCTGCCGTCGGTCTCGGCCTGGGAGCGTGGCGCGCGCTGGGTGCGTTGCGACGTGTCCGAGATCGAGCTCGGGAGCACGATCGCGGCCCCCAGGCTCACGGCACTGCCAGCAGATTTCGGCATCCTGACGGCAGAGCTCGCTTCGACACCGAAGAAATTCGGCTACTGCGTGGATGACCCGGCCGGTCATAAGGACGGCCCGACCAGCGCGGGTGCCGTCTACGCGGACTGCACGGGGTCGCCGGACTGGACGCGCCAGCTGACCGAGACTATCCCGTCGAACACCAGCGGCGACTACCCGGCCCGGGGGTCGATCGACGCTTTCGCGACAAAGGTTTGCCGTGACAAGTACCGCACGAAGACGGTCTCGACCTTCTACTACTACCCATCGAAGAGTGGGTGGGCGGGCGGCGACCGGATCCTCGACTGCTGGACCTCCACCGTCGACTAGCGAGGAGGTCGATCAGCTCCAGGTCGACCAGGCGGATCGTCGATCGGCCTCACAACCGAAGCAGTGCAATCGGAAAGGAGCGTGGTGACGAATGTCGGTTAACGACAGCGAGGGGGCAAGCGTGTCACGAGGATTCAATGCCACGACGCGGCAGGTCGCGCGCGTCACACCCGCCACGGCCTTCGCTATCGCGACGCCGCTCACGCCGGTCGGTTTCTACCCGAAATCGGGACTCCTGCCCGCCGTGACCGAGGTGCGCGACCAGCCTGCGACCTGGAACAAGCCGGGCCAGACGAGGCAGCTCATGCTCTCCGATGGCGGCAGCGTGATCGAGCACATCACGAACGTCGAACCGAACGACTTCTTCGCCTACAACCTCACCGACTTCCAGAAGCTCTTCGGCAGACTCGTCGACCACGCCCGAGCGGAGTGGACGTTTACCGCGGTGGACGCAGGCACCGAGGTGCGCTGGAGTTACACGTTCTTTCCGAGACGGGGCGGGGGAGTCATCCTCGCGGCGATCGTGAAACTGCTCTGGGGCCCGTACATGCGACGAGTACTGCCCGGCATCGTCGCAGAGGTCGAGCGCCAGGGCACGGGAAGGGCCGCCGGGACGAACCCTGCGTCGCGAATGACCTGTTAACGAAAGGATGCCGCGACGATTTCTCGTCACGGCACCCTTGTGGGCCAGTCGCTATGCAGCGGCCGGGGTCTCGACCTTCTTGACCGAAGCCTTGCGAGGAGCGGCAGCAACCGCGGGTCCTGCGATCTCGATCTTGCGAGCCTTCGCCTTCTCGGCGACCGGGATGCGAACGCTCAGCACACCGGCGTCGAAGCTGGCGCTGATGTTCTCGCTGTCGACGCCCTCACCGAGGGTGAGGCGACGCAGGAACGAGCCGCTGCGGTTCTCGCGAGCGAGCCAGCGGGCACCCTCGACGCTCGGGGCGACGCGCTCGGCGCGGATGGTCAGAACCTGGCCGTCGACATCCACATCGACCGACTTCGGGTCGACGCCGGGGAGGTCAGCGTTCAGGGTGTAGTGGTCGCCGTCGCGGTAGAGGTCGATCGGCATCTTGAAGAGAACAGACATTTCTTTGGCTCCTTCGGGTGGCCTGCCGACCGGCAGTGTCACGCTAAGATTCTAAAGTTGAGTCGGTATGACTCAACATGAACAAATTTAGCACTCTGCACGCGTGAGTGCTAACGAAAACCGCCTGGTTCTCGCACGGCGAACACGGTGCGATCGAGGCACCGAAGTGTCAGGGGTCACCGGCATACTGGCCGGATGACGATCGCCGTTACTGCTCGAGACGTGCTGCGATCCCGGCAGTGGTCCGGGCGCATCGATCCGATCGGGCGAGGCACAGTCGCAGACACGGTTCGGCACTCGCTGGCGATGCAGGCACAGGATTTCGCGCAGGCGCTCTGGGCGATCGGGTTGCGTACGGCGGGCGCGACGCGGTCGGACATCCTCGCTTCGCTCGCGTCCGGCGGGGTCGTGCGGACCCTGCCGATGCGAGGCACGCTGCACTTCGTCGCTGCGGAAGACCTCGGCTGGATGCTCGACCTCACCGCCGCGAGGATGCTGCAGTCGGCGAGCACTCGCTTCCGCGGGCTCGGCCTCGATGAAGCCATCCTCGCGCGCGCCGAGCGGGTGGCGATCGACGCACTTTCTGGGGGTAACGCGCTCTCGCGCGACGACTTCATGAAGCTGCTGGACGCCAATGGCATTTCGCCCGAGGGCCAGCGCGGTTACCACGTGATCTTCTACCTCAGCCAGCGGCAGATCCTCTGTTGGGGCCCTCCGGCGGGAACGCAGCAGGCACTCGTCCTGGTGGAGGAGTGGATCAGCAATCGGCGCGTGCTCGACAGAGAGGAGTCGCTGCGGGAGTTCGTGCTGCGGTATTTCGCGAGCCACGGGCTCGCAACGGTGCGCGATTTTGCCTGGTGGTCGAAGCTCACGCTGGCCGACGCACGAGCCGGTGTCATCCTCGCTGGCGATGAGCTCGTTTCGCTGTCGTTCGGCGGAGACGAGTACTTCGCCTCCGCTCACGAGTGGGATGCCGCGCATGCCTCGACGACCGGCTCAGGCATCCACCTGCTTCCGGGTTTCGACGAATACCTGCTCGCATACCAGGATCGTTCGCTGCCCCTCGCCGCGGCCCATGCAGAGCGGATCGTACCGGGCAGCAATGGCATCTTCCTTCCGACAATCGTTGCCAAGGGGCGAATTGTCGGCACCTGGCGCAGGGCCGCCAGGTCGAGGACAGGCGAGATCGAGCCAGAGTACTTCGAGGCGCCGAGTGCTGCGCTCGAGAGGGGCGTTGCGCGGGCGGCGAAGCGCTATGCGGAGTTCGTGACCGGCTAGCTGAGCGCTGGGAGCAGATGGCGCCAGATCTCGTCGAGCTCTTCCTGCATATCGAAAATCTTTGCGGTCATCGAGACCACGGCATCCTGCTCCGGCAGCACGACGATGAGCTGGCCATCCTTGCCGTCGCCGCGGAAGGCGCCATGGCGGCACACCCAGAACTGGTAGCCATAGCCCTGCGTCCAGTCGTCCGGCTCGGTCGGGTCACCGTTCGGCACCTGCCAGGAGGTCGCGGCGTATGTCCACTCCTCTGGGATGACCTGTGCGCCGTTCCACACGCCGCGCTGCAGGTAGAGCTGGCCGAACTTCGCGAGGTCTTCGGTTCGCAGGCTGAGGCCCCAGCCGCCGACGCTGATGCCTTGCGGGCTCAGCTCCCAGGTGGGGGCCTCGATGCCGATCGGAGCGAACAGTCGCGGTTGCAAGAAGTCGAGAAGTGTCGCGCCGGTCAGCCGCTGCACGATCGCAGAGAGCAGATAGCTCGCGCCGCTGTTGTACTGGAAGTGGGTGCCCGGTTCGTAGACGAGCGGCTGGTCGAGGATGTGCCCGACCCAGTCGACGTCGCCCTCGCGGTCGGCGGTCGGCAGCGACTCGTCATCATGGCCGGTGGTCATCGTGAGGAGATGCCGCACGCTCAGCTGCGATAGCCACTCGCCCGGCTCCGCTGGCACGACATCCGCGAACAGGTCGACGATCTTCGTGTCGAGCGTCAGGCTGCCGGCGTCGATGAGGATGCCGACGGCCGTCGAGGTGAAGCTCTTGCTCACCGACCACATGACGTGCGGCACTTCTGGACCTGCCGGCGCCCACCACCGCTCGCCGATCACGGCTCCGCCCTTCAGCACCATGTAGCTGTGGATGGAATCGAGCTGCTCGAGCGCGTTCTCGAACGCGTCAATCGCTGCCTGGGAGATGCCGGCTTCGGCTGCGGTCGAGCGCGGGAGGGAATCGGTCACGAGACAACGCTAGTGCCGTGGGTGGGCTGCAGGGGCATTCGGTGAGCGCTCAGGCGCAGTAGCGTTGAGGCATGGCTTCCATCCCCAACCTCACCCTGAACAACGGCGTCGAGATTCCCCAGCTGGGGTTCGGCGTCTTCCAGATTCCGCCGGCCGACACTCGTGCTGCGACACTCGACGCCCTCGAGGTCGGCTACCGGCACATCGACACTGCCGAGATGTACGGCAACGAGCAGGGCGTCGGCGAGGCGGTGCGTGAATCCGGGCTGAAGCGCGAAGAGGTGTTCGTCACCAGCAAACTGAACAATGGCTTCCACGAGCGGGATGCGGCGCTCGCGGCGTTCGATCGCACCCTCGAGGCGCTCGGCTTCGACTATCTCGACCTGTTCCTCATCCACTGGCCGCTGCCGGCCGTCGGCGACTACGTCGACACCTGGAAGGCGATGGAGGAGATCAAGGCGAGCGGTCGGGTGCGAGCGATCGGTGTCTCCAATTTCCAGCCAGACCACATTCGTCGGCTGCTCGACCAGACCGATACCGTTCCGGCGGTCAACCAGATCGAGATCCACCCGTACCTGACACAGGATGACGTCCGCGGTTTCGACTTCGACAACGACATCCGTAACGAGGCGTGGTTTCCGATCGCCCAGGGTGGAGTGCTGGGCGACCCGGTCATCCAGGCGATCGCCGAGCGCGTCGGAAAGTCGACGGCGCAGGTCACCCTGCGCTGGCACATCCAGCGGGGCGACATCGTGTTCCCGAAGTCGGTCACGCACAGCCGTGTCGTCGAGAACTTCGAGCTCTTCGACTTCGAGCTCACCAGCGAGGATCTCGCGGCCATCACCGCACTCAACAAGAACGAGCGCACCGGCCCGAACCCCGACGAGTTCAACTGGATTCCGAGCTAAGCGCTCTCTTACCAATCTGGGCCAATACAGACAAGATGGCCTGCCGTGGCAGGTACAGATCGTCCGTATTGGCTCATTTTGCTGGGCAGGTTAGAGGTGCGCCAGCAGGGCGTCCAGGATGGGCACCTGGCCCTTCACGAGGCGGGTGCGGGCCTCCGGCACGGCGAACCAGCGGGCGTCGTCGATCTCGGGAAACTCCTGCAGGCGACCAGAGCGCGGTGGCCACTCGACACTGAACGTGTTGCTGACGGCGCGGTCGACCTCGAGGTCGGACTCCGCCGCGAAGGCCACAACGATCTTGCCGGATGACTGGCGAAATTCGCCGAGCCGCGTGTACTCGAGCGCGGGGGAGGCGACTCCGATCTCTTCGAGGAATTCGCGCTTGGCCGCGGCTAGTTCGTCCTCTGTCTCGAGGAATTCGCCCTTCGGGAGCGACCACGCCGCGGCATCCTTCTTCGACCAGAAGGGGCCACCCATGTGGGCGATGAACACCTCGAGGCCCGAATCGCCCCGTCGCCAGAGGAGGATGCCTGCGCTGCGGACGGGTGCCATGACATCCATCCTTCCCCGCGCGGCGACCGTGCGCGAGGATGAAGGCATGGCATCCCTGATCGAACGACTTGCAGACACGGTCCCGTCGCGCGGCGTCGCGCTGGCGTACGGGGACAAGATCGAGATCGACGGCGAAGAACTTGTTCCCGTCGCGATCGTGACCTACGGCTTCGGAGGAGGGGGTGACCAGGACGACAACGGCGGAGGAGGCGGCGGCGGATCAGCTATCCCCGTCGGCGCGTATGTGCGGCGCGGTGAGACACTCACCTTCCAGCCGAACCTGATCGTGCTCGTCACCGTGGCGATCCCGCTGATTGCTACCGCGGGCTGGGCGCTATCGAAGATCGCCAGGGCGCTTCGCTAACTGGCCGGCAACTGACGGAACGGTCAGTGGCTCGGGGCGTCGCTGGGGGCGCGACGGATGAGGAACGCGGCAGGAATGGCGAGCACCGAGATGATGGCAGCGCCGAGGAACGCAGCGTGGATGCCGCCCGCCGTCGCGTCTGTCAGTGAAGCACCCTGCAGCGAGAGCCGGGCCTCGGCCGACGAGAGGATCGTCACGAGGAGTGCCGTGCCCGCCGCGCCCGCTACCTGCTGGACGGTGCCGACGATGGCGCTGCCGTGTGAGTACAACGACTCGGGCAGCGACCCGAGGGACGCGGTGAACAGTGGCGTGAACAGCAGCGCCAGGCCGACGCTGAGCGCCAGGTAGGCCACGAAGATCCACCACACCGAGGTGTGCGCGGTGATCAGCGTCATGCACCAGAAGGTCGCGCTCGTGATCACAGCGCCGATGGTCAGCAGTCCCGTCGGTCCGTGGCGGTCGTAGAAGCGACCGACGAACGGAGCGAGGAAGCCCATGAGCAGCCCGCCCGGGAGCAGCAACAGGCCGGTCTGCAGCACGGAGATGTGCAGCACAGACTGCAGGTAGATCGGTAGCACGATGATCGTGCCGAAGAATGCCATCATGCTCAGCACGAGCATCGTGATCGAGAACGTGAAGGACGGCGCCCTGAACGTGCGCAGGTCGAGCAACGCGGCGTCGCTCTTCTGCAGCCGCAGCTGCAGCGTGACGAAGATCGCGAGCGCAACAACGCCGATGGCCAGCGGCAGCCAGCCGATGTAGAGGATGTCGGACGGGGTCGCCGTGCCGAGGTTGCTAATGCCGTAGACCAGCCCACCGAAGCCGATGGCCGACAGGATGACCGACGGCACGCTGAACCGAGTGTGCTTCGGCGTCGTGACGTTCTTCATCTTGACCGCGCCGACAATGAGGGAGGCGACGGCGATCGGCAGCACCAGGTAGAACATGAACGGCCACGTGAAGGTGCTGAGGATGAGCCCGGAGATCGATGGGCCGATCGCGGGCGCGACCGAGATCACGATCGAGATGTTGCCCATGGTGCGGCCGCGCGTTGCCGGCGGCACGAGGGTCATCACCGTGGTGATGAGAAGCGGGAACATGATCGCCGTCCCGCAGGCCTGTACGACGCGCGCGACGAGGAGCACCTCGAACCCGGGAGCAAGGGCGGCGATGAGGGTACCGAGGCTGAAGAACGACATGGCGGCAATAAACACTGGTCGGGTGTTGAAGCGCTGGAGCAGGAAGCCCGTGATCGGGATGACGACAGCCATCGTCAGCAGGAACGCCGTCGACAGCCACTGTGCGGTGCTCGCGTCGATCGAAAACGCCGTCATGAGCTTCGGAATGGCGACGCCGATGATCGTCTCGTTGAGGATGACGACGAACGTCGAGACCATCAACAGCCCGATTACGAGGCGGTTGCGCCCGCCCAGCGCCGCTTCTGCGGCAAGATCTGCGTCGGAGGGTGGCGCGACGACAGCGGTATCGGACATAGCAAGCTCCCTGGAGCGAAGAAAGTGGAGGGTGCACGAACGGTGTGCAGAGGGTACAGCGTTCTCTTAGTCTTCTCTATTCCACCGACATTGCAAGCGGCGCCCGAACGGGCGAACGGTTCAGCAAAATCGCCACGATAGTGAGGCAGACCGCGCCGAGTACGGCGTCGTCGAAGTCGAGGAACCACTCGAGGACGGCGAAGGCCGGAATGAACGTGAGGACGGCGCAGGCGAAGACGACCGCGGCGCGGGGAGTCGGTCGGAGCATCCTCGGTTGCTCGAACCAGCGCAGCGGAAACGAGATGGCGTAGAGGCCCGCGAGCACGATCACGTAGAACAGCGGCCGCGTCCACCACCAGGCCGCGCTGCCGGGCTCCGGGGTTGCGCCGGGGATGACCAGGGCGAGACCGGACAGGGCGATGATCAGCGGCAGGTGCCACAGGTAGATCGTCATGAGGCGGCTGCCTGCGATGAACACAACGGCACGCGCGCCACGGGTCTCCATGAGTCGCGCGAGGGCGGGTTTGAGCAACTGCAGAACGCAGGCCTGGGCAACGGCGACCACCGCGAGCGGGAGGCACGGCGGGTTCAGGTCGACCAGCAGGTTGGGGGAGTACGGACCGATCGTGGTGAGGGGTTCCAGCAGCGCGTAGCAGGCCGCCACGATCAGCACGAGCTGCCACCAGGCGCGACGGGCGAACCAGCCGTCTGCGTACCAGAACCCGAGCTGCTGGCAGAACAACCAGATGAATGCGAGGTTCGCGAGACCCCAATTGCCCTGGTTCGTGGAATAGCGCACGACGTCGACGAGGATCGCGACGACGAGGAGCGCGAGCAGCGTCATCCTCGGCGCGCGTTCGTGCAGCCTTGCCATGACCGGCACGAGCGCCTGCACGAGCGTGTACGCCGCGACGAACCAGAGCGGCGAACCCGCGCCGGTCGTGATCGTCTGCAGGAATGCCGGGTCGACCCCCGCGAGGAGCGCGCCGCCGATCACGACGACATAGACCACGAACAGGGGGAGGGTCGGGAGTGCGAGCCGGAGCACCCTGGTGCGCACGAAGTCCGCCGGATCCCCGCCACGGCTTTTCAGGCGCCGCCACGATGTCATGCTCGCGAAGCCGCCAACGACGAAGAACAGCGGCATGATCTGGCCGGCCCAGGTGACCCCGTTGAACCACGGTTCGTGTTCGAGTGGTCGGGTGACGGTGATCGCACCTGTCGCTGATGTGCCGATGCCGACCTCGAGGAGATGGATCACGACGACGAGCAAGACGCAAAACACCCGCACGAAGTCAACCGTCAGGTCGCGCCCGGAAAGCGATGGCGAGACTGGAGGAGTGGATGCCACTGCGGGGGCTCGGTGGTCGTCGTCGGTCACGGAAGTCACTATAACCATGACTCGGTTTCAATTTTCGTTAGTTTTGGCGCAGTGTTGACGCATGACGATCACTCTCATCACCGGTGGAAACAAGGGTCTGGGCTATGAGGCGGCCCGCAGGCTGAAGGAAGAGGGCCACAGCGTCTACATCGGCGCGCGCGACGGTACACGTGGTCGAGCGGCGGCCGAGGCACTGCGGGTGCGCTTCGTTCAGCTGGATGTGACAGACGACGCCTCCGTGGATGCCGCGGCAGAAGACATCCGGCGTCGCGACGGCAGGCTCGACGTCCTGATCAACAACGCCGGCATCACGGGCGGGCGCGTGAACCCGGCGGATGTCACAGCCGACGCGATCCGCACGGTCTACGACACCAATGTGTTCGGCGTCGTGCGCGTCACTCACGCAATGCTCCCGCTCCTTCGCGAGTCTGAAAACCCGGTGATCGTCAATGTCGCGAGCGGGCTTGGATCGTTCGGCATCGTGTCTGATCCCGATCGAATCGAGTCGCGGTTCCCGAGCCTGAGCTACGGCTCATCGAAGTCAGCCCTGACGATGCTGACACTCCAATACGCCAAGGCGTTCCCGGAGTTCCGAGTGAACGTCGTCGACCCCGGCTACACGGCCACAGACCTGAACGGCAATTCCGGAACGCAGTCTGTTGAGGAGGGGACGGACGCGATCGTCCGCCTCGCAACAATCGACCAGGATGGCCCCACCGGCCGCTTTGAGGATCGCGGCGGCATCATCCCCTGGTAGCGCGCACAGCTCGCGCGAGCAAGACTGGAGCGTGATGGATACTTCGCAGCGCGCCCTGCTCATTCTCGCCGACGACCACCGCGACAGCCTCGAGAAGGAGCTGTACAAGCTGACGGCGCCTCCGACCGACGCCGAGGCTGCCCGCATTCGCGCGGACAAGAGGCTGGTCTACGATGCGCTGGTCGCTGCTGCCTCCAGCAGGCTTCCGGATGCCGCCCAGGCGGGGATCCTCGTCGACGAGGAGTACGGGGCTGAGGTTGCCCAGCTGGCGGCTGCATCAAGCGGGCTGATCAACCTGTCGATGCCGATCGAGGCGAGCGGCAAGGACTTCTTCGAGTTCGCATACGGCGACGACTGGCGCCAGCATGCCGAGTCGTTCGGCACGGACCACGCGAAGGTCCTGATCCGCGACAATCCGTCCTTCGGGGGCGCCGACCGCCTGGCGCAGGCGCAGCATCTCGCCGAGGTATCGGCCTGGGCGCTCGCGAAGCGCAGGCACCTGATCATCGAGCTGCTGGTTCCGGCGACCGATGAGCAGCTCGCCTCGGTCGGCGGCGACAAGGCTCGCTACGACGACGAACTGCGTCCGAAGCTCACTCTGCAGGCCATCGCATACCTGCAGGACAACGGCGCGGACCCGGCCCTCTGGAAGGTCGAGGGCATGGACAAGACCGAGGATGCCGCGGCCGTTGCCGACCTCGCGCGTCGCGGCGGCCGCACAGCGGACTGCATCGTGCTCGGCCGTCACGCCAGCAAAGAGGACCTGGACCACTGGCTGGATGTCGCAGCCCCGATCGCGGGATACGTCGGTTTCGCAATCGGCCGCTCCATCTGGTGGGATCCGCTGTCTGACCTCCTCGCGGGCAGCATTTCGCGCGACGCTGCGCAGGCTCGCATCGAACAGAACTACCTCGACTACGTGCTGGACTTTCTCGCCGCGCGCGCGAAATAGCGCCGCAGTCTTGTCGGTAAGGTGAGCGGATGTCGTTCATCCGTCGCTACGCCGTGCTCCTTGTCGGTGTTGTGATCTTGCTCGTCGCTGCGGGACCGGCAGCGTGGACAGTTGCGGTCGCCCAGCCCGCGTCTTTCGGCTGGAGCGCATACGCGCCGCTCACGTCGACGACGATGCTGAGCGAGATCCCCAGTCTCGATGTCGGACCGCTGGCGGTCGTTGCGGCACTGGTGGGGATTGCGCTCATGGTCGGCTGGGCCGGACACCGGTTCGCAAATCGGGGTACACGCGGCATTCGCCGGTGGTGGCTACTGGTTGTGGGAGGGGCATTCATTCTTGCCCCGTTCCTGATGTCGTCACCGACTGAGTACGGCAGCACCACGTACCTGGTCGGGTCCGCGGTGGGGCAGCTCCCGCTTCTCCCCTGGGAGATCCTGGGGCCAGTCTTTGAACGCCTCGGTGTATTTGCGGCGGGCGTCGGTTGCGTCGCGTGGTGGGTCGGCGCTCAGGTTGCGCGCCGTCGCCCCCGCGCCGTTCCTCGCTGACGAGCAATCACGCCCAGATGGCGCGCTCGCCCTCCTGGGCGCGGGGCTCGTCGTACTCGTAGCTGTCGTCGAGGGGGTCGGCCCGGTATGGCACGAGAACAGTGATCGCGATACCGTCGCGGTGCTCAAGGCGCACCTCGATCGCGTCCACCTGCTCGCTCGGAATCGTTACGTCCGAAGCGATGGCCAGCGCACGAATCGAGTCGCGACGGTCGCGGAAGAGGTCGACAATGCCGTCGACGACATCCTGCACGACGGGATATTCCGGGGTGTCGGGCTGCGTCAGGCCCACCAGCGCCAGCTCGCCGTCTGCCTTGACCGCCATCGGGAACGGGATGAACTGCCCATTGCGGTCAAGGAAGTTGCGAGCCGCGGCGATCGTCACATCGGCCAGCCTGTCGAGGTCGTCCTGCGTGTCGTCCGACACCGTTTCGCGCCATTCGGTCATGACCCCAAAGGTACCTCGCACAGGCCCTAGACGTTGGTGCGATTTCTGCATATGATCAACGAATCAGTTGATAAAGCGATTGGTTGACAATGACGATCACGACAGACGCAGAACTCGATCGGGCGTTCCTTGCGCTGGCCGATCCGGTGCGTCGCGCGCTGGTGGCGAGGCTCTCGCGCGGGCCTGCAACGGTGAACGAACTGGCCGAGCCATTCGCGATGTCGAAGCAGGGGGTCTCCAAGCACATCCAGGTGCTCGAATCCGCCGGCCTCATCACGCGAACCCGTAACGGGCAGCAGCGGCCGTGTCACCTCGATCCAGCTGCGCTCGAGGCACTCACCGCCTGGATCGACACCTATCGGCTGCGGGCGGAGCAGCAGTTCCGCCGCCTCGACGACCTCATGCACGACCTCAATAAAGGAGAACAGAAATGACGAACGCAACCACCATCACGGCTCAGCCCGGCCAACCCATCATCGACATCGAACGCATCGTCGATGCTCCAGTCGATGCTGTGTTCAGGGCGCACGTAGAGGCAGACCTCATCGCGCGCTGGCTCGGTCCGAAGGGCTACGAAATGGATGTCACCCGCTTCGATCCGACCGACGGCGGCGCGTACGAGTTCACGCACCGTAACCCGGAAGGCGAAGAGTTCGCGTTCCGTGGCTCGTTCCACAGCATCGTGCCGGGCGAGCGGGTAATCCGAACGTTCGAGTGGCTGGGCGCTCCAGGGCACGTCAGCCTCGAGTCTGTCGACTTCGAGGATGTCGATGGCAGGACCCGCATCACCTCCCGTGCCGTTTACCAGTCGATCGAGGACCGCGACGCAATGATCGAGCACGGGATGGCGACGGGCGTCACCGAGGGCTACGAGCGCCTCGACGACCTGCTCGATGCCTGAGTTTGCGATCGGCCGCAGCGGATGCCCAGTTGGCGACGGCGGCCGATTTCTCGTCGATGACTGCCACAGCATCCGCGGGCGTCGTCACCACTGAGACGATCTCGTCGTACGAGTCGCCGAACAGCTTCTGGAGTACCGGGAGCACCGGGTACTGGCTCGTCCACCAGCCGTCGATATCGAGGAACACCATCGGGCTCTTACCCTCACTTGGCGGCGCGTAATAGTTCTGGTTGGCATCCTCGAAAATCTCCTGGAGTGTGCCGGAGCTGCCGGGCGCATAGATCGCCCCGTAGATTGCGAGCGCCAGCAGCCCGTCTTCCCGGATGGAATTCTCGAAGTACTTGGCGTGGTGGGTCGCGAACGGGGTGCTCGGTTCGTGCCCATATGCCCAGGTGGGAATGCCGATCGATGCGCCGGCTCCTGCCCTGCTCTCTCGGGCCAGCTCGATGGCGGGCACCAGCCACGCGTGCACCGCACGCAGCGCATCCTCGTCGAACCCGCCGTTCACGACCAGGTCTGTGCCGTGCATGAATGGGAAGTCGCGGGTCGCGGGGGCCGCAATCCGGGCGAGCGCGTCGTCGAAGCGTGCCCGGCCAAGCGGCGCGTAGCGAGCGCCGAGGTGAGCGGCCTCCATCGCGCCAGGGCCGCCGCCGGTCAGCACCGTGTAGCCGCGCTCCGTCAGCCCGAAGCCGAGACCGGCGATGGCGTCGTAGGTCGCGCTGCCGCGTGGCTCGCTGTGACCGCCGAGGATGCCGACCGCTCGGCCCTCGACGACGCGCGCCGCGAGGCTGAACGTGACCGCGGCGTCGTGCAGGGCGCGCATGTTGATGATCCCGGCAGACCGTGCAATGGGCATGCCCTGGGCCAGCGTCGCGAGGTAGGTGCGGTAGTCGAGCGATCGACCAACCGAGAGCTCATCGTCGAGGTCGAATCCGTCGTAGAGGGCATCAGGCGTGTACAGGCCGTCCGGAGGGGCGAGGACGAAGCCGGCGTCTGAAACGGCGAGCTCCGCGTCTTCTTCGTTGGTCATCGAACCCTCATCGAACCTTCCCGGTTTCGCCGTGCAGCGAAAGGCTAGCCCAGCGCGCCGCGGCTCGGTGCCAGGGCGTCCGCGGTCCGCCAAGGCGTTCGCGCAGGTACAAAGAAGAACGAGCCGGGCCACGGTGGACCCGACTCGCGAAGTTACGGCAATGGCCGCTATCCGTTGCTCCTAGAAGCTGCCTTGGTCTTCTTCTCGGCGCGCTTCTCTTTCAGAGACTTGGAAGCTGCGGTCTTGGCGCTGTTCTTCTTAGGCGACTTATCTGCCATAGGGCATCCCTCCCTCGGAAGCACGGACGGCTTCGGTATGGAGAGACTACGCCCACCGCGACGACCTGTCAGCCTCGGGGTTAGTTGGTTGCGCCCTTCAGAGGATCGCGGTCGGCATCGGTAGCGTCGTCGTGGTCGGTCGACACGCTGAGCTCGCGCCACTTCTCGTCGCTCGCCGCGAGCGCGCGACCGTTTGCTGTGCCGTAGTTATAGGCGTCAGATCCCAGCAGCAGGCGCAGCGGTGGCTCATCCATCGCCGCGATCTGGAGTACCACCTGGGCGACCTTCGCCGGGTCGCCGGACGGCATCCAGTTGAGCATGCCGTCCGCGCGAGCGCCCACGGTCGCCTGGTACGGCTCGCTAATCGGCGGGATCGCCATCGAGGACCCCGCCCAGTCTGTGCGCATGCCTCCCGGCTCGAGCACGGTCACCCTAATTCCGAGCGCACCGACTTCGGCGGCAAGGACGCCGGAGAAGCCGCCAACGGCCCACTTGGCCGCCTGGTACGCCCCGAGCCCCGGGGAGGCGGAGCGACCACCGACCGACGAGACCTGGATGATGTGGCCGGCGCCCTGCTCGCGCATCGCCGGCAGCACGGACTTCGTGACATTCACGACTCCGAGCAGGTTGGTGTCGACCTGTTCGCGGAAGTCTTCGATGGAGATGTCTTCGATCGAGGCAAGGTTCGCGTAGCCGGCGTTGTTGACGAGCACGTCGACCCGGCCGAACGCGTCGATGGTCGCCTGGACCGCAGCGTCGGCCGCAGCCATGTCTCTGACGTCCAGCGCGATGGGGAGAATGCGCTCGCCGTAGCGCGCGACGAGGTCGTCGAGCGAGGAGGGCGTGCGGGCGGCAGCGGCTACCCTGTTGCCCGCGTCGAGCGCGGCGATCACGATGTCCCGGCCGAGCCCGCGGCTCGATCCGGTGACGAGAAAGACCTGGTTGGTCATGATTGTTCCTTCCGGTGCTCAGGTTCACGAACTCTCGTGTTTAATGAACACTCATTCAATAACGTGATCCACTCAACACGTATTCCCCGTCCATGTCAAATGAACACTCATTCAATAGACTGTCGACATGGTGACAAGAGATCCAGAGGCCAAGAAGCGCCAGCTCCTGGACGCGGCACTTCAGGAATTCGCTGCGCACGGGATAGCGGGCGCTCGCGTCGACCAGATCGCGAAGGCGGCCGGAGTCAGCGCGGGCCTCGTTTACACGTATTTCGGGAGCAAGGACGAGCTGTTCGCCGCCGTCTTCGATGACATCGTCGACGGAACGCTTACCTCGACGCCGATCACGCCGGGCGACCTCGCGGAGTATGCCGGGCGCCTGTTCGACCGCTACGAAGCGCATCCGGAGGTGCAGCGATTCGTGAACTGGTACCGGCTGGAAGCCGGTTCCAGCGCGGGGCTCCACGCGGCATCCCTCGCGAGCATGGTGGCGAAGACCGCGGTGATCCAGGAGGCGCAGGACGCAGGCACCCTCACGAAGTTCCTCCCCGCGATCGACCTGCTCGGGGTGATCCTGCAGCTCTCGTCGCTCTGGGAGAACGCCACCCCGGAGTATTCGAGTCTCGTCGCGGGGCACACTCGGGATGAGAGGCGCAGGGTCATCACAGAGTCCGTCGCAGCGCTCCTGGCGCGATGAGGGTGGCGTCGCGGCGATGGGTCCGCGCGCTGCCTAGACTTGCGGCATGAAGCCCCTGCGCCGTGCGGCGATCCTGTCGTTCGTCATCGACGTCATCCTGGTCGCGGTATTTGTCGTGATCGGCCGCGCGAGCCACAAGGAGGCGCTGACGGTCGTCGGTATCCTGGTCACGTTCTGGCCCTTCGCGGCCGGGCTCGTGCTCGCCTGGATCGTCACCCGCAACTGGCGCACGCCTACCCGCGTCCTGTGGAGCGGCATCTCGCTCTGGATCCTCACCGTCTTGTTCGGCATGATCTTCCGGCTCGTCGGAGCGCAGGATGTCGCGATCAGCTTCGCGATCGTCGCGTTCATCGTGCTCGGCGTGTTCCTCGTCGGCTGGCGCGCGATCGTGCGTCTCGCCACGCGCGGGCGGCGCAGGCGCGCAGCGGCCTGAGTCGCTGTGCCGAGCCACGGAATAGTGCCGAGCTCAAGGAATCGTGCCGATCCAGAGGCTGTGGCTCGCGCGCGTCATCGCGACGTAGAGTTCGCGCTTCTGCAACTCGGTGTGCTCTGCGGCCGCGCCCTCCTCGTCCAGCGTCGGGGCAGCGGTCGGGCCAGGCAGCAGGGTGGATGGCACCTGGGCGAGCAGGACGTGCTTGAACTCGAGCCCTTTCGCCCGCTTGACCGTGCCGACCTTGACCGCGTCCACCGGCCTGCCGTTGTAGCGGGTGAGCTCGATGTACGGGATGTTGGCGCGATTCAGCGAGTCGATCGCCGCCCGCACTCCGAACGTCGTGAGCGCGAGGATCCCGATGTCACCGAGGCTCGTGTCCTCCGTGCTGGCGAGTTCGCGCACTCGGCGCGGAAGCTCTGCGTCGTGCGTCGCGCGGTTCGTGAACCGAACGACCAGCGGAGCCGACCCCGAACGGGCGACGGATGTGGGTCCGTCGCCCTTCGCGGGGGCCCCTTCGATGTCGAGGTATTCATCGCCGGCGATGATGCCCTCGGCAAAGTCCAGGATCTCTCTCGTGTTGCGGTAGTTCGTCGTTGTGACGACGCCGCGGCCGGCCAGCGAGATGCCGACCTCCCCGAGCGTGTATCCGCCCGGGTAGATCGTCTGCTGTCCGTCGTCGATGAGGGTGAGGCCGTCGGTGGAGTTGCCGACAAGGTGGTGCAGCATCCGCACCATGGCGCTCGAGAGGTCTTGCGCCTCGTCGACGATCACCGCGCTGTAGCGATCGAGCGGGGTCTGCCTGAGCGACTCTTCGGCGAGCAGGATGAGATCGGCTTCGTCGTGTGCGCCGCGCGCCGTCATCCGGCCCTGGTAGGTCGAGTAGAGATCCCAGACCGCGCGACGCTGCTCCAGGGTCAGCCCGCGCTTGCGGCCCGTGCGCGTCAGCTCTGCGTACTCATCGAATGAGGTGATTCCGCGACCCTTGATCACGTGTTCGATCTCGTCCTCCCAGTACGTGGGCTTCGGTTCAAGACGACCGAGCGGGCCCTGGCTGCCAACGGTTCTCCAGGCATAGTCGAACTCTGCGTCGGCTGCGGCTGGCTGCAGGTTGACCGGCACGGCGCGGTCAGAGAGCAGTCGCTTAGCGAAGGCGTGGGTGCCGACGAACTCGATGCGGCGACTGATATCTGGTGCGAGGCGATCCATTTGCGCCGAGAGCACGGCGGGCAGCGTGCTCACGTATGAGGTGACGAGCACGATGCCGGGCTGGGAGCGGGCGAGGTAGGCCGCGCGGTGGAGACCAACCACGGTCTTGCCCGTACCCGCCGCCCCACGGATACGCGAGGGGCCATTGAAGCTGCGTCGCACCAGCCGTGCCTGCTCCGGGTCAAGGAACGTCATCCAGTTGTCGATGGGAGGCGCGGACAGCGCGTAGTCGAGCTGGCGGCGCAGCGCCGCGTTGCTCATCAGGGGGATGGTGTCGTAGTCGAACTGTTCGCTGTCTGCGTGGCGAGCAACGTGGCCGCCCTCCAGCTGTGGCTGGGCGGGATCGCCGACGATGGGAAAGTACGCCTGTGCCGCAGCCAGAACGGCGGCAACCTGCTCCTGGGAGAGCCGGATGCCTCGCTCGAGGATGTACCGCGCCGCGTCCGTCTCGCCGACCATCTCGACCGTGCCGATGCGCGCACGGATGCCCGCGCGGCCGGCGAGGACCACCAGCGGATGGATCTCGCCCGCGGCGAGCCCCAGCTCGGCCATCGTCGCCTCTGTCGCGTAGGCGAGGTCGGCGAGACTTGCGAGGTCGTCCGTGACATCCAGGTCGCTGCGGAAGACGCGGGTCTGGTTGATCGTCACGTCGCTCCACGACTTGGTGTCGACGATGAAGAGACCACTCGGACCGACAACGATGAGGTCGACCTGCGCAACGCGACTCCCGGGCCAGCCGCGGCCCGGAAGCAGGTGGTAGCCGACCTGGGCGAGGGGCGCGAGAGCAGCGGCGACATCCCGTTCGACGTGCGACGGCACCTGGTGGCGCGCGACGGCACGACGAGCGAGTGCAGCGGCGCGCTCGCGCTTCTCTGCGAGCACCAGCTGCTTTCGCGACTGGATGCCCGCGGATGATCCCGCGGTCATTGTTTCCTTGGCCTTCCGTCGGGCCCGAACATGTCCTGGAAGAAATGGATGAGTGAAGCTTCGCACGCAGAGACGGAGCCTGACCATTCCACTTTCGGGGGACGTGGGGGAATGCCGGAGCACGGTTCGGGTTGTCACAAGCGAACGCTAATTCTGCGAAGGATGCAAACGAGCATGAGAGTGTTACTAACGGGCGGCACGGGATTCGTCGGATCAGCTGTACTTGAGCAACTAATTTCCGCCGGTCACACTGTCACCGCTGCGGTGCGCAGCGAGACGGCGGCGGATGCCGTTCGGGGTACGGGTGCGACCCCTGTCGTTGGCCGGATTACCGATCGCGAGTGGTTCGCGGCGCAGTTACGTCAGGTCGACGCCGCCATCCATACGGCTGTCCCGGGGGACGAATCGCCCGCGGAATTCGACGACGCAGTGATCGATGCGGCGCTCGTGGCCTTCGCGGGAACGGAAAAGCCGTTCGTGTACACGACCGGAATCTGGATCTACGGCTCGGGCGAGGACCTGACGGAAGCGACTGCCGTCGACGCGCCAGCCATCACGGCGTGGCGGGAGGCGGCCGGGGCCAAGCTCCTCGGCGGCGGAATCGACGCCCGCGTCGTCTCGCCCGGCATCGTCTACGGGTACGGCAAGGGCATCCCGAATGTCATCATTGGGGCTCCGCGCACACAAGACGGCGCACTCGTTCTCGTTGGGTCGGGCGACCAGCACTGGACGACCATTCATACAGACGACCTGGCGACACTCTATGTCGCCGTGCTCGAGCGCGGGTCGGCCGGAGAGGTCTACTTCGGTGTTTCCGGCGTGAGTCCAACAGTGTGGGAGATCGGCGAGGCCGTCGTTGGACCAGGCGGGTCGGTCGTTGGCGATGACGAGACTGCGACGCGGGAGCGTCTCGGAGCAGACTTCGCAGACGCGCTGCTGCTCAGCCAGCAGGCGACGGGGTCGAAGGCCCGCTCCCTGGGCTGGGCGCCGACGAGGCCGACGCTGGTCGAGGAGCTCAGTTCCTGACTTCGGTCTGGACGGATGCGCGGATGCGCCGCTTCACGATCATGTCGAACGGTGTGGTGAGGACGAGCGCGAACAGCGCGAAGTAGTTGATCTCGCGAACGGCTGTGCCGACGATGAGCGCGATGATGAACGCCACGGAGGTCGCAGCATTGCCGAGCAGCCGCTCCTTGCGCGCCGCGGCGCCCTCGCCGGATTCCACCTCCGGGTGCTTGTAGACCACCCAGCAGATCGCCGTCAGCAGGAGGCTGTTGGCCGTCATCGTGCCGATATAGAAGCCAACCGGGCCCGCCTCCGGCTGGGTGGCGGCGGTGAGCGCTGTCGGCAGCGGCAGGAGCACGATCGTGAACGCCCACGCGATGTTCAGCCACATGAGGGCTGGCGTTGCCCGCAGCACGTGCTCGAGCGAGGCGTGGTTGGCAATCCACAACCGGGCGATGATCACGAAGCTGAGCACGAAGGCAAAGATCTGCCCGAAGTTGTCCTGGATGAAGCCGGAGATGGTGAGATCGTGCCCGCCGTGGGGAACCAGGTCGACGAGTGGCAGGATCAGCAGCGTGATGGCGATCGCCGTCACCGCATCGGTGAAGAAGATCAGCCGATCCATGCCGCGTTCGGTTCCCATGCAGGTAAACCTATCGAAGCTCCTTTGCCCTGAGCGAAATGGGAGCAGGCGCGTACACGGCCAGGAATAGGCTTACCTCCACGGAAGGGAACGGCATGCGCCTGGTGATCGAGCGATTCGCTCTCGCACTCGCCGCCGTTGCCCTCCTGGCCTCTGCCGGATCGTCCGCGCCGTCGACGGCAGCAATAGCCGGGCTCCTCGCGATCGCGCTCCTTGCGGTAGACGGTGTTCGGTACGCGGCGAGTCGGCTTCGAGCCCATGAGCTTGGCGTGGGCGGCCGCGCGCGCGAGCACCGGCAACTACTGGCGTTCGCGCCGGCGCCTTCGCATCCGGACACTGCGGGCCGAACACGCTCTCGCGCTCCGGCGCGGCCCATCGCGGCCGCGTAGCACCACTCCTTCAGCCAGACCCATCGGGCACGTTCCCTTTGTCGGGTTTGTGTGAGCAGGATGCCGCGGCCAGACGGCCAGCATCCCCTCCACTTTCGATCCATTCCTGAAGGACGCACAACCATGGACATTTTCGCTTTCCCGCCTATTGCCGCGGCGCTCGGCGCCGCATACACGGTCGTCAACGGCCTCGCCTCGCTCCTCGCCCCACTCGCTGGGGGAGCGGCGGCCGCCGTCGCCATCGTGCTCGTCACCCTCGTGCTTCGCGCGATTCTCATTCCCGTCGGCAGGTCGCAGGTCCGCGCCCAGGCGGGGCGGATGCGCCTGGCCCCCAAACTGCAGGAATTGCAGCGGCGTTACAAGAAGAACCGCGAGCTGCTCATGCGGAAGACCCAGGAGCTCTACGCGGCGGAGAAGGTGTCGCCATTCGCGGGACTGCTGCCGACGCTGATCCAGGCACCCGTGATCTCGCTCGTCTACGGCCTGTTCGAGCGCACCCAGATTGGAGGGCACGGCAACGCGCTCCTCACGCAGCACGTGTTCGGCGTGCCGCTCGGCACGTCGCTCGGCTCGCTCCTGGGCGGGGGAGCAGCGTGGCCGGGCGTGCTCGTCTTCGTTGCGCTCCTCGCGATCATCACGGGAGCCGCGGAGGTCGCCCGGCGGGTCGCGCTCGCGACTCCTGCCGCACCCGGGGCGACCGCGGCAACACTGCGGATGACCCGCATCCTGAGCTGGGCGCCGTACGTGACGGTCATCTTCGCGGCATTCGTGCCGCTGGCCGCCACCCTCTACCTTGCCGTGACGACCAGCTGGACGCAGGTCGAGCGCGCCATCCTGCGGCGCCGGTACCTGCCGCAGGCCGGCTTGGCGCCGACCAGCTGAACTCAGCCCAGGGCGAGAAGAGCGTCGAGCTTGCCGAATGAGAGCTCCCAGCCCGCCTCGGTCTGTTCGCGCTGTTCGTCGGTGAATGGCCCCTGGTGCAGGGTGACACGCGTTTTCTCGCCGTGGTCGTGGAATTGCAAGCGCATCCTGATGTTTTCGAGATCGCCGACGGCGGTCTTGGCGCCAACCCCGATTTCGAGGAATTCCGGTGGTTCGCAGACGAGGATGACGCCGTCGATCGGGTACTTCTCGCCCGAGGCGTCATCAACCATCGTGAGCACCCACTTGCCGCCGACGGTGAGCTCGATTTCGACTGTCTCGAGCGGCACGGTGATGCCGGTCGGTCCGAACCACTGTGCGATCAGGTCTCGCTGGGTAAAGAACTTCCAGACGACGTCCCGCGGAGCGTTGAAAGCTCGCGTGACGAACACGTCGCGGTCTGTTACCTCGGATTCGCTGATCTCAGTCATGGACTGTCTCCTTTGTCATGTCATCCTGTGTCGTGATTCTGTGTCGTGTCATTCTGACGTATTCATCGATAACTAAGCAGTTATAGAACGTCTTGGTTTTAGAGTACTGAAAGTGCTCGAGAAGTCAAGTGCGTCGGCAATACATATGGGTCTAGTGTGTTGACACCGGGCCGTTCAGCGACGAGTGGCTTCCCCGATCCGGAGCAGCGAATCCCCGAGTCTGCTCCAGAAGGAGCGTTCACCATGACGGTTGCCACCCCAGACGACCTGCGCGAATCAGGCGTGGACAGCAAGGGCCTGAAAGGGGGTGCGCTGGGCCTCGCCTCGAGTGTCGTGGTCGGCGTGGCGTCTACGGCTCCCGCTTACAGCCTGGCGGCAGCCCTCGGGTTCATTGTCATCAGCGGTGTCGGCAGCCACGTCGTCGGAGTACAGGCGCCCGGCATAGTACTGCTCGCGTTCGTGCCGATGTACCTGATCGCTGTGGCGTACCAGGAGCTCAACAAGGCCGAGCCGGACTGCGGCACGACTTTCACCTGGGCAACCCGTACCTTCGGGCCCGTCATGGGCTGGATCGGTGGCTGGGGAATCATCGTCGCCGATGTCATCGTCATGGCGAACCTGGCGCAGATAGCGGGGCAAACGACATTCGGTCTGCTGGGGAACCTCGGCAGGCTCTTCGGCAACAACGACATCAGCAAATTCTTCGGTGACATCTCGACGAACTATTGGTGGGAGCTGGCCGCTGGCCTCATCTGGATCGCCCTCATGACCTGGATCTGTTATCGAGGGATCGAGATCTCCGCGAAGCTGCAGCAGATCCTGCTGTCGATCGAGGTCGTCATCCTCATCATCTTCGCCGCGTACGCACTGATCCGCGTGTATTCGGGCAATGGTGTCGAGACGTCACTGATTCCGCAGTGGAGCTGGTTCAATCCGTTCACTCTCAACTTCGGTTCTGTTCTGGCTCCTGGTCTGCTCGCCGCGATCTTCATCTACTGGGGCTGGGACACGGCGGTTTCGGTCAATGAGGAAACGGCAGAGCCGAAGAAGACACCGGGCCGCGCAGCGATTATCAGCACGGTCCTGCTTCTCATCACCTACACCCTGGTGACAACCGCGACGGTCTCCTTCGCGGGCGTGGGGGGCTCGGGAATCGGGCTGGCAAACGGCGACAACTCCGACAACGTGTTCCTCTCGATCGGGCCGATTCTCTTTGGCAACAACCCGCTCGGCGACATCCTGATTACGCTGTTGACAATCTCGATCCTGACGTCGGCCTCGGCGTCCACGCAGACGACGATCCTGCCGACGGCCCGCACGACCCTTTCGATGGCCGTTTACAAGGCGGTGCCGGAAAAGTTCGCGCGCATTCACCCGAAGTTCCTGACGCCGACCTGGTCGACCATCGCAATGGGAATCGTCTCGATCGCGTTCTACGCCGTTGTCACCTTCGTGAACAACGACCTGCTGACTCCGTTGGTCGACTCGATCGGACTCATGATCGCGTTCTACTACGGCCTGACAGGGTTCGCCTGTGTCTGGTTCTATCGAAAGACGTTCTCCAAGTCGTTCAGGAACTTCG
Organism: Galbitalea sp.; assembly: GCA_036499165.1. Classification (GTDB taxonomy): domain Bacteria; phylum Actinomycetota; class Actinomycetes; order Actinomycetales; family Microbacteriaceae; genus Galbitalea. The sequence continues at coordinate 30,507 of DASYEE010000182.1, read as the reverse complement.
TCATGAGATTCGCGTTCCCGCTGCTCGGCGGTCTGATGCTCGGATTCGCGTTCGTCTACGGCCTCATCACCTATGCCGAGGCCGACTGGGAGGTCGATTCCCACGGACACAATCTCGCGGCGAATTTCTTCGGCTGGGTGGTCGGGGATGACGCCATCATCGGCGTCGGCGGCATCCTGGTCGGATTCGTACTGATGTTCATCTGGTGGGCGATGAAGCCGGACTTCTTCAGGGGGAAGACCCTGCCGAAGATGTCAGACGACCTCATCCTGGCTCCCGGCGACGGCCGCGTGCCGACGTTCGGACTGCCGGACTCCGGCCGCATGCCCGAGGTCATTGCACCGGACCTGTCCAACCTGCCCCCTGGGCAGAGAGCGATCGATGCCGTCACGGGCGAAGAGATTACCAAGCCCCGCGAGTAGCGGTACCCAAACGCCTGGCGGCGGGAGCTATGACTCCCGCCGCCAGTGCTTTTTTCGGGCGTTACCAACAATTTTCGCGACGATGTCGTTTCCGGACTGCCCGCATCCGTTGTACTCACGTACCGTCTAACCCAAGGAGGACCACATGGAGTACATGCTCTTTATCGCGACCGATTCCAACCCTGATGACTCGAGCGAACCCGAGCCGGACATCGAAGAGTGGGTCGCAGAAGGCGAGCGCCGCGGCATCCGCAAGCAGGGCGACAGGCTGCGCCGGCCGTCGGATGCGACAACCGTTCGCGTGCGCCGGGGCGAGGTGTTGCTCACCGACGGGCCGTTCACAGAATCGAAGGAGTGGATCGCCGGCTACGACCTGCTTGAGTGCAAAGACCTCGATGAGGCGATCGATTATGCATCCCGTCATCCGCAGGCCCGCGGTGGCTCCATCGAGATTCGTCCGGTCTGGCCGTTCGAGGAGTGACCGGAGTTCCCGCGGCGATCGCGGCCGTCCATCGCTCCGACTGGAGCCGGATCGTCTCGGGGCTCATCCGTGTCACCGGCGACTGGGCGCTCGCGGAGGACGCAGCGCAGGATGCCTTCGCGATCGCCGTTGCCCGCTGGCCGAGGGAGGGCATTCCAGAAAAACCTGCGGCGTGGCTGGCGGTGACCGCGCGCAACCGCGCGATCGACCGACTGCGCTCCGCGACATCCGAACGCTCGAAACTCCGGGAGGTGGCGATCATGGATTCGCTCACCAGGCAACCGGACGCGTCGATCGAGGATGACCGGCTGCGGTTGATCTTCACCTGCTGTCATCCTGCGTTGCCGCTGGCCGCCCGAGTCGCCCTGACGCTGCGCACGGTGGCGGGCCTCACGGTGCCGGAAATCGCGGCGGCGTTCCTCGTGCCGGAGACGACGATGGCGCAGCGGCTGGTTCGCGCACGGGCGAAGATCGCGAACGCCGGGATTCCGTATCGCGTTCCGCCCCCCGAATTGCTCGGCGAAAGGCTCTCCGGGGTGCTCGCCGTGCTCTACCTCGTCTTCAACGAGGGCTACACAGCCGGCGCGCGCGCGGATCTCGCCGATTCTGCGATCGCCCTCGCGAGCTCGGTCGTCGATCTCATGCCGACCGAACCCGAGGCCGGTGGGCTGCTCGCGCTCATGCTGTTCCAGGACTCCCGGAGGGCGGCGCGGATCTCGAACGACGGGCGGCTGTTGACGCTCGCGGAGCAGGACCGCGGTCTCTGGAACAGCGTGGAAATCGCGCGGGCGGGCGCTGTCCTCGACCGGGCGATGTCCCGCGGGCGGGGCGCCTACGTCGTGCAGGCCGCAATCGCCGAGGTGCACGCGGGTGCCCGCACTGCCGAGGCGACGAACTGGCAGCGAATCGTGCCGCTGTACGACGAGTTGCTTGAGTTGTCACCAACGCCCGTCATCGAGCTGAATCGTGCGATCGCGGTCGGAATGCGAGACGGGCCGGATGCCGGGCTCGCGCTGATCGACGAGCTCGCCGGGAGCCTCGACGGCTTCCGTCTCGTGCCCGCCGCACGGGCCGACCTGCTCGAGCGGGCAGGTCGACGTGAGGATGCCGCCGCCAGCTACCGTGAAGCGCTCGCGCTCACCAGCGGCGAGCTCGAGCGTGAGCAGCTGGCTGCTCGGCTCGCCGACCTCGAAGTGTGACGCGCGCCCACGAATTTTGGTAGAGAATAGCCACATGAACGTTTTCGCCTTCATCATCACTTTCGCCATCTTCGTCGCTGGCCTGGTGCTGTTCGGCTTCGCGTTCACGGTGCCATCTTTCGAGGCGATCATGTTCGTCGGCGGCGTGATCCTCGTGTCGATCTCAATCGCCATCCCGTTCCACCTTCTGGGGCACGGCGAGCAGCGCTAGCCGACCTGCGCTAACGGTCAGTTCCAGCCTGTGAAGCGCTCGAGTTCCTTCGCCAGGGGGCGTGCAAGCGCCGTTGCCACGAACTCATCGTCCGGCGTGCCGACGACGGTAGTCGAGTAGACCCCGAAGAGTCGATTGGTGCGCACGGCGAGCAGGCCGTGCAGGGCAAGATCGCGGATCTCCGCAACGATCACGCCCACCTGCTGCTCTCGAAGCTCCGGGATGAACTCCTCGTCCCACCGATAGGTCTCGCCCGCGGCGACGACGAACGTCTTGTCGCGGTTGACGACCAGCCAGACCGGCACCGAATCCTCGCGCGGTGGCGCGAATTCGACTCGTGCCAGCCAGACGCCCGTTTCGTAGAGGCGAGTCGTGACGGCCACCAGCGGGAACTCGGCGGAAATCGCCACAACGACATCCGCTGCGACTCCGCGGCCGTATGCCGCGACGCGCGGGTCATCGCCGGACGGATCGTTCGCCGCCGGCTCCGCAGAGCGCTGCTCGCTCATGCTCAGCCCGTTGGCAGGAGTTCGCGTGTGAAGTTGTCGAGGCGGGCAAGGAGCCCGGAGGTGCGTTCCTCGACGACGTGGTCGGGCTGCGGCTGCAGGTCGTGCGGTGGCGGCACGATGCGGATGATCGTCGAGCAGGCGAGATCGGAGCAGATGTACGTGCCGATCGTGTTGCCGTCTCGCCCGGCCTGGCCGGCCTTCGGCACTGTGAACAGCGACACCTGGTTGCCCGGCTGATGCGTGCGGCAGAGTGAGCACATCGCCGAGATTCCGCGCGACATGCTGGAGGTCGCGGAACGCAGCACGATGCCGAACGGCTTACCCTCACGCCAGTAGACGATGTAGCCGCGCTGGGCGAATGTCGGATCGAGCCAGCCGAGGTATTCGCGCTCCGCCCACACGGTCTCGTGGAGGCCAGGAAGCGGCATCCTTTGGATCACATCGTTCGGGGCATTGACGAAGGATGCGCGGATCTCGTCTTCGGTCATGGGCTGCATCGTGCTGGATTCCTTGCTGTCTTTCTGCCTAGAAGCCCTCGGGGGAGTGCGGCACGTAGTGCTCTTCGAGCGTGTCCAGTTCGTCGCGCGTCAGGTCGAGTTCGATGGCGGCGACCGCATCCTCGAGGTGATGGGGCTTCGTCGCACCCACGATGGGGGCTGAGACCACCTCCTGCTGGGCTACCCACGCGAGCGCGACCTGGGCGCGCGAGAGGTTACGGGCGTCTGCGACAGTGGCCACGGCATCCACGATCTGGCGGTCCGAGTCCTCGGACTGCTTGTAGAGCCGTGCCGTCACATTGTCTGTGTCGCCGCGCTTCGTCGTGTCGCCCCACGGGCGCGTGAGCTTGCCGCGGGCCAGCGGGCTCCACGGAATCACGCCGATGCCGTCTTCGAGGCACAGCGGGTGCATCTCCCGCTCCTCCTCGCGGTTGAGGAGGTTGTACTGGTCTTGCATCGAGACGAAGCGGGTCCAGCCATTCAGGTCTGCCGCGTGCTGCATCTTCGCGAACTGCCAGGCGAACATGGATGACGCCCCGATGTAGCGGGCCTTGCCCGCCTTCACGACGTCGTGCAGCGCCTCCATGGTCTCGTCGATCGGCGTGGCCGGGTCGAATCGGTGGATTTGGTAGAGATCGACGTAGTCGGTGCCGAGGCGGCGCAGCGACGCGTCGATCTCGTGCATGATGGCGGCTCGCGAGAGCCCGTGGCCGTTCGGGCCTGGGCGCATCTCGCCGTGCACCTTCGTCGCGATCTGCACGTCTTCGCGCTTCGCGAACTCGGTCAGGAGCTGCCCGGTGATCTCTTCGCTCGAGCCGAGCGAATAGATGTTCGCCGTGTCGAACGTCGTGATACCGAGTTCGATGGCCTGCCTGAAGAATGGGCGACTCTCGTCCAGCCCGACGCTCCATTCGTGGTTGCCGAGTGCCGGATCGCCATACGACATGCAGCCGAGAATCACTGCCGAGATTTCGAGACCGCTGTCTCCGAGGTGCACCGTCTTCATAGTTCCAGCCTAGACACGATTGAATTGGTGCATGGATGCTCCGGGCAACGACGCGCGCGCGGTCGCCGACCTTCGCGCCGACCTCGTCGCAGCGGACTTCAGCGTCGAGCGTCTCGGAGCGCTGTGGGGCGAGGAGGCGGCGGCGGCGCTCCACCGAGCGCACAGGGCTCCGGCGATTCGCGCGCTGGATCGTGCAGCTGCGGGCGGCGACGATGCGCCAGCCGCAACCCTCGCTCGATTGTTCGTGCTCGGCCTGCCCGTGCCGCGTCGCGCGCTCGAAACGGCGCTACCGACGCTGGGTGTCGCTGGCGCCGCGGGTCTTCGGCTCGTGACCGACGGAGCCGGCGCGGATGCGGAGATCCTGCCCCTCGTCGACCTGCGTCCCTATGCGTTCAGCGACTCGTGGGGCCCCGCCGAGTGGTGGATCGCGAGCGACCCCGGCGAGTTGACACGCGCGGGCGCGCTCGCCGAAAACCATGTCCTCGGGGTCGGCGGAGCGAGCCTGACGCTCAGCGGGCTCATGGTGGAGCGGCCTTCGCGGCTGACCCTCGACCTCGGCACCGGATGTGGGATCCAGGCGATGCACGCTTCTCGCCACTCCGGCCGGGTCATCGCCACGGACATCTCCCGGCGCGCGCTCGCGTTCGCCGCATTCAACGTTGCCCTCAACGCGATCGCGGGAGTCGAGTTCCGCCTCGGCAGCCTGTTCGACCCGGTGGAAGGCGAATCGTTCGACCACATCGTCTCCAACCCACCCTTCGTCATCACGCCGAGGAGCCATGGCGTCCCCTCGTACGAGTACCGCGATGGCGGCCTCACGGGTGACGCCATCGTCGCCGAGGTCGTGCGCGGTGCCGCCCGGCACCTGCGCCCCGGCGGAATCGCCCAGTTGCTTGGCAACTGGGAGTATCGGGAGGCGGGCAGCGAGCATTCTGACGGCCTCGATCGCGCGGGCGCGTGGCTCGAGCGCACGGGGCTCGACGGGTGGGTGATTGAGCGCGAGGTGCAGGATGCCGCGTTGTACGCCGAGACCTGGATCCGTGACGGCGGCACCCGCGCGGGCGCCCAGTTCGACCGCCTGTCGCTCGCCTGGCTCGACGACTTCGAGTCGCGCGGTGTCGAGCGGGTCGGCTTCGGCTACCTGCTCGTGCGGAGGCCTGCGAGCGTGGTCGACGTGCCACGGAAGCGATGGCGCCGCCTCGAGCGACTCGACGGCCCGGTCTCGGCCGGCCTGGGTGCGCACATCCAGGCGAGCGTCGATGCGCATGACTGGCAGGCGGCGCTGGATGACTTTGCCCTGTCGCGGGCGATGCTGACCGTCGCACCGGATGTCACGGAGGAGCGTCACTACTGGCCGGGCGACGAACATCCAGCAGTTATGAACCTGCGCCAAGGCGGCGGCTTCGCGCGCAGCTACCCGCTCGACACGGCGACGGCCGCGGTGGTTGGGGCCTGCGACGGCGAGCTCAGTATCGCGGCGATCTGCGCTGCCCTCGGCGAGCTGCTCGAGGTCGATGCAGACGAATTGCTTGCCCAGGTGCTGCCGAGCGTGCGCGAGTTCGTCACCGTTGGCATCCTGCGCCGGCCCGGGAGCTAGCCAGCCTGTATGAATGCTCAGGCTCGCCTGGGTGACCGGGAAGGCAAAATCATAGGCGGGTAAGGCAGGCTGGGTGCATGCATCCGCTCGCCGAGTCTTCGTTCCTGGGCGGAATCCTCGACCCGACAGTGCTGTTGCACAATGTCGGTCCATGGGCGCTTGTTGTCGTCGTCGCGATCGTCTTCGTTGAGACAGGACTGCTCTTCCCGTTCCTGCCCGGCGACAGCCTGGTCTTCGCGGCTGCGATCGTGATCGCGGCTCTCGGCATCCCGCTGTGGCTCCTGATCGTCATTGTGGCGTTGACTGCCGCGGTGGGAAGCGCGGTCGGCTTCGCGATCGGGCGTCGCGCAGGACCGCGGCTGTTCAGAGACGACGCCAGGCTGTTCAAGACCAAATATCGCGACCAGGCAGACGTGTTCTTTGCGCGCTACGGTGCATGGGCGCTCGTTCTGGCGCGTTTCGTGCCGATCGTGCGCACGTATGTACCGCCGTTCGTCGGAGCGTCGAGCATGCGCTGGCGGGTGTTCCTGGTGTGGGATGTCATCGGCGCCGTGGGCTGGGCCGTTGTCCTCACACTCGCTGGCTTCTGGCTGGGCAAGGTGACGTTCGTTGCGAACAACGTCGAGGTGATCGCGATCCTGGTTGTGCTGATCTCTGTGCTGCCGATCGTGATCGTCGCAGTGCGCCGTCGCATCCGCGGCCGCCGCGAGGTCGTGTCGAGCTAACGGCGTCGCGCAGGGCAAGCTAGTCGCATGCACCTCTGGATGACGATTCTCGCGGTCGCGCTGCTCGCTGCCATCGGCTTCGGGATCGTGGCGGGCCTGCGGTTGGAGAAGCCCTGGCTGCAACCCATCGCCATCGCTCGCGCTGTTCTGCAGCTGGCGATCCTGACACTCATCCTGAATGGTGTGATCTCGAGCGGTTGGTGGGTTGCGGCGTTCCTCGCCGTTATGGTGCTCGCCGCGACCTGGGTGGTCATCCGGCGTCTGTTGCTGCACCTTTCATTCGCGCCGGTGATCGCGCTGATCATCGCGCTCTCGTCCGCCGTTCCGGTCTCGATCGTCTTCGCGACAGGCGCCGTGCAGTTCAGCCCGCGATACGTGCTCGCGGTCGGCGGAATTGTCGTCGGCAACGCGATGACCGTGTCGACACTCGCGGGACGCTCGATGGCCGCGTCGTTCGTGAGCAGCCGCGACGAGATCGAGGGATGGATGGCGCTCGGCGCTACCCCGCGACGCTCGGCCTTGCGGGTCGTGCGGGTCGCGGCATCCACCGCGCTCATCCCGTCGACCGACCAGACGCGCACGACAGGAATCGTGACGCTGCCGGGTGCCTTCGTCGGAGCCATCTTCGCCGGAGCCTCAGTGATCGAGGCCGCGGAATTCCAGGTGCTTGTGCTCGCGTCGATCCTCGTCGCGGGCGCGATCACGGTTGCCTCGGTCAGCCGCGTCTTCGGGGCGCCGACGGTCATCCCGATCGACGGCACGCTCCTCGTGCGCCTGTCGGCCGCGCGCTAACCCAAGGACGTACGGGAGCCACGCCGCTGGTGGCACGCTCGCGAGACGGCGTGTTGCAATTCATCCTCGGTTAGGTCACCGGGAGCGTTCAGGCAGGCACCGCCCGCCTACGCGGTGAAGCCGCCGTCGATGCGACGCACGATGGTGAAGTGCGGCGTGCGACCGTCGACCTTCACACTGATGCGCAGCTGGTGGCGACGGGCCAGATGGATGCCGATGACGACCGCGGCGATCGCGGGTACGAGCCCGGAGATCGCCATGCCGACATGCGGGCCGTAGCTTGAGACGATCCAGCCCATGATGGGGCCGCCGATCGCCTGCCCGCCGAGCAGAACGAGCACGTAGAGCGACATCACGCGCCCGCGAATGCCGATGTTCGACGACATCTGCACGAGCGAATTGGCCGCGGTGATGAACAGCAGGTTGCCGACGCCGAGCGCCACAAGGAAGATGCCGAAGCTGATCTCACCCGGCATGAACGCGGCCGCCGCCTGCAGCGCACCCCATACCCCGCCCATGATGATCACGGTGCGCAGGCGAACACCGGTGCGCCGGGTCGACAGGATCGCACCGGTGAGCGCACCGGCGGCAACCAGCGTGTTGAAGAGGCCGTAGCCTGACGCGCCGACCTTGTACGTGTTGTTTGCGAAGGCCGCCAGGATGACCGGGGTGGTCAGCGCGAAGACCGACAGGATCGCCACCATGACGATCGACCAGAAGATCGCGGGCTTACGGACGACGTAGCGAAGGCCCTGCTTCAGCTGCCCCTTCGCCCGAGGCATTGCGGGGCTGCGCACAAGCTTCGACTTCGTGAGGGCAGCGAGCGTCAGCACCGTGACGAGACAGGTGAGCGCATTGATTGCGAAGGCCCACCCGGCCCCGACGGCGTCAAGCAGGATGCCGGCGACGGCCGGCCCGATCAGGCCGCCGAGCTGGAAGACCGACGAGTTGACGCTGATGGCGTTGCGAAGGTTGCGCGGCCCGACCAGCTCGTTGACGAAAACCTGGCGCGTCGGGTTGTCGACGACTGTCACGAGACCGACGAGGAACGCGATCGCGTAGACGTGCCAGACCTGGATCGTGCCGGTCAGGGCGAGCACCGCGAGCAGGACGGCGAGGAGCCCGACGGTCGACTGCGTGAGCATGAGCAGCATGCGCTTCGAGTACCGATCGACGATCAGTCCTCCGTAGAGGCCGAACAACAGCATCGGGGTGAACTGCATCGCAACCGTGACGCCGACCGCGGCGACGCTGTGCGAGAGCTGCAGGACCAGCCAGTCCTGGGCGATGCGCTGCATCCAGGTGCCGGACATCGCGAGGATGTTCGAGATGGTGAACAGCCTGAAGTTCGGGACTCTCAGCGACGAGAGACTCTCACTCCACGGCGAGCGCCCGGAGATGACCGGCATGGGTTCTGTTGGCGGAAAAGCTGACTGGGTTGGAGCGGCGGTCACAAAGCATCCTGGTGCGAATCGAAATCAGTGCGAATCAAATGAGTTATGTATGGGGGAAATTCGCGATACAGCTACTAACGGTACTGGCGCAGAGCGCATTCCCTGAGAGAATCGAAACTATATCTGTCATTGGTTTTCGTAATGAGGTGTGCATGTTCGACCCGATTCTGCTCAGGACCTTCCTCGCTGTCGCGGACACGCGAAGCTTCACCGGCGCCGGTGTTCAGCTCGGGCTGAGCCAGCCGACCGTGAGCCAGCACATCCGAAAACTCGAGGAGGCCGCCGGCCGCACCCTCGTCTCGCGCGACACGAGGGATGTGCGACTGACAGACAACGGGGATGCGATGGCCGGGTTTGCCCGCACGATCCTTGCCGCGCACACCGTGGCATCCAGCTATTTCAGCGGATCGGCGATGCGCGGGCGGCTGCGGTTCGGCGCGGGCGACGACCTTGCGATTACCCAGCTTCCCCGGATCCTTCGGCACTTCCGCCAGCTGTACCCGCAGATCAACCTCGAGCTGACGGTTACCCAGACTGCGCCGCTGTACCGTCGGCTGCGGGCGGGCCAGCTCGATCTCATCTTTGTGAAGCAGATGCCGGGTGAGGAGCCGGGCGGTGTGCGCGTCAGCCGGGACACGATGGTGTGGGTCGGGCACGAGAAGACGATCCTGGAACCCGACCAACCCGTTCCCGTCGTCGCGTACCAGGCGCCGTCCGTGAGCAGGCAGATCGGGATCGACGCCCTCGAAGCGGCAGGACGCACGTGGCGCATCACCTGCAATTCGCGCGAAGTCAGCGGACTCCTCGCGGCCGTGCGGGCAGGGCTCGGCGTTGCGGTCTTTCCGCAGAGCCTCATCCCAGAAGACCTGGTGAAGGTCACCAATCGCTTCAGCCTGCCCGAGCTTGGAGAGGTCGACTTCACACTGCTTGCCAACCCGAGCGCGCCGAAGGAACCGACGGATGCGCTCATTTCGGCGATCATGGGCCGCGCACTCGCTCGCACCTGACATTCGCCATGTCGCTGCGCTCGCCATGCTCCCCGCCCGCGTATGGTCACTTCGGTGAGCGATTTCGACCCTTACGGCACTGACGTACTTGCGAACTTCTCCCGGCGGACCCCGGCCGTCCAGCCTCGGATCGTCGAGGCGGTGCGCGATCTCGTGGTCGAGGAGTCGGCCACGGGGTTCGTCGGCGCCATCCTCGGGCTCGAGGGCAGGCTGGTACGCCTCGAAGACCGGGGCGGCCGCGTTCGAGTCTTCCCGATCGGTCCGGGCTTCATGATCGATGGCGAGCCGGTCGCGCTCCGGTCACCGAAGGTCGAGAAGACGGTCGGACGCACGGCATCCGGTTCCATCGCCGTGGAGCAGCATCGTGCCCGCACGGCCAGGGCGAGTCGCATTTTCGTCGAGGGACGGCACGACGCTGAGCTCGTCGAGAAGGTTTGGGGAGCCGACCTGCGCGTCGAGGGCGTCGTCGTCGAATACCTCGAGGGCGTCGACCACCTGGATGCCGTGGTGCGCGAGTTCGCACCATCCGCCGATCGACGCATCGGCGTTCTCGTCGATCACCTGGTCGCAGGCTCGAAGGAGTCGAGGATCGCGGATGCCGTCACGGCGGGGCCGCACGGCGACTACGTGCTGGTCGTCGGGCATCCCTTCATCGACGTCTGGCAGGCGGTCAAGCCAGCCAGGCTCGGCATCGCCGCATGGCCGGATGTGCCGCGCTCGATCGAGTGGAAGCACGGCATCTGCGATGCACTCGGCTGGCCACACGAGGACCAGGCCGACATCGCGGCGGCATGGCAGCGCATCCTCGGTCGCGTTACGACGTTCGCCGACCTCGAACCGGCTCTCCTCGGTCGAGTTGAGCAGCTCATCGACTTCGTCACCGACTAGCCCCGGCGCTGCCAACCCCGACCGCGAAATCGGGGGATACCCCGATAGTGCTCGCAGCCGCCGTCGGCGAGGCTTGGGTCATGGCTGAACTCAGAAGACCCACCAACGGACGAATCATCGGCGGCGTATGCGCAGGCATTGCTGACCGCTTTGGACTCGGCAGGGGAACGGTGCGACTGATCGCGCTTCTCTCATGCCTGCTGCCAGGGCCGCAATTCATCGCGTACATCGTGCTGTGGATCGCGATTCCGGCTGAACAGGCGCGAGCTACCGCGAGCTAGAGCCAGTTCTTGCGCTTGAAGACCGTGTACAGCAGGATCCCGAGCACGAGCATCAGGGTGAGCGCGAACGGATAGCCGTAGGTCCAGCTGAGCTCCGGGATGTGCTTGAAGTTCATCCCGTAGATGCCGGCGACGAGGGTCGGGGCGAACAGGATGGCTGCCCACGACGAGATGCGCTTGGCCTGGTCCGCCTGCTTCAGGCTCGCCTCGGTGAGCGCCTTCGTCTCGTCGTTCTGGCGTTGGCCGACGAGCGTCGCGTGGACCGTCAGCGCGTTCTGCAGCAGGGCGCGGAAGCTGTCGACCCGCTCGACGATGCTCGTGACGTGGTCCTCGACGTCGCGCAGGTCGCGGTGCAGCTCGAGGGTCTTCGGATCATCGCTGCCGATGCGGTCGCGCAGGACCCCGAGCATCCCAACCAGCGGCTGCGTTGCGCGCTGGAAGGCGATCACCTCGCGCGAGAGCTCGTAGATGCGGCGCGACACCTTGGTGTCTTCGCTGAAGAGCTGGTCTTCGATCTCGTCGATGTCGTTTTCGAGGCCGCTCACAACGGGGGAGTATTCGTCGACCACCTGGTCGAGCACCGCGTACATGATGGCAAGCGGGCCGAGCGCCAGCAGTTCCGGCGAGTGCTCGAGACGCTTGCGGACGCGACCGAGGTCGGGGGATTCCGCGTGCCTGATCGTGATCGCGAAGTCCGGGCCGATGAACATGTGGACCTCGCCGAACTCGACCTCCTCCGATGCGTCGAGGTAGCGAGCGGGCCGAAGCACGATGAACAGCGTTTCGCCGTAGCGTTCCAGCTTGGGACGCTGGTGACCGGCGAGCGTGTCCTCCACGGCCAGGTGGTGAAGGCCGAATTCGTCGGCGACAGATTGCACCTCTTCTGCGGTCGGGCGATACATCCCGATCCAGGCGATTCCATGGCGCTCGCGGAGCACTTCGTACGTCTCGTCGAGGCTCTCAGGGTTAGCCGTGCGCTGCCCCTGGACATAAACGGCGTTGTCGATGATCGGCATCTGCCAAGTCTGTCCTACCGGGCACCCGCCAAGCTGAGATGGCACACTGGACAAGTGAATTCCGCCGCTGCACCGAGCCATCGCACGATCAGGCGCTGGCGGCAGTATCTCGCCGACGAACGTGCGGAGGCCTCGGTCTACCGGCAGCTCGCCCGGCGTCGCGACGGCGAGGAACGGGAGATCCTTCTCGCCCTCGCCGAAGCAGAGGGCCGCCACGAGGCGCATTGGCTGGAACTGCTCGGCGATAACGTGGGCAGGCCGCTCCGTGGCGATCTTCGCACCCGGTTCCTCATCCTGCTCGCCCGTGCATTCGGCTCGGTCTTCGTTCTCGCGCTTGCCCAACGTGCCGAGGCAAGATCGCCATACGAGAATGACTCGGATGCGACAACGGCGATGGCAGCGGACGAGGCCATCCACGAAGAGGTCGTGCGGGGGCTTGCTGCTCGCGGCAGGCAGCGCCTCAGCGGCACGTTCCGCGCCGCGGTGTTCGGTGCAAACGATGGCCTCGTCAGCAACCTTTCGCTCGTGCTCGGTGTCACGGCCGCGGGGATCCCGGCCGGCGCCGTGCTGGCAACGGGCATCGCGGGCCTTCTCGCCGGAGCCCTGTCGATGGGTGCCGGGGAGTACGTTTCCGTCCACTCGCAGCGCGAGTTGCTCGAGGCATCCACCCCGGATCCGGATGCGGACCGCGTCCTTCCAGACCTGGATGTCGACGCGAACGAGCTCGCGCTGGTGTACCGGGCGCGCGGAATGAGCGCGGAAGACGCCGCTGAGCACGCGGCCGAGGTGCTGAGCGCGACGGGCGGACCAAGCGCCAGCCTGTCGTCGGGTGTCGTGACAACGGATAACGAGGCGATCGGCACCGGCTTCGGCGCCGCTGCATCCAGTTTCTGCTTCTTCGCAAGCGGCGCCGTGATTCCCGTCATCCCCTACTTCTTCGGCCTCACCGGCATCCCGGCAACCCTCATTGCGGCTGGGCTCGTCGGACTCGCGCTCCTCGGCACCGGCGCTGTCGTTGGGCTGCTCTCCGGCGGATCGCCCCTGAAGCGGGCCCTGCGACAGCTGGCCATCGGGTTCGGAGCGGCGGCCGTCACCTACCTGCTCGGCCTGCTGTTCCACGCGTCGGGCATCTGATGGCGTTCGCGCGGCTGCGCGCGCAGCTGTTCCAGATGCTGACCGGTTCGCCGGACGGCGTGCCTGCGTGGGTCGAGGCGCTCGCGGAGGGCGACGACGCGGGCTATTTCGGCCCCGGTTCCGCGGTGTGGACTGTGCACGGAGGGATGCCGGTCCTCGTCGCCGGCATGCGAGCACTGCTCTTGCAGACGCTTCACCCTGGTGCCATGGCCGGCGTTCACGACTGGTCGCGATATCGAGAGGACCCGCTCGGCCGTCTTTCCGGAACCGTTCGCTGGGTGCTCACCACGAGCTTCGGCGATCGGGCTGAGGCGGCCGAGGCGTGCGCTTTCGTCGGGCGACTGCACGCGCGCGTGCGCGGCAGCTACGAGCGTGACGGCGAGGCGCACGCATACTCGGCAGCCGACCCGGCGCTGCTCAGCTGGGTGCACGTCGCCTTCGCCGACTCATTCCTGCGTTGCCACGAGACGTGGGGTGGCGCGATTCCCGGTGGGGCTGACGCATACGTCGCGGAGTGGGCTTCCGCCGGCGACCTCATGGGCGTTGCGAATCCGCCGCGCTCCGAGCGTGAGCTGCGCGAACAGCTCGTTGCGTTTGGCCCCGAGCTCGAGGCGAGCGAGCGTGCCCGCGACACCGTGCGATTTATCCGGAATCCGCCGCTCGGGAGTTCGACTTCGATCGGGTATCGCATTGTGTTCGCCGGCGCGATCGCGACGCTCCCGGCCCACTATCGACGGATGCTCGGGGTGCGGCGCGTGTGGTGGCCGGCGATCACGATCACGGGCTGGGTGCTCGGTTTTGTCGCGCGGCTGCTCGGGCGACCGTCGACGAGCGAGATCTACGCGACGCGCAGGGTCGCGGCGCTGTCGGAGCCCCGAGGTGACTGATGTCGCCGCACCGCCCGATGTGGTCGTCGTCGGGTCAGGCCCGAATGGGTTGGCCGCCGCGGTCATCCTGGCGCGCGCCGGGCTCACTGTCACCGTGTTCGAGGCCGAACCGACGATCGGTGGCGGCGCCCGCACCGCCGAACTGACGCTGCCGGGGTTCCTGCACGACGTGTGTTCCGCCGTGCATCCGATGGCTCTCGCGTCTCCCTTCTTCCGCGCGTTCGGCATCGAGCGTCGCGTCGACTTCGTGGTGCCGGAGATCTCCTACGCGAGCCCGCTCGACGGCGGCCGGGCGGCCATCGCGTGGCGCGACATCCATCGGACCGCCGACTCGCTGGGCCGAGACGGGCGGGCGTGGCGTCGACTGATGGAACCGCTGTCGCGGCGGGCAGGTGCGATCGCCGAGATCACGGGCACATCGCTCGTGCGCTGGCCGAGGCATCCTCTCGCCCTTGCGGCGCTCGGACTGCGCGCCCTTGAGCAGGGAGGCGGCGCCTGGAACACCCGCTTCCGGGAGGATCCGGCCCCAGCGCTCCTTACCGGGGTCATCGCCCACGCGAACCGCCGTCTGCCGGATCTTCCGGCCGCTGCCGCCGGACTCGTCCTTGCCGCTCACGGTCACGCCGGCGGGTGGCCATTGCCGATGGGCGGAAGCCAGTCGATCGTCACCGCGCTCGCCGATGACCTGCTGGCGCACGGCGGTTCGATCGTCACCGGTGCGCGAATAACGAGCCTAAACGAGCTGCCGCCAGCGCGGGCCGTCGTCCTGGATGTCACGCCCCGGGCATTCGCACGACTCGCCGCCGGCAGAATATCGCCGCGTTATGCACGCTCCCTCGAACGTTTTCGGTACGGCAGCGCTGTTGCGAAGGTCGACTTCGCGCTGGATGGCCCCGTGCCATGGGCCAACGCGGAGCTGGCCGCCGCTCCGACCATGCACCTCGGCGGCACCAGGGCCGAGATCGCGGCTGCGGAGCGTTCGGTTGCAGCCGGCCGGCATCCGGACAAGCCGTATGTGCTGGTCTCGCAGCCCTCGATCCTCGACCCGTCGCGCGCGCCAGAGGGCAAGCAGGTGCTCTGGGCATACACCCACGTGCCTGCGGGCTCGACGCTCGATCGCCGTGAGGCGATCACGGCGCAGATCGAACGATTCGCGCCCGGCTTTCGCGATCGCATCCTCGACCTCTCGTCGTCCACAGCGCTTGAGGTCGAGGGTCACAACGTAAATTACGTCGGCGGAGACATTGCCGCGGGCGACGTGTCGCTGCGGCAGCTGGTTGCACGACCGAGGGTCATCGATCCGTGGTCGACACCGCTCGATGGCGTGTTCCTCTGCTCTGCGTCGGTCTCGCCCGGGCCGGGCGTGCACGGCATGGGGGGCATGAACGCGGCATCGCGCGTGCTCGCCACGCGCTTCGGCATCACGGAACTGCCCGGTCTCGCTCCAGCAGCCGCGAGACCTGAAGCTACTTAGCAGCGGGCGGCTCGCCGTTCGATGTGCCGCTGGCGCCACCGTTCGATTGCGGTTCCGTCATGAACTGCATCCCCTGTGCGGAGTTTGCCGAAAGGGTAAGTAATTCGAGCCACTCGCGGTTGATCGTCGGCGGTTTGCTCCCGTAGTACTTGAAGTACAACGGGATGGCGGCGTCGATCCAGATGCTCGAGCGACCATCGCCGACGCTAGCGTCCTCTCGCCAGGTGAAGAAGAAGCTCTCGCGACGGCGGAGCTTGGCTCCGATAACGAGCTGGAGGTGGGCCATGTCACGGTCGTCGAAGACGATCTCGGTGCCTGCGTCTCCGTAGAGGATCTTTCCCATGGGGCTCCGTTTCGGTGCGTCGTTCACATCCGTTTGACGCACACAACCTTAGATCACCTGCGGGCAGGATCACTCACGGAGGGGTCGAACGGGACTCAAACGGAGGCGCGTCGGCTACGGGAAGCGCACCATCTGCACGGCTCGATCCCACGACAGGGACTGCCCGACCTCGACCGCGTGACTCAGGATGTCGCCGCTCAGGGCGACGTAGACAGTGCCGACCCTGTGGACGTAGCCGAGCGTCTCGCGATCCGTCATGACGCTGTACACGTCGTCCGTGACGAGGGCGATGGTCGAATCGATGTGGTGATCCCGGTCGCGGTGCTCAGATTCCCGCGCGGCCGGAGACAGCAGAACCATGGTGTCTCCTTCGACGAAAACAGGTGATGTTCGCCCCTGCCGGGGCATGGCCCCGTGGCGGGGGTTTTCTCATTGAAACACTGCTGTTGCGGGTGGACAAGTGGTTCTTCATTTCGCCGGAGGGCCTTGACAAACCTTCGCAAATACGCGTTTCGGGCCCGGTTATCGGATTGCGGTTTCCGACCTGCGGCGACTCGGCGGAGCAGGCTCTCGGAAACCTCGCCGTGATAGCGCTAACGTAAGGTCAATCCGGATTCGGCGGGGGAAAGGCAGTGATGGTGACGGCGGAAGAAGGCGCGGCAAAACGGCCGACCCTGTACGACGTCGCGAAGGTCGTCGGCGTATCCCACCAGACGGTCTCGAGGGTGGTCAAGGGGCACACGAACGTGCGCCCGGAGATTCGGGCCAAAATCGAGGCAGCCATCGAGGAGCTCGGCTATCGTCCGAACCTGATGGCCAGGTCGCTGGCGACGAGCCGCCCGCACCGCATCGGCGCGCTAGTCTACGAGCTCCTCGCGGCCGGCCCCAGCAAGATCATGGAGGGGGCGAGCATTCGCGCGCGCGAAGCCGGGTACCTGCTCGACATCGTGAGTCTCGATCCGGAGGACGACGGCGGCATCGCCGACGCGATCGACCTGATGAGCGGATCGAACCTGGCCGGCCTCCTGGCGTTCACCCCAACCGACCGGGTTGTGAATGCGCTTCGCTCAGCCTCGTTTACCGTTCCCGTGAGCCTCGAATCCGAGGATGGCGACGACCTGGGCAGCCGGGTGACGATGGGCGACGCTGGCGTCGACCTGATGGTCGCGCACCTCGCAGACCTCGGGCACCGCAAGTTCTTTCACATCGGCGGCCCGGACGGCTGGCTGGCAGCCCGCGGCCGGGCGAACGCCTACGAAAATGCGGTGGCGGCACGAGGGCTGGAGTCGATCGGGATGATCGCGGGGGACTGGTCGGCCCAGGCGGGTTTCGACATCGCGAAGACCATTCCGCTGAACGCTGGCATCACCGCAATCGTCGCCGCGAACGACCAGAGCGCGCTCGGCGCGATCTCGGCGCTCGAGGGGCGGGGAGTGAGCGTTCCCCGCGATGTGAGCGTTGTCGGCTTCGACGACATTCCGGAGTCGCAGTTCTTCCGGCCGCCGCTGACCACTGTGCGATTCGAGTTCGCCGAGCAGGGCAGGCTGGCGATCGACCGGCTGCTCGCCCGGATCGACGGCAAAACGCCGGTCGTCGTGCACACGTCTGCGCCGATGGTGGTCGTGCGCGGATCGTCCGGGCCGCCGCCCGCCGCCTGATCCCGCCTGGCGCCCGATCCGGTGCTCGTGCCGCCAAGGTAACGGAAGCATAACGATGCTCTCCGACTTCGCTCCCGGGTGTTGTTAGCGCTAAAACGATCGATGTAGGCTCCGAGCACGTCGATGTTAGCGATAACTTGATCGGCGAATCATTCCCCAGGGCAACGGAGTCCGCAGTCATGAACAGATCAGGCGCAGCGCCACGGTCCGTTACGAGAATCCTCGGTGCCTGCGGCGTTGCACCCTTCGCGCCTCGTTCGCGGCACCACCTGCCGGTTCACTCGAACGACCCATTCGCCGATCGCAATTGACCGGCGACACCAAGAGAAAAGGAACAGATCAATGAAGCGAAAGTCCGCACTCGCGGTGGGCGCCGGCGTCGTAGCCGTCGCACTCCTCTTGTCCGCCTGCTCCTCGAGCGGCGGCACAACCAGCTCGTCGAAGGTCAGCGCGGCCGACATCACGAAGGCAATGTCAAAGTCGACAACGCTTAACTTCTGGACCTGGGCCCCCGGCCTCGCTCCCGAGGTCGCTGCCTTCGAGAAGAAGTACCCGAAGATCAAGGTCAACATGGTCAATGCCGGGCAGGGCGGCGCGGAATACACCAAGCTGCAGGCTGCCATCGACGCGGGCAAGGGCACCCCGGATGTCGCCCAGCTCGAGTACTCAGAGCTTCCGTCATTCACTGTCACGAAATCGGTCGTCGGGCTGAACCAGTACGGCGCGGCCTCGCTGAAGAGCCAGTTCACCCCCGCCGCGTGGTCGTTCGTCTCAGCACAGGGTGAGACCTGGGGCCTCCCACAGGACCTCGGGCCGATGACCTTCATCTACCGCAACGACATCCTCGCGAAGGCCGGCATCACAGACGCGCCCAAGACCTGGGACGAATTCGCGACCGATGCAGCAGCAGTCAAGGCGAAGACGGGTTCATACATCGCGAACTTCAACCCGACAGAGTCGGCACAGGTTCTCGGCATGATCCAGCAGGCCGGCGGCAACCCGTTCTCGTACGACGGCAAGAAGACGGTATCCGTCGACCTGCAGTCCACCGCGGTCAAGACCGTCTCCGACTTCCTGACGAAGCTCATCCAGTCCGGCAACGTTTCGGTTGATCCCGGCTGGACGGATGACTGGTTCCAGGCGGTCGCCAAAGGCCATTACGCCGGATGGGTCGTCGGCGCGTGGGGTCCTGACGACCTCACAGGCTCCGCTGGCAACACATCGGGGAAGTGGACGGCCGCTCCCATGCCGCAGTGGAGCGCCAGCGACAACGTCGGTGGCGACTGGGGCGGTTCGTCCGACGCAGTCATCAAGGGATCGAGCAACCCGATCGCGGCCTACGAGTTCGTCAAGTACCTGAACGGTGACTCCGCCTCGGCCAAGGAGATGTCGCTGAACCCGAAGTCGCTGCTGTTTCCGACCAAGAAGTCGGTTCTTGCAGACCCGGCCTTCGCGGCGCAGAAGGTGGCGTTCTTCGGTGGGCAGACCGCAAACCAGACGTTCGCGTCGATCGCGGCGACCGTTCCGGCCGGCTTCGGCTACCTGCCGTACATGACGTACGCGAGCAACGATTACAACGACACCGTCGGCAAGGCGATCACCGCCAAGTCTGACATCTACACGGCGATGGCCAAGTGGCAGGCCGACCTGGTCACGTACGGCAAGAAGCAGGGCTTCACCGTCAACACCAAGTAGTGCATCGTGCGGGAGGGTGGCACGCGTCGCCCTCCCGCACCCCACAGACGTCCAACGAAAAATCGGAGCCACCATGACTGCTGTCCCCCTGCGGGCAAAACCATCGCGTGCGGGGTTCCGTGCGCAGCAACGTCGCCTGAACGCGACGGCATACGGCTTCATCGCGCCGTTCCTGCTCTTCTTCGTACTGATCCTGCTTGTGCCGATCTTCTACGCGCTGTACCTCAGCCTGTTCCAGAACCAGATCATCGGCGGCCAGACCTTCATCGGCCTCGCCAACTACGCGCAAGCGTTCACTGACCCCAAGTTCTATGAGGGTCTCGGCCGGATCCTCCTGTACCTGGTGATCCAGGTGCCCATCATGCTGATCCTCGCGCTGTTCTTTGCGCTGGTGCTCGACTCGGGCAGGCTGAAGGGCGCACGGTTCGTCCGGCTGGCGATCTTCGCGCCGTACGCCATCCCGGGTGTCATCTCGACGCTCATGTGGGGCTACTTCTACGGCGGCAACTTCGGGCTGATCGCGCAGATCTTCAAGGGCATCGGCCTCCCGGCTCCCGACCTCCTGTCCCAGCAGAACATCCTCGGCTCGATGATGAACATCTCGACGTGGGAGTTCGTCGGCTACAACATGATCATCATCTACGCGGCGCTCAGATCGGTGCCGACCGAACTCTTCGACTCAGCAGAAGTGGATGGCGCCGGGCAGTGGCGCATCGCCTGGAGCATCAAGATCCCGGCCGTGCGTTCAGCGATCCTGCTCTGTGTGATCTTCTCCGTCATCGGCTCATTCCAGCTCTTCACCGAGCCGAGCCTGTTGCAGACGCTTGCGCCGACAACGATCGACTCGTCGTACACGCCGACCTTCTACGCGTACAACCTGGCGTTCAACAACAAGGAGCTCGACTACGCGGCATCGATCGCGTTCATCATCGGCCTGTTCACCGCGATCGTCTCGTACATCGTGCAGTTCACCATCCAGAGAAGGGCTAACCGCGCATGAGCGCCGTAGCAACCCCGCGCGGGAACTCCTCGCACATCGTCGCGCCGCAGGTTCGCGCGAAAAAGCGCAAGCCGCGTCGCGAACGCAAGAGCGTTATCCTCACGATCGCGCTCTGGGCGTGCGTCGTGTACTTCCTGGTGCCGTTCCTCTGGCTGATTCTCGCTTCCACGAAGAGCGACACCGACCTGTTCTCGAGCTTCGGGCTCGCGTTCGGTAAGGCGTTCTCGCTGTTCACGAACCTCGGTGCCGTGTTCAGCTACGAGAACGGATCGTTCGGGCTGTGGCTCGCGAACTCCGCCTTCTACTCGCTGGCCAGCGCGTTCGGTGCGGTCGTCCTGTCCACGCTCGCCGGCTACGCCTTCGCGAAGTACAAGTTCTCGGGCGGTCGCGGCATCTTCAGCGTCATCCTCGGCGCGATCATGATCCCGAGCGCCGCGCTCGCGTTGCCCACCTACCTGCTGTTCGCAAACCTCGGCATCACGAACACGGCGTGGGCCGTCATCCTGCCCTCGATCGTCAACCCGTTCGGCATGTACCTGCTGCGCATCTACGCGGCAGAGGCGGTCGACGACAACCTGATCGAGGCGGCCAGGATCGACGGTGCGGGTGAGCTGCGCATCTTCTGGCAGGTCTCCGTCCGGCTCCTCGGGCCCGCGATCGTCACCGTGTTCCTGCTGGCGCTCGTCGGCACGTGGAACAACTACATCCTGCCTCTCATCATGCTGAACCAGTCGTCGCTGTACCCGATCACGGTCGGGCTCGCGCAGTGGGCGGCATCGAGCAACCAGGGCGGCGGGGCGCGCGTGCTGTTCTCGACCGTGATCACCGGATCGCTCGTATCGATCATCCCGCTCGTCGCGGCGTTCCTGTACCTGCAGCGCTACTGGCAGTCGGGTCTCTCAGCGGGGAGCGTCAAGGGATGACGTCGACCATCACAGACGACCAGCCATCGACAACGACCGCACCGACCAAGGACCAGTCTCCCGTGCTACTGAATGACACTCGGCTCGCCAGCCGCGCCCGCTACTGGGAAGAGATCGACCTGACGGCAGGCGCGGAAGAGCCCCGGGCGTGGTTCCGGTCGGATGCTGCCACGCTCAGCCTCAATGGCGAGTGGCGGTTTCGCCTGTCACCGACCGCGGACCTGCCGACCGATATCGCGGACGAGGCATACGACGATTCTGGCTGGGGTGGGATCCCGGTTCCCGCGTCCTGGCAGCTGAACGGACACGGTGCACCCGCATACACGAACGTGCTCTACCCGTTCCCGGTCGATCCACCGCACGTGCCAGACGAGAACCCAACCGGCGACTACCGCACGCACTTCGAGCTGCCGGCAGAGTGGGATGCCGAGCGCACGATCCTGCGATTCGACGGCATCGACTCTGCCGCGAGAGTCTGGCTGAACGGCGGGGAGCTCGGTGTGACATCCGGTTCGCGGCTTGCAACGGAGTTCGACATCACGAGTGTCGTGCAGAAGCGCGGCGACAACCTGCTCGTCGTGCGCGTGCACCAGTGGTCGTCCGGCAGCTACCTCGAAGACCAGGACATGTGGTGGATGTCCGGTATCTTCCGCGATGTCACGCTCATCGCTCGACCTGCCGCCGCGATCGACGACTACTTCGTGCACGCAGACTTCGATCATGTGGCAGGCCACGGCATCCTGTCGGTGGATGCGCCGGCTGGCGCGCGCATCATCGTCCCGGAACTCGGGATCGATGCGCCGGCTGGCGAAATCATCGAGATTCCCGGAGTCGCTCCGTGGTCGGCAGACGAACCACGACTGTACGACGGCGAACTCGCGACCTCGGGTGAGCGCATCCCGCTCAGGATCGGCTTCCGGCGCATCGAGGTCGTCGACGGGATCATCACGGCCAACGGTCGCGCGCTCCTGTTCCGAGGGGTCAACCGCCACGAGTTCTCGCCGGACACCGGGCGCACCATCGACGAGGCCACGATGCTCGAAGACGTGCTGCTCATGAAGCGCAACAACATCAACGCCGTGCGCACGAGCCACTACCCGCCGCACCCTCGGTTCCTCGACTTCTGCGACGAATACGGGCTCTGGGTGATCGACGAGTGCGACCTCGAGACGCACGGGTTCCTTCCGGACGAGCACGATCCGCTGCCGGGAAATCCGGTGACGGATGCGCGCTGGCGCGACACGCTCGTCTCACGCATGCAGCGCATGGTCGAGCGCGACAAGAACCACCCGAGCATCATCTTCTGGTCGCTCGGAAACGAGTGCGGGCCGGGTGAGAACCTCGCCGCGATGGCCGAATGGACCCGCGCGCGAGACCCGAAGCGCCTGATCCACTACGAGCGCGATTACACGTCGAAGTATGTCGACGTGTACAGCCGGATGTACCCGACGCACGCAGAGGTCGAGCTCATCGGCCAGCAGCAGGAGACGCCGCTCGAGGATGCGGCGCTCGACGCCAACCGGCGTGCGCAGCCGTTCATCATGTGCGAGTACGCGCACGCCATGGGCAACGGGCCCGGTGGTCTCACCGAGTACCAGCAACTGTTCGAGAAGTACCCGCGGCTGCAGGGCGGGTTCGTCTGGGAGTGGATCGATCACGGCATCCGTACCAAGGACGCGGCCGGACGCGAGATCTACGGTTACGGCGGCGACTTCGGTGAGCCTCTCCACGACGGCAACTTCGTGGCGGACGGCCTGCTCTTCCCCGACCGCACTGCGTCTCCCGGCCTCGCTGAGTTCAAGAAGGTCATCGAGCCCGTGCGCATCACGGACGTCGATGGTGCCATTGCCATCGCCAATCTTTACGATCATCGCGACACCTCGCACCTCGAGTTCGCCTGGACGGTTGAATCCGATGGAGTGGGTGTCGCGGCCGGGACGCTCGACGTCCCGACGCTCGCGGCGGGGGAGTCAGTCGTCGTGCCCCGCCCGGCCATTGCCCCCGTTCCGGCGGGCGCAGGAGAGACGTGGCTCAGCGTCCGTGCCGTGCTGCGCGACGACCAGCCCTGGGCGCCACGCGGCCACGAGATCGCGTGGGGCCAGGTCGAGCTCGCGCGAACCGCGCGAGTGAGGTCGGTGCCGCGTTCCGGCGCGATCGCGACTGACGACCGCGACATCCGGCTTGGATCGACGGTGCTCGACGCGCGCAGCGGCGCCCTCCGCGAGCTCGTCGGCATCCCCGTCGATGGCCCCCGGCTCGCGGTCTGGCGAGCTCCGATCGACAACGACCGCTCATTCTCCGAGAGCCCGCTCGAGACGGCCTGGCGCAAATTCGGCCTGCACCGCATCGAGCAGCGCACGGATTCGGTCGAGGCCACCGAAGGTTCCGTCGTGGTGCGCACCCGCGTCGCGGCGGCGGCGACCTCGCTCGGCTTCCGTGCCACCTGGGAGTGGACGCCGACCGACGCCGGAGTTCGGCTGCATCTCGACGTGACGCCCGAGGGCACCTGGCCGGTAACACTGCCTCGCCTGGGCCTCGAGCTGGTGCTGCCCGAGGCACTCGGCTCCGCCGACTGGTTCGGTCGTGGTCCAGGCGAGGCTTACCCGGACTCGCAGCGCGCGGCACGGGTAGGGCGATTCGTCTCGAGCGTCGATGCGCTGCAGACGCCGTACGTGTTCCCGCAGGAGAACGGCAACCGCACCCAGACCCGCAGCCTCGAATTGACCGATGCGGCGGGCCGGGGAATTCGGATCATCGGCGCCCCGTCGTTCGAGTTCACCGCCCGCCGGTGGACGACGGCCGACCTTGATGCCGCGCGACACGACGGCGAGCTGATCCGGCGCGACCGCGTCTGGCTGAACCTCGACATCGCGCAGGCAGGCCTTGGAACGGCATCGTGCGGGCCGAAGACGCTGCAGCAGTACGAACTGGATGTCGCTCCGGCTCACCTCGAGATCGACTTCGAGCGCGTCGGCTAGGCAGGCGCCCAGGGCTCCCGTCCCGTGCGGACGGGAGCCCCGCTGGCCGCCGACTCCTCGATCGCGAGACCGATCAGATGGTCCTGGCTCGCTTCGGCCAGCGGATATGGCGCTGGCCCCGTGCCGCCCACCCACGCCGCGGTGCGCCGCAGCAGGGTCGCGATCGCGATCTCCTCATCGGAGAACCGGGCTCCTAGAAATTCGTTGCGCCAGACGACAGTGCCCTCGAAAGTGATGTGGTCGGTGTCGTAGCCGTCGAGGTCGAGGTCGTAGCCGAGTTGCCTGCGAAGGATCGGCGATGTCGCGAACGTGTGCGGCTCGGGCATCCTGAATACCTCGTCGTTCGCGATCTCGCCGTGCGAACCGCGCACGACGATGCGGCGAGAGCGCAGGTGGTTGTGCCACTGGTTGTCCGTGAAGTCGTAGACGCCGTGAGTGCTGCCGAAGTCGATGGTCGCGATGGTCGTCACGGCGGGGTGTGGTTCCGAATCGTCCGTCCAGCCGCGCTGGCCCATCGGGTCGACGAGCGGCGCGTCGAAAGCCTGGGATCGCACCTCGGTCGGTCCGAAGGGCGAACCGAGGAACCCGCGGATCATGGAAACGGCGTGATAGAGGTGGGTTGAGGAGACCTGCACCGAGGTTGGAGTACCGATCGTGCCGCGGCGCACGATCTCGCGCCGTGCTGCGTGGGCGGGCAGCAGAAGGTACTGCTCGGCGACCTGCACGAGCCCGGATGCGCCGACGGCGTGCCAGAGCCGGCGCAGGTCGTCCGCACTGTCGGCGGGCGGTGTTTCGCTGAGCACGGCGACCCCCGCAACCACGCACTCTGCCATGACCTCCGAGGCGACGTTCCGGGGAACGCTCGCTACGACGAAGTCCGGGCGCTCGCGGAGGAAGAGGGTGCCGAGCGAGTCGAACGTGGGCGCGCCCCAGGTGGCGGCGACCGCATCCGCCGTGCTGGCACTTCGCACGACGACTCCCACGATCTCGAACTCATCGGGGAGAGCGGCCGCGATGCGATGGAAGAACTGCGCGCGCCAGCCGTTGCCCACGATCGCGAAACGGGTGGCGGCCACGGTGCTCGGCTGCCTACGCGTCGAGAGCGGCGCTTGCCGGCGGGACGGCAGCATCCACGGCGTCCCAGAACCCGTCCGGGATGGTTTCGGCGCACTCGCGCTCGAGGTCATCGAAGCGCCCGAGGGAGGTCACGCCGACGATCGTGCTGTGGATTCGAGGGTCGCGCAGGCTGAACTGCAGCGCGGCGGCGGCAATCGAGATGCCGGCCTCCCTGCAGAGTGCCTCAACCGCGTCGACCGCCTTCTGTACGGCGGGGCGAATCGGCGCGTATCCGTAACTGCCGGCAAAGCGCGGGTCCCCGGTGAGGATGCCGCCGCCGTAGGTCGCGGCGTTGTTGATGCCGAGATTGCGGGCGGCAGCGGCCTCGAGGAGGTCGCCGGCCGAGCGGTCGACAAGCGTGTAGCGATTGTGGGTGATGAGCGCGTCGAAGATATCCGTCTCGACGAACTGCTGCAGCATGTCGACCGGGCCGCCGGAGATGCCGATGGATGCCGCGACACCGCGCTCCTTCATCGCAACGAGGGCTTCGACCGGACCGCCAGGAGCCATGGCCGCGTCGAATCCGATGCCCTCCGGGTCGTGCAGGAACAGCACCTGGAGGCGGTCGACTCCAAGGCGCTCGAGGGACTGCTCGAGCGAGCGCTCCATCTGCCCGGCGTCGAAGCGCCCGGACGGGATATCCCTGTCGAGCTTCGTTTGCAGCAGCTGGTCATCGCCCAAGCCGCCAGCAAGGGCGAGCGCCCGGCCGATGTGCGCTTCGGACTCCGAGCCGCCGTAGATGTTCGAGGTGTCGATCGCGTTGGTCGGCAGGGTCCCGCGCAGGAAGGCGGCGGCGAGTTCGGCCAGCCGGGCATCCCGCGCCTCCGCGGTCTCGCCCGCCCTCGCTGGTCCCCAGCTGGATGTACCGAGGGTCAGGGCAGTGACCGGGAATCCGGTGCGGCCGAAGGGTCGTTCGCGCTGCAGGTCAGCCATGGGATGTCTCGCTCTCGTTGTTCGGTCTAGTGCTGTTTTCGCGCCTGATCACGCGCACGCCGCCCGCGGGCACCGTGATCGGATCGAGCTGTTCGCCGGTCAAGAGGTCGACGCCAGCGCCCCGGGCGGTCGCGGCTGTTGCCGCGTGATTAATGTATGTCGTGAAGGTGTGGTCCGCGCCGACTCGCTCCACTGTCTCGAGCGACCGGTTGCCATCGGCGTCGATGTGGATGCCCGCCCGCTCGAAAACGGGAGCCATGGCGATCGACAGCGCAGCGGCATCCAACTCGGTGGAGAAGTACCAGGCCGTGCCGTCGCCGAATTCGTTGCGCGTGATCGCGGCGCCCCCGGCCGCCGGACCGTCGACATATGTCGCCAGGACGCTCGCGGTCGTTGCCCTCAGGTCGTCGGTCCAGACGGAGCCGGCCAGGTCGTTCGAGAGCAGCACGCGTTCGTCGGACCGGAGCGGCCGGAACTCTTCGATCTCGATTCCGAGCACATCGCGCAGCTGGCCGGGCGAGAATCCGGCCGGGATCGCGTCCGTCTCGCCCACGATGCCCGAGAAGTACGACGAGACGAACACGCCGCCCCGCGCCACGTACCCCCGCAGGTTTTCTGCTGCGGCGTCGGAGACCAGGTAGAGGCTCGGCGCGATCACGAGGTCGTATGCGCTGAGGTCCGCCTCCGGGTGCGCAAAGTCGATCGTGAAGCCGTCGTGCCACAAACATGAATAGAACGTCTCGATCTGCCTGCGCTGGTTCAGGTCGGCGCTCGGACGCCACTCGAGCCCGAGGGCCCAGAGCGACTCCCAATCCCAGAGGATGGCGACCCGTGCGCCGACGACGCTGCCGAGAGTCTCGTCCAGCCGGGCGAGGCCGCGACCGAGCGCGGCGGTCTCCCGATGGATTCGCGAATCGGAACCGCCGTGCGGCAGCATCGCCGAGTGGAACTTCTCTGCGCCGAAACGAGAAGCCCGCCATTGGAAGAACAGGATTCCGTCCGCGCCGCGCGCGTAGTGCGCGAAGCTGTTCCGTGCGAGTTCGCCGGGCTGCTTCGCGATGTTGCGCGACTGCCAGTTCACGGCCGAGGTCGAGTGCTCCATCAGGAGCCAGGCCTTGCCGCCGGCGAGCGAACGCACCATGTCGGCGTCCATCGACAACATGACATGTCGATCATCGCGCTGGCTCGTCAGGTAGTGGTCATTCGAGACGATATCGACCTCGCGCGCCCAGCTCCAGTAGTCGATCGATGGGCAGCTGGTCGCCATGAAGTTCGTGGTGATCGGGATGCCGGGGGAGAGCCGGCGAAGGATGTCGCGCTCGCGCTTGAAGCACTCGAGCAGCGCGAAGTTGGTGAAGCGGGCGAAATCCAGCTGCTGGGCGGGGTTGACCGTCGTTGCGGCCCTGCGAGGCGCGTCAATCTCGTGCCAACCGGCGTAGTGCTGGCCCCAGAATGTGGTGCCCCACGCCGCGTTGAGGCGCTCGATCGTGACGTAGCGCGCTTCGAGCCAGGCGCGGAATGCCCGCACCGAGTGATCGTCGTACGAATCGGAGACCGGCGCTCCGTATTCGTTGTGGACGTGCCAGAGCTTCACGGCCGGGTTGCTGCCGTAACGGGTGGCGAGCTCGGTGACGATTCGAGTGACGGCAATCGCGTACTCGGGCGAGCTCGGGCTCGCCATCCCGCGGGAGCCGAAGCCGAGCGGCACGCCGTCGCGGGTCACCGGCCGCGCTGCGGGGTACTTCGCCCAGAACCAGGCGGGTGGGGACGCGGTCGGCGTGCCGAGGCTGATGCCAATGCCGGCGTCCGCGAGGAGCGCGACCACGTCATCCAGCCAGGCGAAGTCGAACTCTCCCTCTCGGGGTTCGAGCAGCGCCCAGGAGAAGATGCCGATGCTCACGAGCGTGACGCCGGCCTCGCGCATCAGGCGGATATCCTCCAGCCAGACCTCTCGCGGCCATTGCTCGGGGTTGTAGTCGCCTCCGAACGAGAGGTGTCGGACCCCCGGCAGCCAGGTGCCGGACGCGCCGACCGCGGTGCGTGGCTGCGGCTCACCCTGCAGCGGGTCGGTCACCGCGCGGGCGGCGTGCGGCTCATCGGTGACGGCCGGCGACAGCGTCGTGCTCATGATCTCCTGGGGTGTCGGCGTGCGCGAACGTCGTCAATACGAAGTGTCATGCAGGGCGTCGGCGCGCTGTGTTAGCGATAATCCAACTCTATCGACAACCGACTGTTATCGCTAACACCTCTGCCTCGGCCCGTCCGGCGTGGTCCCCGCCCCGCCCGCCCTCCCGCCCCTGCCTCCGCATACTTCGGTGAGGGGCGCCAGATCGCCCCAAAACTCGTTCGGGAAGGGCGATGTGGCGCCCCTCAGCGGGGGACGGCCTCGTGGGAAGGGGGGTCGGCTAGCGTCGGTGGAGGATGGCGGCAGAGTGCGGGGGGAGGGCGACGTGCGCGCTCGAGAGCGTCACGTCGCCATCCGTGGCAAAGAGGATCACCGTGCCAGCCGCGGCGGCCGCGGCGGCCGGGCCTGCCACGGGCACGTCGCGAGGCGCATCGGCGAAGTTCACGAGGATGGAGACGCGACCGCGGTCGAGCCTCAGCCAGCGCTCGGCGTCGTCGAACGACGCATCCAGGTGTGAGAACCGCGGATCACTGAGTTCCGGCACGTCGCGGCGCAGCAGGGCAAGAGCCCGGTAGAGCTGGAGCAGGCGTGCGTGGTCGCCGTCGCCAGCCTCGCTCCAGTCGAGCTTCGACGCGTGGAACGTGGATGGCGCCTGCGGGTCTGGCACGACATCCGGGTCCCAGCCCATGCGCTCGAACTCCGCGATCCTGCCTTCTGCCGTCGCGCGCCCCAGCTCCTCCTCAGGATGCGACGTGAAGAACTGCCACGGCGTCGATGCGCCCCACTCCTCGCCCATGAAGAGCATCGGCGTGTAAGGGCCCGCGAGCGTCAGCACAGCCGCGATGGCGAGCTGGCCGTAGTCGAGCGTTGCGGCGAGCCGGTCACCGACCGCGCGATTGCCGATCTGGTCGTGATCCTGCGAGTAGGTAACGAGGCGCCAGGTCGGCACCTCCGGGTCGATCGGATGCCCGTGGTCACGCCCCCGGAACGACGAGTACGTGCCGTCGTGGAAGAAGCCGCGGGTCGCAGTCTTCGCGAGCGCGGCGAGCGAGACGAAGTCGGCGTAATACCCGTCGGTCTCGCCCGTCAGCGCGACATGCAGCGCGTGGTGGTAGTCGTCGCTCCACTGCCCGGTCAGCCCGTAGCCGCGAGCCTCGCGCGGCATGATGAGTTTCGGGTCGTTGAGATCCGACTCGGCGATCAGCGTCAGCGGTCGCCCGAGGTGCGCGCTCAGCGCATCCGTCTCCTCCGCCAGCTCCTGCAGGATGTGCTTCGAGCTCGTGTCCACCAGCGCGTGCACCGCATCAAGCCGCAGGCCGTCGACGTGGTACTCGCGCAGCCAGAGCGCAGCGTTGTCGAGAATGTACCGGCGCACAGCCGGCTCCGCGAGGTTGAGCGATGCGCCCCAGGTGTTCGCGCTCTCGTCGGTCAGGTATGGGCCGAATTCCGGCAGGTAGTTGCCGCTCGGCCCGAGGTGGTTGTACACGACATCCTGCAGCACGGCGATTCCACGGGCGTGGCAGGCGTCGACGAA
Source organism: Galbitalea sp. (assembly GCA_036499165.1). Classification (GTDB taxonomy): domain Bacteria; phylum Actinomycetota; class Actinomycetes; order Actinomycetales; family Microbacteriaceae; genus Galbitalea. The sequence goes on along the minus strand of DASYEE010000182.1, from coordinate 622 downwards.
GCGCTGGTAGCTTTCCGGGCCGCCGTAGCCCTCGTGCACGGTGTACCAGAGCACTCCGTCGTAGCCCCAGTTGTGCGTGCCGTTGAAGCCGTTGACCGGCAGCAGCTCGACGAAGTCGACGCCGAGGTCGACCAGATGATCGAGCCGGCCAGCTGCGGCATCCAGCGTGCCTTCCGGTGTGAAGGTGCCGACGTGCAGTTCGTAGATGATCCCGCCAGCGAGCTGGCGCCCCGTCCAGGATGCGTCGCTCCACTCGAACGCCGCCGGGTCGAACACGCGACTCGCGGAATGCACGCCGTGCGGCTGACGCAGGGAGCGCGGGTCGGGGAACTCTCGGCCGCCATCGACGACGACCGAGTAATCGGTGCCGGGCGGAAGACCCTCTGCCGCGTGCCAGTAGCCGTCATCCGAGCGCCGCAGCTGGATGTCGCCCGCTGTGGTCCGGAGCGCGACGCTTCGCGCGGACGGTGCCCAGATCGGGTTCATTCTGCCGGCGCCAGCAATGCGACCGGATACCGTGACAGCAGATCGGCGAGCAGCAGGCTGCCACCATCGATCGCGCGCCCGGTGATGACGTCGATGAGTGGATGCCCCGGCACGACGACCGTCGTGTCGCCCCAGC